>NZ_KV805560.1:0-74647 GCF_001811595.1 Enterococcus sp. HMSC078F03 | reverse complement strand
TAAAAGAATCGTCAATAGATGTTTCTGCTACATTTACGATGAGGTACTAGCTTAAAAGTGCCTCTTTTTGTTTGGAGGTATTGTTATGTTTAAGTTATTTGAAATCATTAAGCAAGAAGATGCAAAAAAACTAAATCGTTTGAAAAAAGAATTAAAGCAGACTACTCAACGTAAATGAGTGGTCTTTTTTTCGTACATAAAAAAACCACTAGACTATGGGATCTAGTGGCTAGGTAGCATTCGTGCAAAATTTTTGTTGGTTGCTATTTACAAAAAGGAGTTGCTACCTAAAAAAATTATATCAAATAAGAATAAAGAATAAAAGAGCGTTTATTCACATCAAAACTTATTTTTTGTGCAAAAAAAGCCACTAGAAATGGGATCTAGTGGCTAGGTAGCGTTAGTGAAAATCTCGTGTCACTTGTAGTTTATGAACTTTAGCTATTATGAAAGAGTGCTACCTAAAACAAGTGTAACACAGCTGTCAAGTTTTGTCGGATATTTGGATTGTTTTCGCATGAAAAACCACCAGATAAAATATCTAGTGGCCAGACAGCAGATTATGTTTTGAAATAACTGGAAGTGTTACATGAAGCAAAAAGGAGTTGCTGTCTTGCAGTGAGTATAACAGGAATTGAAGCGTTTGTCTTACAATAAACAAATATACATAAAAACAATTAGGAGAGAGAACATGAAAAGCTATTGGTATGTATCGTTAACACATGAATATCCACAGCCGAACCGCTCAACTGATTCAGTACGTGTCTAAAGGCCGCACAATAAAAGTGTAGCCTTTTATTTTATTCCTCGTGTTGAAAGAAATTAGTAATTAGTAGATAATTAATTCAAAAGACAGATGGAGGTATAATAGTTTGGAAAATAATTCAAAGAGTGCTGATGACAAAGTAATCAAAAACTATGAAGAGACGTTGAGTATTATTTTTAAAAAAATACCGGACTCAAATGAGCCCCTGATCTATATGGTCGCAAGTGAAATAGGTTTCGAGATTCTAGATTTAAAACTGTCAATAAATGCTTTATTAGAAAGTGCTTGTTATGCTGGTATTTTAGCTTTATCCAGAACAATGGTGGAAAATTATATTTATTTAATGTATATACTCGAACAAGATTCTTTTAAAAGAAGCAAAGCGTATCAATTGAACATGTATAGAGATATAAAAAAACAATATGAGGCGCAAAAAAAGAATAAAAAATTACAACAAATGTCTGAACAAGATCAAAGCTTTAATGAACAAATTGTTTTATATGAACAAAATGAGCCTAAAATTATAGAATATTTAGAAGAACTTGATTCACTCTATGGGCATAGATTAGTACCATGGTACAATGATGACGGAGAAACAAAAGGAATATATAAGCTATTTGAGCGTTTAGATAAGTCGGATTGGTATGATGGTATATATAGATACTTATGTATGGAATCCCATGGTAATAACGGATTAAAACATTTTGAAATGTTAGAAGATGGTACTGCAAAATTAAAACCAACTACGTTGGATGAAAAACAAATCAGTAGCATAACTTGTAGTATCCTAGATAAAACAAAAAAAGAATTAGAAAAATTAATTATTTAGAAAACAAAACTCAACCATTTATATGAAAGCGAGGTGGTGTTAATGGATGGCTAGAAAAAGAGATCCACGTCGTGACCAGGCTAAAGAAACTTGGTTAAAGTCAAACGGTAAAAAGGTTCTTAAAGAATTAGCTAATGAATTAAATGTTTCAGATTCCCAAATAAGAAAATGGAAATCGATAGATAAATGGGCTGATGAATTAAAAGGTAATGTTACCAATTCAAAAAGTAACGTTACTAATAAAGGTGGAGCGCCGCCTGGAAACAAAAATGCCGTAGGTAACAAAGGGAATAAAAGTGCCTCGCCACCAAAAAGAAATAAGAATGCGGTAAAAACAGGTGAATATGAGACAATATTTGCTGACTTACTATCTGACGAAGAAAAGGACATCTATTCTAAACTGAATGATGATCCTTTTTTTATTTTGGATGAAGAAATAAGAATCCTGAAAATTCGCCAATATAGAATGCTTAAACGCATAAAAGATGCAGAGGCTGGCTTAAATGATGAAGAAGTTGAACGTTTGCAGCAGCTTCGGAAAGTTAAAGAGCCATCGGTAATTGATGGGAAAATGGTTACTGTTAAGAGAGAAGTTTTAAAAGATGTACAAGTCACTCGTAAAACGTTTAGAAAACTAGATGACATTTTGGCTATTGAGGAAGCATTGACAAGAATTAGCAATCAGTTAACAAAGGCTATTAAGCAACAGAATGCTTTGCTAGCAAATGATGCCAAATTACAACTATTGAAGGTTCAAACTGAAAAAGTTAAAGCTAGTTTAGATGCTACAAATGGAGACATGGATATGCCAGTTTTCATCGATGATATATCAGGTGATGAATATGAGTAAAAAATTATCTGAATTTCTTCCTAAAGCATTTCATACTACTTGGAGGATAGCATTAAACTCAAATATATTACATGTTGTTGAAAAAGGTGGTCGTGGATCAGGTAAATCATCTGGCATAGCACACATAATCGTTCAATTGATTATGAGATATCCTGTAAATGCTGTGGCCATTAGATATGTCGATAATACGATTGAGCTATCTATTTTTGAACAGATTAAGTGGGCAATTGAAGAACAAGGTGTGTCTAAGTATTTTAAAGTAAATAAAAGTCCTATGAAAATCACCTATAAGCCTAGAGGTAATTATATTGTTTTTCGTGGCGCACAGAATCCAGAAAGAATTAAGTCATTAAAGGATTCAAGATTTCCATTTGCTATAGCTTGGATTGAGGAATTAGCCGAGTTTAAAACAGAAGATGATGTAAAAACCATAACTAACTCATTACTACGTGGTGAATTAGCAGATGGTCTTTTTTATAAATTCTTTTATTCATACAATCCTCCTAAGCGACGACAATCATGGGTTAATAAGAAATATGAATCTAGCTTCCAACCCGAGAATACTTTCGTTCATCATTCAACATATAAGGATAATCCATTCATAGCTCAAGCATTTATTGAAGAAGTTAATGCTACGAGGGCTAAAAATCCGAAACGTGCTGAGTGGGAGTATGACGGCAAAGCTATTGGTTCAGGAGTTGTTCCTTTTGATAATCTACGAGTAATAAAAGGATGTATTACTGATGAAATGGCTGCTAACTTTGACAATATCAGAAATGGTCTTGACTTCGGTTATGCTACTGATCCATTAGCATTTGTTAGATGGCATTATGACAAAAAGAAAAATGGCATCTATGCTATTGATGAAATTTATGGTGTGAAAATTAGTAATAGGGAATTTGCTAATAAAGCTAAGTCTAAAGGATATATATCAGATAGAATTGCAGCTGATTCAGCAGAGCCTAAATCAATAGCAGAGCTAAACAGTGAACATGGTATGCCACGAGTTTTCGGAGTAAAAAAAGGTCCTGATTCTGTTGAGTATGGAGAAGAATGGTTAGGCGATTTGGATTTTATTTGTATTGATCCATTAAGAACTCCTAACATTGCTAAAGAATTTGAGAATATTGATTATCAAACTGATAAAGACGGTAATCCTAAACCTAGGTTAGAAGATAAAGACAACCATACAATTGATGCGACAAGATATGCTTTCAGTGAAGATATGGATAAAAATAATGTGAGGTTTATCCAATATTAGGAGGTGGGAAAATGTTTCAAAACAATTTAAGTTTGAAGCGGTATAAAAGAGTGCGAACAAAATATTCTACACAAATTAATGAAGAAGTTTTCGATCCTAATGATTTTATTACTGAAATGAAGCCATTTTTTGATGATAGAGAGCGTAAGTACAAAGCCTATACAAGCGAACAAAATGAGATCGATAGAAGACCTAAACCAAACACAGAGATTATAAAAGTGAATAATAAACTTCATGCTGGTTTATACAATACTATTATCGACCAAGCAGCTGACCATTTCACAGGCATTCCAATTAAGTGGGATTATGATATTACCGAACAACGCAAATCTATATTGCAAAAAATGGGTTCAAAGGTAAAAGACTTGTTTTCAGGGAATGTCAGAAATGAGACAAAAACTCCTGAAGAATTCGACAGATTAACAGAGTTAGTAAACGATATGCGGTTTGCCATGCTTGATTCTGATACAGCTCGGTTTCAAGGAGCTTGTGGTGTTGCTTTTCGTTTGTTAGAACCTGTTGAAACCGTGGAAGGTTGGCAATTATGGGCGAGCAATATCGAACCATGGAAAGCTGAAAAATACGAAAATGCAGATATCTTTATTCGTGAAAAATACGACACACATCAAAAAAAATTTTTCGAAGAAATGAAAGTCATTACTAAAAAAAGAATATGTATATATAGCAGATATGTTGAATCTAATTTAGTCAGTGCATCTGGAACATTTAAATTGATTGAGGAAGTAGAAAATCCGCTAGAAACGTTTTACCTATCAGAATTTAAAAATAACACGAATCGTTATTGCGATTTTGAAGTGGCGGAAGAACTTTCTGATGCATTTGATAGAAGCTTATCAGACCAACAAAACGAAGTTGAACAGTTTAAACTTGCTTATATGGCCATTAGTGGCTCACGATTAGATGAAAAAGAAGCACAAAGAATGATGGAACAATTAGGTATTATTAATTTGCCTGATCCACAAGCTAAGGTTGGGTATGTAACGAAAGACATTAATAAAGATTTCAACGAGTATCATCTTGATAAGCTGAAAAAGCTTTATTACACGGTAACTAAGTCAATTGATTTCAATGATGAAGTATTTAAGTCTAATAGCTCTGGCGAAGCTCGCAAATGGCAAATTATTGCACTAGAAGCTAAAACAAATACTAAAGAACAGTATTTTAAAGAAGGATTGAAAGAGGCAGCTGAGACGATGTCTGCCTTTATTAAATTTAGGGATAAATTAGATGTTGATGTGTCAAAAATTGTATTCACATTCAGTCGTAGCTTGCCAACAGACATCGGTTATCTTGCTGATGCATTGCCTAAACTTTCACCGTTTGTATCCAAACGAACAATTATTAATCAGATTCCATTTGTTAAAGACCCAGATTATGAAATGGACTTGATGAATTTAGAACAAGGTCAAGATTATCCTAGCGGTGAATATGATGAACTAGGTGGTGCAGGTAATGACGAAGAAGAAAACAACGGCTAGTGAACGTTATTGGGAAAAACGTCGTGGATTAGAAGATAAAGCACGTTTGAAACTGGAAAAGAAAACTCTTAATGAGCTAGAATCTGTTTTCGAACGTGCTTTAGTTAAAATTCAAAGACAGCTGTTGTCACAAGCTGATTTACACGATATCACTCAAAGTGAAATGCTAGAAGACTTTAGCAAACGAGACCAAGAGAAGTACCGTAAGTATATTGAGAAGAACTATGAAAAGTTGATGGAGTCTGACGAAGCTTATAAGCAGTTTATTGATGAATATTTTCCATCCTTTGACTATGCGAAAGTTAATCGCTTGTTACAGTTACGAGCAGACATCTTTTCTACTCTTGCAGGTGAAGCAATATCCAGTGATGTTAACGGTAAATTTAATAACGACTTAGAGAACATTACAAAACGAATCTACAATTCTAATTCTAATACGTTGATGCAATTATTAGGCGGTTCAGCACCTGGTTTATCAAAAAAAGAGCTGGAAAACATTCTGAATTATCCATGGAGCGGCAAAACTTTTTCATCTCGCTTGTGGGGCAATATTTCAAGTTTAGAGCAACGTCTAAGTAATTCTATTATTAATTCTTTAGCAAGTGGCGAAGGTGTTTTAGAAGCTCTTAGAACGATGAAAAACGATGGTGTTGTTAGCGGCATGTTTAAATTGGAACAAGGAAAGTTTAATCGATCGATTGAAAATCTTGTCAGAACAGAATATTCACATTTTGCGGTAGAAGGTGTAAGAAAATCGCTAAAGGATGTAGGTATTAAGCAAACACAAAGCTGGTCGGCAGAAGATGAACGTGTTTGTTCTATTTGTGGTAGACGTCATGGAAAAGAGATTAAAGATGATTGGCACCCACCGTATCATGGACGTTGCCGTTGTACTGAAATACCAATGGTTCCTGAAATTAGTGATGACATAGATAAATTGTATGAAGAGATGTTTGGTGATTTATTAGATGAATTTGCAAGTAAGCAGTGGGGCATTAAATTAAATCATCCGAAATCAACTACAATAGCCAATAGATTTAGTCTTTCTAAACTAACAGAAGAAAATATTGGCGACACAGAAAGAATTAATGATATAATTAATAGAACGAAAGATGTCATTAGTAATTATAAAAATGAAACAGGTATTGACGTGATAAAGTTGTTTGAAGATAAAAAATTTGCAGATAAAAATAATCCCTATACCGATGAAAAATCAAAATTTATCAGATATTTATTGAAAAATAACGGATTTGACGGTTTGCCTCAAAAGGTAACCGATGTAGACGATTTAATACCAGTCTATAGAGGTATTGTAGATTTTAAGTATGGTGATGACACATCGCAAGAGCAAATTGATAGATTTTTAAGAAGCCATTTCGATATTTCAGGAGCTAGGTCTTCTGCAAATGGACGAGGGAGTTATTTTACTAGTGCCAAATTTAAAGCACAAGAATATGCAAATAATGGCAATAACGGCCAATTGATAACGGCATACTTGCTTGAAAAAATAAATTTACTTGATGATTCTATCTTTTTGAAAGAAAGAGAAGCTTTTAGAAAAATAGCAGATAATTTTGGAGAAGATGCAAAATATTATGCTTTTTTATTATCGAAAAACTTTTTAATGGATACTCAGAAAGATATATATGCGCTTATAAGTGGGTATGATGGTATTCAAAAAGGTGCTATATATAACATTTTAAATAGGACAATGTTAGGGGTGAAGAAATGAAGATACTAATGCAACATTTGGAATTTTCTTTTGGTAGTCTAAACGGTGACTATTCTGAACAAACTTTAGAAAATTTTGAATATATGTTCAATCGACTAGAAGAAGACAATTTAGGGTATGTTCATTTCGATAATGTTTCTGAATTTTATTTCAATGGAATAACTAACGAGGATAAGAGAGTTCTTAAGGAAACAATAATTGCTAACTCTAAAAAATAAGATACTAAGCACTTAAAGGATAACTTTGAGTGCTATTTTTATGCTTAAATTTGGAGGTGAGGTTATGAAAGGATTATTTGAAGCAGTGTTGAATCTAGAAGTTACCAATGGTACAGAAAAAGCCTATAAAAAAGTTTTTGAACAAGAAAACGAAAGATATTTGACCAAGCACACTTTAAGAGACGGCAACGGTAATATCGTTAAAGATGGGCTTGAATCAGTTTGGAGTGGTAATTATTGCCATGTCGATATTTTGTATTCTATACCAGGTAGAAAAAGTAAATTAACTATTTCGATTGTGTCTAGGACTCTGCAAAATGTAAAAGATGCTGTCACTGATTATCAAATGTTAGGTGCTGAACTGGTCCATAAGAATTGGAAGTGATTAGATGGATCCCTATGATTACTTAGATGCAGATTATGAAGAGCATTTACTAAGAGAAGAAAAGCAATTAAAGTCTGACGAAAGTTAGGCTTTTTATTTTGTCCGAAATGACGTTAAACTAGCGCAATGCTGGGCTTAATTGAATGGTGGAGCGCAATAAATAAATCTAAAGCAATGCGGGGCGATTAGTCGAATCGTGGGGCGAAAGGAGAAAAAAATGAAACCAAACCTATTACCAATGGATTTACAAATGTTTGCTGAAGGAGAAGGTGCTACAGACTTCACTTTCGATGATTTTAAGGCATTTGTAGAATCAAATGAAGAAGCACAAAAATTTGTACAATCACAGTCACAATCAGCTGCAGATAAACAATTAGAAGCTTGGAAACAAAATAATCTTGAAAAAATTAAGGAAACAACAATTAAGGAGTATGAAGAATCTAAGAAAAATAAAACTCCTGAACAAATTAAATTAGAAGAATTACAGGCTGAATTTGAAGCTGAAAAGGCATTACGTGTGACTAGTGATAATAAGGCTTTTGTTGCAGAAAAAATTGCTGGCTTAGATTGGGATGGAGATTTGAAAGATTCTATTTCTCAATTTATGTTAAATAATCTTGTTAGTTCAGATACTGAATTTACTAAGAAGGCTGTAGAAGGTTTTACAGAGCTTTTGGAAGCAATAAATGATAAGCATGCAGAAGCTATTAAAAATGTAGAAATGACTAAAGCTTTTGGTAATAAATCGCAACAAACCAACATGGTAACTGGTAATCAAACAAAATCGTTTGAAAATCCAGAGGCAGCATTAGGACAAAAATTACAAGCATTTATCGATTAGGAGGAAACTACAAATGAAAAAAAGTTCATTAAATAATCTTGAGTATTTAGATATTTCACAGGAAGTTAATGCATTACAAGTTCCAAATACACCATTTTTAAGCTATTTGTTAGGCGCAGGCAAAGTTGAAGCTGCCAAGTCAACTGAGATTAAATGGCGAGAATACGGCATGAATAATGATGATTCATCTGCTCAATTAGAAGGCGGAGAATACGCAGATGCGGAATCTGATCGTACATGGTTTAACAACTATACTGAAATTTTCAGAAAATCAACTTCTGTATCTGGCACATTAGATGCTATTAATGTAGATGGTGTAGGAAATGAATTGAATAGCCAAGTAGCTCTTCGTGCTACAGAAATGAAAATTGACTTAAATCGTAAATTGATTGTTGGTGTAAAGGCTGATGAATCTGGTTCTAAAGGTCGTCAGATGAACGGAATTTTAAATTTGATTAGCTCAACGAATAAAGTCGAAACAGCAGCTGCGGGGGCAGTAACAAGAAAAGATATTGATGCCTTATTTAAAACAATGTTCCAAAAAGGATACATGGGCGAAAAATTATGTTTAGTAGCACCTGATATGCAAGAATTAATGACTGATCAGTTGGATGAAAAATCAACAAAAATTGTGCAATTTGGCGATAAACTTACTTTTGGATTGCAACTTGGAAATATTGTCTCAAATTACGGCTCAGGAATTGCGTTAATTGAACCTAATTTACCTAATGGAACAATCGCAGCTATTGATACTAATTATGTAAAATTACGTCCACTACGTGAATGGCGTGCGGAAGAATTAGCAAAAACAACAGATTCAAGACGGATTGGATTAGTTGGTGAGTATTCAATTGAATACAAAGCTTCTAATTCTGGAGCAATCTTGAACTTGAAAGCCTAAAATATAATAACGAAGGAGGAAATTAAAAATGGCAACAGCAAAAAAAGAAGTAACCTATCGTGTGCTTGACAAGAAAAACTTTGTGGGCTTTATGCATCCTAAAACAAAAAAATTTATCACAGCAAACGAAAATAATGAATTTGTAGTTTCAGAAGATGACAAAGAAGCTATTGAGATATTAGAACGTGCTGCAGATACTTTTAAAGTTTAGGTAATGATGCTTTATGGTTGATGAAAAAAAAGAAGAAATCGTTGAGAAAATTCAATTGATGCTACCTAACGCTTCTGAAGATAGGATTTTGTCTGTTTTAAACCTTGTTATCTTTGAAATCAATTCTTACAATACTTGCAAAATTGATATTGCTTGGGACGAGTTTGAACAACTTATAATTGAGGTTATCTACAAAGCTTTAAAAAACGAAATAGATAAGTCTGTAGCTAGTGTAAAACGTGGTGATACATCAATTAGTTATGTAGTTGAATCAAAAGACATACAATCACTCATGAAGAACTATAGCAGTGCTATTAAACGTATTTTAGGCTGTGATAGCGGGGTGTTTTTCTATTGAATGAAGCAGAAATTTTAGCAGCTACTTATTTTGATACCTGTGTTATTGAGAGAATGAGCGATATTGAAAATACGGAAAGTGGGATTACTGAACAAGTTTATTTTCCAATTCATGTTGGCAAGTTACCCTGTGCTTTCTCTCAAGGAAGTATGGGGAACTTACCTGTAATAGAAAACAAAGAAGCGTTTAATATCTCTTATGAAGAACAAAAACTTTTTTTAGAACCTAATATAAAAGTTAAAAAAGGAGATAGAATAACTATTACTCAAGGTACAGGTCAAAAACATGTGTTATTTTCAAAAAAACCTTTTTATTATCCAAGCCATATAGAAGTAGTGCTATCAGGAAGTTCAATTGATGAGTAAAAGCGATCTTAGAATGAAATCAAATGCTGATAAAGTTATTGCAAATTTAAAGAAAATGACACCCATTGCTGAAAAAGAAGGTGCTGCAATGGTGAATGATTCGTTAGCTAAAATTTATCAGTTAATTGTACCTATGACACCAATTAAATCGGGTGATTTAAGACGAGGCTATCGAATCATTAAAGCTAGAAAGTTGTCTAGTGGTCGTATCGTGGGAGCATTGATTAATAATGAAAAATACTTTAGATATGTAAACGATGGCCACCGAACAAAAAATGGCGGATTTGTTAAAGGCAGATTTATGTTGCAAAAATCTAATAAATTAGCTAATGCAACATATATTCCGAAACGATTTAAACAAATGGCGATTATCATTGTTAAGAAAGGATAGATATGTACGATAAAATTTTAAAAATGCTTACTGACACAATAAAACAGTTCTCGAATGCGCCTATCTATCTTGATGATGTAATGCAATCGTCAGAACCGTTTTATTTTGTGTTAAGTCTTGAAGAGAGTCTGACTGATAATGTAGGTCAAAACGTTCAAAATAAAGCATACAATGTTGATATTGCACTGGTTGATAGTAAGAAAGATAAACAATTAGTAACAAGCCTAACAGAAAGCTGTGGGGCTTTTTTTAATGTGTTGAATTTGGACGGAAATGAATTGTTTCCAGAAGATTATCAAACGTTTAAAACAGACGGAATTCAACATATCAATTTTAATGTTGCGTTCCCACAATTAATTGAATGGAGTGAAAAATAGATGGCAAAAATGAAAAATGTAAGTGTCATTTCTGTAGAGAAGCCAACGTGGTTCCCACTAAAAGACGAAACGGGCGCTTTTCCAGTTTACGGAACGCCAATTACAATCGGTACTGCTGTCAGTATCAAACCAGATGTTACAACAGAAACAACGCCTGACTATGGCGATAGTGTAGTTCAAGATCAGTATGTTGCATTTGGTGGTGCAGAAGTTACTTTAGAAACAAACGGCTACCAAAATGAAGTTTTAGCTGAAATTACAGGGGGAAAAAATTAAAGGGTGGCGTATTGCGGTCTGCGGATGATATTGCATCAGATGGAGCATTTGCTTACCGTCGCCGAAAATCGAACGGTAAATATCGCTATACGATTTTCTATAAAGGAAAATTTGCTTTAACATCTGATGAAACATCTACATTAGAAGGAAGTTCAGTATCTTATACTCATCCAGAATGGACGGGGTCTTTCGTTGATGTTCCAGGGTTGGGTTATATGTATTCCGTGGATGAAGACGATGAAGGTGTCGACTTAGAGATGATTAAAAACTGGTTTACTGAGGTAATGGATCCACGTAAAGAAAATACTACTGCTGTTACTGGTGTAACTTTAGACCAAACAGAGTTAAATTTAAAAGTTGGCCAAACAGCAACCTTAACACCGACAATTACACCAGATAACGCCTCAAATAAAAAATATCAGTTCCGTTCAGAAAGTGAGGCTATTGGAACTGTAACACCAATTCAAGGGAAGGTTACTGCTGTAGGAGAAGGGACAACGGAAATCGTAGTCACAACAGAAGATGGTAACTTTACCGCAAAATGTACATTAAATGTAACAACAGCAGATTAAAAATAACAGTTTAGGACGACCTTGTCGTCCTATTTTATATGGAGGAATTAAAATGGCAAGTAAATTTCAACAAAAAATTAAATTAATGATTAAAGATGGAAGCAAATATACTACAAAACAATTCACGTCGGCAGAATTTTTACCAGGTTCAGTCATGGATACAGGTACGGATTTACAAATCAGGTTAGAAGAAGCAACAAAAACAAATGATATGGAAGCAATTCGTCCTATTTTAAGAGAATGCTATGACTTTATTGCTGACGTTATTTTTGAAAAACAGTTTACTGGACAAGAATATATTGACGGTATGGATGCTCGTGAATTATTGAAAATTACAGCTCAATTGTTAGGTTCTGTTACTTCTGGTTATGATGCAATTTATTCTGAACAGAAAAAAAAGTAACGGAACTTTTATATCATCCTCATTTTAAGTACACGCCACAATATCGAGAAGCAGAACTAAAAAGTTCGCTTCTTGAGAATGGGTGGACTTTAAATGAGATCGAAAACACAGATTTAAACGAGCTTTTGAAAATTTATGCATTTAAAGATGCTGTAGACGAATTTGAAAATATCAAATATCTTGATGAAAATACTATGTTCTAAGAGGGAGGGGGTACTTTTTGAACAATGAAGACTTAGTTTTAAAAATGATACTGGATGAATCTGGCTTTTCACAAGGATTAAATTCAGCAGTAAAAAAGTTACAAGGCTTTGATGTTGAAGTTGATAGAACAGGACAAAAAGGCGGCCGATCTCTTGGGAGCATATGGACGTCTTTTGTTGGTAACTTTTTAGCTAGCGGAGCAACTAAAATTATCTCTAAAGGTATTGGATTGATTACCAGCAACATCGACGGGGCCATTAATCGTGTAGATACGTTAAATAACGCAAATCGTGTGTTTGAAAATATGGGCTTTTCAGCTGGTGAAACATCTAAAACAATGGATAGCTTAAAGAAAAGTATCCAAGGGCTGCCTACGCCGTTAGATAGCGCTATTAAAGGTGTTCAATTAATCGCTTCATCAACAAATGATTTAGGTAAATCAGAACAGATTTTCGCAGCTTTAAATAACGGTATCCTCGGTTTTGGTGGTTCTGCTGAAATGGTAGAAAATGCTATTATCCAGCTGTCCCAATCGTTCTCAAATGGTAAAGTAGATGCTGAAACTTGGAATTCAATGATTAATAGTGGTTTAGGACCAGCATTAAACGCTTTAGCAAAACAGATGGGATTAACAGCTGGACAGATGAAAGCAGGGCTTTCTGATGGCTCAATTTCAGTTGAAGAATTTCAAGATGCTTTAATCAAATTAAATAAAGAAGGCGGTGGCGGTCTTAAATCATTAGAACAGATTGCTAAAGATTCTACCGCTGGTATTAAAACAGGTTTAGCTAACATGAAGACTGCAATCGTTCGTGGTGTGGCTAACGTTGTAACTAAAATTGACGAAGGCTTAAAAAGTGCAGGTTTTGGAAGTATTAGTGAAATCATTGCTGACAAAGGGGCAAAAATGGAAGCAGCTTTATCTAAATTTGCCGAGATGATTCCGCCAATGATTAAAACAGCCAAAACATTGTATGATACGTTAAAACCTTATGCTCCATTGCTTGCAGGTTTAGCTGGCAGTATTGGAACGTTGATGCTTGCTAAAAAAGTAAGTGCAGCATTCACGGCTTGGCAAAAAGCAACAGAAGGATTATCAATTGCGCAAGCGATACTTAATTCAACTATGTTGGCGAATCCATTTGTCGCTATTTTAGCTGCAGTTGTAGGTTTAGTTACAGGATTTATTTATCTTTGGAAGACTAACGAAGGGTTTAGGGATGCTGTTAAAAATATTTGGAAAAATATACAAGAATTTATTTCTAGTGCTGCAGAAACAGTTGTGAAAGCTTGGGATTCCACAATGAAATTTTTCAGTAACATGTGGGATGGCACAAAAGAGGCTTTTTCGAATGCTGGCACATGGATGAAAGAAGTACCTGGAAATGCAGCCGACTGGGTTAAAAATAAGTGGAACGGTACCAAGGAATTTTTCAGTGGACTTTGGAATTCAACAAAAGAAGGCTCAAAAAATACATGGGAAAATATTAAACAAAGTGCTGCTGACAGTGCTAAAAGTGTTGGAGAAAGTTTTAAAAATGGCTTTGATAATGTGAAAGATTGGTTTAAGGGTGTTGGAAAATCAATATCAGATGTTTTCACAACAGCATTTGATTTTGTCTGGAAATATATTGGTCCATATGTAACAGGAATCAAAAATGCGTTTAAAATGGTTGTTAACGCTATGAAAGCGAACATTGAAAATGTCAAAATGATCGCTGAAAATGTCGTCACCATTCTAAAAAATGTTCTATTAGCTCCAATTCTTTTCATTACATCAATGATCACAGGTGGATGGGAAGAGGCAAAAGAAAACATGATTGCCGTTTGGGATAATATTGCTGAAGCTGCTCAGACTATTTGGTTCGGGATTAAAAATATCTTTTATAACACTGTTACAGCTATTTCCTATTCAGTCACTTCTATTTTTAATGGATTGATGTTGACAATTAAAAAGATTTGGATTGATGTGAAGTTATTTTTCACCTTACTCTGGATTGACATTAAATATGGAGCGATCAACGTTTGGATTGAAATTAAATATTCTATCATCGAAACGTGGATAAATATTAAATTTGAAGCAATTAGAATATGGGAAAGTTTGAAAACTTGGTTCTTTGAAACAGTAGAAAACATTAAAAATTGTGTAATTGATGGTTGGAATAACTTAAAACAAGGCACAGTTGATACATTTAACGCAACTGTTCAATGGTCAAAAGATACCTGGAATAATTTTAAACAGTGGATTGTTGATCTTGTGACAGGTATAAAAGACGGCATCATTAACGGTTGGGAAAACTTAAAACAGGGAACAATTAATATTTTCAACAATTTGGTACAAGGTGCTAAAAATGCGTGGAATAATCTTAAAAGAAGCGTTAGTGATACAGTTGAAAATGTGAAGCAAACCTTTAATGATATGCGCCATATCGATTTATTTGAAATTGGTAAAAATATTATCCAAGGATTAGTTAACGGTATTGGTTCAATGATTGGTGCTGTGAATAAAAAAATTAAAGAAGTTGCTGGTAATATTAAAGAAAAAATCAAAGGTGCTTTAGGCATTCATTCACCTTCAAGATGGATGCGGGATATGATTGGTAAAAATATTGTATTAGGTGTTGTAGCTGGTATTGACCAAGAAAAAGGAACGCTTGACAAATCAGTGAAAAAAATGACCGATTTACCAACAGAGTTACCAAATTTTTCTACTACTGGCAGATATATCAACCAACAAGGAGCTCAAACAGAAAGCTTAGCTAAAAATAAAGGTAATGCTACGACTAATATTGGCGGTGATACTTTCAATATCAATATACAAGCTATGGGAAAATTAAATGAAAAACAATTAATGGATATGGCTAAAGACCTCGTTAAGTATATTCAAATTGTTAAAAATAGAGATAGTGATGCAACGGGGGGTGCTTTTGGTGGAATTTAAAAGAGGACAGTTTTTTCTTAATGGAAAACATAGTTCTGAATTCAATGTATTTATGAGAGAAAGACCTGAACGACTTTCTGCAGGACGTGTGGTAGAGCTTAGGGAGCGAATGGGTAATGATTCAATAGCCGTTGATTTTGCATATTATAAAAATGTAGAACGTACCATTACATGCTATGCGAAAGCAAATACTTTACAAGAAGTTTCTTTTTTAGAAGATGAAATTTCCTTTTGGCTCGATATGGGAAACTATTCTGATTTTATTGTCTATTTTGATGAGCATTATATTTATCAGGCGATTGTAACGAGTCCACCAAAATTTACAGGAACAAGAAAAAGCGGGTTTTTAATTCCTTTTGAATTTACTGTAAGTATCCGACCTTTTAAGAAAAATCGTATTGGCCAATATTGGATAAGTAATCCTAATCAGTTAATCAATACAGAAAAATATCCTTCAGAACCCATTATTCAGATTTTGGGGTCTGGGGATATTTCTTTTTTTATCAATAATCAATCATATTCATTAAAAGCAATTAACGGTGACATCATTATAGATTCAGAAAAACAAGAAGCTTATAGAAAATCAGGCGGAGCATTTGAAATCTTGGATCATAAAACACTTTTTAAAGATTATCCGATTTTAAAATGTGGAGAGAATAATTTTCGCTGGACTGGTAAAGTAACAGAGTTTAAGGTTCAGCCGAATTGGAGGCGAAAGGTTTGATTCCAGTTATTTTTAAACCTGGAGAAAAAGATTTTTCAACAAATGGATTAGGACGTCTTGTTGATGCGACACGTTGCGAAATCACTGAAGAAGCAAACGGAAAATATGAACTAGAAATGGACTATCCAGCGATTAGCAGATTTAGTGATTATTTCGAAAATGGCTATCAAATTAAAGCAAAGCCAAATGACTTAGAAGAATACCACATTTTTGAGATCAAACAAACGTTTAAAGATACTTTTACTAATAGCATTGTTATTTATGCCCAATCTCGTACTTATAAGCTAGGAAACAGACAAGTGAGGCTAGTAACAGTTGATAATCGTAATGGTGCAGAAGCAATGAAATTAATCGAACAGAACATGGACGAACCTTGTGATATCAAACTATATTCTGATATAAATACAGCTTCTAGCACTACATTTGAAGCTAGAAATGTATTGAATTGTATTGCAGGGGAACAAGGTTCTCTACTTCAATACTGGGGCGGAGAAATAAAACGAGAGCCTTTTAAATTATCTTTGCTAAGGCGTAGAGGACGAGATAACGTTGGAACTGTTCGTTATGGTAAAGATTTAAAAGGATTAACCATTAAATTTGATTGGCAATCAATTGTTACTAAAGTTTTGCCATTTGCAGAGCTTCAAAGTGGAGCAGACGGAACTTCTCAACGGATTTATGGAAATGCAGTTAAAAGCGAATATATCAGTAAGTATCCTGATGTTTACGCTCAATACATTCAGTTTACTGAAGATCAAGGAGTAAAAGATATAGCTAGCTTAAATAAAGTGGCAAGTAAATACTTCACTACATTATATCCAGGAAGTGATAAGCCTAAAGTTTCTATTGAATTAGAAATTGAGAAACTTACAGATTCAGAAGAAGCAAAAGAATTTGCTAAGATGCGTAACTATAATTTATTCGATACATTCACTGTATACCACAAGCTTTATGATATTGACATTCAAACGAAAGTTACAGGAATTGTCTATGATGCTTTAGCAGAAAAAACAATAAAAATCACTGCGGGAGATATCCAAGTTGCTTTTTATAAACAGCAAAGCCAAGACTTTCAAGAAGCTATAAAAACATTGACAAAAAAAGAGTATATGAGTGATTTTGTAGATTATATTACTAATTTGATTAACGGTGTTGAAGGTGGAAGTATACTTCAATATCCTAAAAATCGACCTAATACCCATTATTACTTAGATACGGAATCCACGGATACTGCAAAAGATGTGATTGCAATTAATAACAAAGGAATTGGATTCTCAAGAACTGGTTGGAAAGGTCCATTTAAAAATGCGTGGGGAATTAATGGAGTATTGAATGCGGACTTTATAGGAGCTGGCAAAATAAAATCTAATATTTTTGAAACATCATTTAATAGCTGTGGAGATATTTTACGTATGGTAAACGGTACTTTACAAGCTTGGAATAATAAGAAAAAAATCATGGAATTAACTAAAAAAGGGATGGAGTTTTGGAATGGTAATAGTCACGTTGGCACGATGGGAACAAAGGGAAATCCTTTTCCAGGGTTAGCAGATAAAAATGGAAATCCTGTAGTTTCTGATGGGAATTCATTACTATTAGTCGCAGATAATCCCCAAAAAATTATTGGTTTGTCTAACCAATCAGGCACAGGACATTTAATTACTGGTCCTACACAGTTTTTTGTTGGAAATAATTTTAACTTTTTTGGTCCAAATGGAAGTAAAGCAATTCTGACAGTTGATCGATTGATTGTGGGCGGCAAAGAAGTTATACCTGGTCAAAATGGTGGTGGCGGTTCTGGAGCTGGAACAGGTGGTTATCCATCAGAAGTTACAAGCGATGCAGATAAATTTGCTTGGGACTTATGGAGTTACCTATTAGCTAACGGATACAGCAAAGCAGCTGCTGCAGGTATCCTTGGAAATGTACAAGGAGAAGTTGGTCCAAGTATGAACCCAGATACCGAACAAATAGGCGGTCCAGCTTACGGATGGGTTCAATGGGACGGTTCAGCATATCCATTGGTAGGCGCACCAACTTGGAATGGCCGAGAATATGTACAACGCTTAATCGCAGCTGCAGGTATCAAACAAGACTATAGGACGTCATTAGCCCAAGCTCAATTAATTAATTGGTGTATGTTCAATGGGCAATGGTTAGGACAAGTAAGTCCATTAACAGTTGATGAATTTAAAGTTGTCAGCTCGCCTAAAACAGCTGCTTATGCGTTTGAATTAAACTTTGAACGTCCAGCTGCAGCACATCCAGAAAGACAAACCTATGCACAAGTATGGTATGACAAATTCAAAGATTTGAAAGCTTCTACTGCAACAGGAAAAGCTGGCATAGAACATTTGGAGACCTTAATGGGCAAATGGCTTGGTAATGGGCAATGTTATGCCGTTCCAGCCGAATATTCTGGTTTTATGGGCGGCTGTGGTTTAGGTGCAGGAACAATTTATGGCTTTTCACATGTAATTGGTGATACATCATCTGCTGCAGATATTGGTGAAGCATATGATTGGAATGCGGTAGGTTGGCGAGTAATCCAAAATCCAACGTATCAAGATTTAGTGGTAGGAGCAATCGTCAATATTAGACGAGGTGGCCAATGGGGAACAGGTTGGACAGTAGACCCAACATATGGTCACACGGGCGTGATTTACGGCTTAAATAACGGACGTATCCAAACCATAGAACAGAACGCCGAGCAAGGGCAAATTGTCGCAAAATATGACCGATTATATTTTGCTAATTCTATTCAATCGATTGTTATTCCACCAAAATAACGAAAGGAGGATTTTTCAATGGTTAAATGGCAAGCAACGCTAAGTACAACTGAACCTTACAATTACATTGGGATTCAGAATGTACGACAAGGAAATCGAAACACAGAAGTCTTAGAAGCCATACTAGTTGAAAATGCTTGGCCACTTGATTTAACAGGTTGCGAAGTTTTTTTTGAATCGGTTATTGATAATAAATATCCGATTCAACGTTCAGCAAAAATTGTGAATGCCAAAAAAGGGATTATTCAGTATACCTTTGATGAATATTCTATGCAGTCGTTACACAGACAAGAAGCATATTTCAGTATTCATAAAGGTGATAACCTGATTGGTGCAACGCAAAACTTTTCTTACTTTGTAGTGAATGCTGCTTCGAAAACAGAAGGTGAAATGGGTTCTTATTGGCAGTCCATTGAAGATTTAATCGCGGACATGAACGCTTTTATCAACGAAAATAAGGGTGATTTTACTGATTGGATGAATGCTAGAAAAGAAGAGTTCGAAGCGTGGCGAGATGCGCAAAAAACAGATTTCACTTCATGGTTCGAATCAATCAAAGATATTTTAAAAACGATTGATCCTGGCGGTACGATGTTAGCCGAGCTAATGGATGCACGTGTAGACATTCAAGGAGTGCGCCATAATTCAATTTCTGAACGTTTATTGGCAGATATGGAATATTTGTATCAGAAATTAGAGAAACGCTTATATACGTTAGAATATGGCGAAATAAGTGACTTGATTATTTTACAAGATGATGCTTTTTCACTGAATCATGAAACAGAAATTGTTGGAACAGTTGATTATCCTGCGATCGATGGGGCATTGGTTATCGCAACAGTTGATGATACAAAACAGAACGCTTATGTGTTTGAAAAAGTGGGTGAAATAAGTGGTTAAAGCAAAACGAATGATGGAAACCGATGAAAATGGCGTGGAACGTCAGTTTTATCCTATTACACATGCATCCGCTGTTCGAGGATTAGAAAAAATTATTGCGGGTCAATCAAAAGTATTATCTGTTAATGGATATACTGGGGCAGTAATTATCACTAAAGCAGATCTAGGCTTAGAAAATGCACTGACAGAACTTCCTTATGCGACAGAAGAAACAGACGGTATTATCACTGCTGAAATGTTTCAACGGTTGTCAAATGGCGAGGGAGGCGTGTACATTCTTCCAATCGCTACCGCAGATGAACTGGGCGGAATAAAGGTTGGCCAACTGTTAGAAATTACAGAAGACGGAACGTTGTCTGCGGTAAAGCAAACAGATCAAAATTTCACCACTGAACTAAAATCGAAACTGGAAGAGTTGAAAGGTTATACTGCTGGAGCGAATATTTCTATTTCAGAAGATGGTGTTATTTCAGCAACTGGTGGTGGCGATGGCGGCGGAGTGAATCAACAATATGTTGACCAAAAAGTTCAAGAAGCCATTGACAGAATACCTGATATTACGTTTGAGAGAGTAGGGGAAGTTGAATGACAGATATTGTTAAAGTAAAACAAGGAGGAACACAGGTATTTCCTCAAACACATTGGAATGCTGTGGAAGGGAAACCAGAAGTATTGAAAGGTGAAAAGGGAGACCCAGGTCCACAAGGTCCAAAAGGAGATAAAGGAGACGTTGGTCCGCAAGGTCCAGCAGGGCAAAATGCAACAACGACAGACGTTGCAACCTCAATAAAAAATGGCTTGATGTCTAAAGAAGATAAAACAAAGCTAGATGGATTGCCAGCAATTACGTTTGAAAAGGTAGGGGAAGTGTAATGACAACAGATATTGTTCAATTAAAAGAAAAAGGAAAACCAGTCTATCTTAAAACACATACTGCCGCAATTGATGGGCTTGAATCTTATATAAAAAAAATAGATGCGGACAAAGCATATCAAAAAATTACCAAAAAAGAACCGTTGTGGACAGGTGCATGGTATGGCGGAGCTGCAGGAAATGGGCAAGTACCTTCTAAGTCTCTTTCACAGTGTGAGAATGGTTGGATTTTACAATGGCAAGAATATACCAAAGAAGGAGCTTTGAACGGTGCGTGTTATCACTTTTTCTTAGTGCCTAAACAGCATGCGCAGAATCCAGGTTCTGGGGGAGTTATTTTCCTTTTACATGGATACTATACTAATTTAGTACGGAAATATTTATATATTAAGGATACTAAAATTACTGGAAACGACTTAAATGCCTCTTCTAGTGATACGGCTGGTTCAGGCAGTAAAATGTTTGCGTTAAGTGCGATTTATGAATACTAGGAGGAAAGAGAACATGAAAATTTGGATTGATGATATTCAAGGTTATTTAGACGGATATTCCACAATGGAACAACCGAATAAAATTGAACTTGAAGTAGAAAAAGAGCCAACAGATTTTTTTAATTATCGCTGGGACGGAACAAGCTTAATATACGATCCTGATAATGTGCCAGAACCAGAGCCAACGCCACCTACGGAATTGGAACTTTTACAAAAGCAAAATGCGGAATTAATGAAGCAAGTTTCTCAGCAGAATCAAGTTATTCAACAAACACAAAGAATGACTGGCGAATTGATGAAACAAGTCGCTGAACTTACGAAAGGAGCGGAATAAGATGAAAACGAATGCTTTTCCAGGTTTCGATAATATTAAACAGTTGTATGATTGGAATTGTTATACAAAACAAGATTTAGTAGATTACGTGAATATGAATTGCTTAACAAAAGAAGAATATACAAAAATTTGTGGAGAACCGTTTAGCGAAAGCTAAGCGGTTTTTCTTGTAAGTAGAAAGTAGGTGCAGGATGAACTTAACAGTAGAACAATGGTTAACAGTGATTACATTCTTAGGGGGAATTATTTTCGCATTAATGAAATTTTATCATGTCTTTTCTCAATTAGAAGATAGCATGAAAGAACTAAAGGAAGCTGTTGAACGTTTAAATAACCATGAAATACGCATTAGCCGATTGGAAGAGCAAAATAAAACCCTCTTTAGAGGGATTGGAGGAAATAAAAATGATTAATTGGAAATCAAGAATAAAGAACAAACAATTTTGGCTTTCGATTATTCCAGCAGTTCTATTATTAATTCAAGTAGTAGCAGTTCCTTTTGGATATAAATTTCAAATTGAAATGATTAATAAGCAACTGTTAGATGTTGTTAATGCATTATTTGTTGTGCTAACTATTCTAGGTATTGTGACAGATCCCACAACACCTGGATTATCAGATAGGAAAGGAGATAAATAAATGAAAAAGAAACTATTGGCAACGTTACTGGTAGTCTTATTTTTTGTATCACCAATTAGCACATTTGCTGCAAAAGGAGACCAAGGCGTTGATTTGTCTATTTGGAATGGGTATCAAGCAACATTTGGTTATGCACATGATAAATTCTCAATTTCACAAATTGGTGGGCAAAACAACTATGGGATTTATGATCAAGTTACTTATTCTAGTCAAGTAGCTAGTACGATTGCTCAAGGTAAACGAGCGCATACGTATGTATGGTGGCAAAACGTCCTTACCTACGAAAATGCAAAGCAAGTATTAGATTACTTTTTACCTAAAGTTCAAACACCAAAGGGATCAATTGTCGCCTTAGATGCGGAAGACGGCGTTCAATCGACGGATGTAACGCTATGGGCGTTAGACTATATCAAAGAGGCTGGATATACACCGATGCTTTACGGATACAAAGGGTATCTTACTTCATCTTATGATTTATCACGAATTGCAAAGAAGTATCAATTATGGATGGCAGAATATCCAGATTATGAAGTGACACCTTATCCAAATTACAATTATTTTCCTTCATTTGAAAATATCGGTATTTTTCAGTTCACGTCAACCTACGTTGCAGGAGGGCTAGATGGTAACGTTGATTTAACAGGTATTACTGATAATGGTTATACAAAGAATAACCAACCAGCAACAAACACACCAGCTATTGAGGAAGGTAAAGAAGTAGAAAATACGCCAAGTTCCGATGTTAAAGTGGGCGACACTGTTAAAGTGAAATTTAGTGTTGATGCTTGGGCAACTGGCGAAGCTATTCCGCAATGGGTAAAAGGAAACAGCTATAAAGTACAAGAAGTAACTGAGAGCAGAGTATTGCTTGAAGGTATCTTGTCATGGATCAGCAAAGGCAATATTGAATTATTGCCAGATGCGGCAACTGTTCCTGATAAACAACCAGAAGCGACTCATGTGGTACAATACGGCGAAACATTATCAAGCATTGCTTATCAATACGGAACAAACTATCAAAGATTGGCTGCATTAAATGGATTGACAAATCCAAATCTTATTTACCCTGGCCAAATTTTGAAAGTAAATGGATCAGTAGTAAGCAACATTTACACAGTTCAATACGGTGATAATTTATCAAGTATTGCAGCTAAGCTTGGTACGACTTATCAAACCTTAGCTGCATTAAACGGATTAGCAAATCCTAACTTGATTTATTCTGGTCAAACATTGAGCTATTGATTTTTTGCAAAATCGGTTGAAATTTAGAGGTACCTCATTTACAATAGAGTTACCTTTTCATATTATGACTCTTTTCGATTTAGAAAAGAGGTGCTCCTATCTTATGCCAAGTCCTTAGGTAGGAGCATTTTAATTTTACTCATACGTAGCTTAGTTTAAAGCTATTGTATTACATAAGAAAACACCTACCACAGATGCACGTACTTCCCCAAGCAGTTGTCTGTGCGGTAGGTGTTTTTTTAGATTTTACTTGTTAATCATAACCGATTTTCTTTTTTTATAACAAGGTTAAGCTTGAATTTATGAAAAGGATAATGTGTACGGAATTTATCCTAATAAAAAATAGAATTAGCCTATTTCTAAGCTACTATTACTTGAGAACAGTTTCCTTTTAAATAAGTGGAAAATTGTAGTACAGCTACTTTAGCGATATTCCTTAATATCCCAGTTCTAATTTAAAGCCAAACACAATTTTGTTAATAAGTTGTGAATAATTTTATTGGTTGAATTAACAAAACTAATTTGCTAGAATAATAAAGCAATTACTTGTAGTAAAAGACTACAGGCCCCTTGTATCATAATTGTGCAAGGGGGTTTTTGTATCGTATATTTATATTTCATGTCTAGAGTAGATGGATTATAACCTTTTTATAGTATTGGTCCATCATGTTTTAATACACTCATTTGCTTTATAGGAAATAGTATGGTATTATAAATAAGTAATCAATTTTGACATGTAACGAGAGCGCTATACATAAGACTATAATTCTCCTTTTGCTTATCAAACATTTTTTGCAACAAATCGCATACAGGGTATGCACAAGGAGGAAACATATATGAACAACGGTACAGTAAAGTGGTTTAACTCAGACAAAGGTTTTGGATTTATTACAGGTGAAGATGGCAATGACGTATTTGCTCATTTTTCAGCAATTCAAGCGGATGGTTTTAAGTCATTAGAAGAAGGACAAGCAGTAACTTTTGACATTGAAGAAGGACAGCGCGGTATGCAAGCTGTTAATATTTTTAAAGCATAATAAAGGTTTTGGTAAAACGTTCCAATTTAATTGGAACGTTTTTTTTATAAGATTAAATTGATAGGCTCTGAATGTTGAAAGCGAAAGGAGATCATCATATGGGATTTGGAAAATGGAAAGAAATTATACCATCAGATAAAAGTAAACAGTTTGAAGAAGGACAGAAAGTATCATTTATTTACAGAAAAGAAATTAGAAGTGGTATAATAGCTGTTTTATTAATTAATTCAGCAGTAATTAATATTATAGACAGTTCTAAGCCAAAAAACAAAAAAGAAAAAACAGTAATTAGTTATGAGAAACTATTATCGATGTATCAATAAAAAGACCCTAGTTTAGATTAGGGTCTTTGTGTTAAACTTAAGACAAGGATTTATGGCATACTCTTTTTTCTAAACATATTCTTTACTTGTTAAAGGATCTGTTATTTTTATTTAAAAATTGTTAGCTAGTTAGAGCAAATGGTTCGTAATCATTCGGTTGATTGTTCGAATTTATCATAGTAGTTAAAACGAAATTATCTTGTGTATATAGAAAACACCTACTGAAGACGCACAATACTTCCCCAAGTTGTGTATGTTTAGTAGGTGTTTATTTATAATTGTATATTTGAATTATAAATAAAATACAATTGTTTTGTAAAATGAAAACTTGAAATTTAAAAAAGAAAGCGGTAAAATATCTTTACCAAACAATTTTATTTTTCATTTTATTACTACCTCTTGTCGCCTTACCCCAATGAGGCGGCTTTTTTTACATAAAAATATTGAACTCAAAAAATAGATATTGTAAAATATCTATACATATTTAAACTCTTATTTTTTCACGCAGACCGCCTTTTCTCAATAAGGTGGTCGTTTTTTTGTTGAAAATTGAAAATCAGTAAAGTAAAATTGTTATATATTAAGCTATAACTAGTAAGAACTATTTTATCCCCAATAAGCTAGTTATTACTTGGACCATTAGCTCAGCTGGTTAGAGCAAACGGCTCATGACTATTCGGTCGATGGTTCGAATTCATCATGGTCGATAATAGAATTAGACAGGTAGTGAATTATTTTGAAAAGAACAGGAATTCTCTTAGTGAATTTAGGAACACCAAAAGATTCTTCCAAGACGGAAGTAAGGAAGTATTTAAAAACTTTTTTATCAGATAGAAGAGTAATAAAAATACATCCTATAATTTGGAAACCGATTTTGAACGGTATTATCTTGAATATACGTCCAAAAAAATCAGCAAAACTCTATCAAAAAATTTGTACTGAAAATGGATTTCCTCTTTTGGAATATACTGAGAAACAAATGGAAAATTTGAAAAATATATGTCCAGAAGTGGAAGTTACAATCGGAATGTCATATAGTGAACCGAGTATAGAAACTGCTCTAGATACATTATTATCAAAAGAGATTGAAGAACTCAATGTCATACCAATGTATCCGCAATACTCTGGGACAACGGTAGGATCGGTGTTTGATTCCGTTATGAATTATTTTATAAAAAGTGATAGGATAGTGGATATTAAATTTATTCGATCATTTTACAATAATCCACAGTATATAGATTACTTTTCAAAAAAAATAAATGAAGCTTTGAATGAAAGTCCAATAGATGCTATCGTTTTTTCATACCACGGAATTCCTATGTCTTATGTAAAAGATGGGGATAACTACCCGAAGGAATGTACTAAAACAACAAAATTAATAATGGATAAATTAGGAGATATTCGTTATTATCAAACCTATCAATCGAAATTTGGGCCATCTGAATGGTTAAAACCAGCAACTGATGATACCTTGAAAAAATTACCATCAAAAGGTATTAAAAATATATTAATTGTTGCACCAGGTTTTGTTGTAGACTGTCTAGAAACAATAGAAGAATTGGAACACGAAAACAGAAACTATTTTTTAGAAAATGGCGGGGAAGTCTACAAATATGTTCATCCATTTAATGGAGATATTGAATTTGCAAAATTAGTAAAGGACATTATTTCTTTGTAGTAATTTGTTTTAGTTTTTTATTTTAGTTTGAATTTGTTAAACAATTTATTCAGGGTTTGCACGAATATATTTACTGGTATAGCATATAGTAGAATTAAGCAAAAATTAAACGGCTTATCTCCAGTTCAGTTTAGGAAATAAGCCGCTTAAAAAAGCTTGATTTTTTTGCACTGCAGTTCGAGTCCTGTATGGTCCATAAAAATACGTTGTATGAAAAGTCAATTCTTTTTAGATATTTTTGACTTCCCAATTTGATATACTGCGGAAAGTATCTGAGAATTTATTTAACACATTTTTTATTTACTAAAGAAAGTAAAGATCAGAGCTGTGCAAATAGAAATGATTAAAAACATCCCAATATCATCATCTAATGTTTCAAAAACTTCAACAGGTTTCATAAAATGTTTAATTATTTTTTTCATTGTATTCACCTCAAAAAGAGAATAGAATGAAATATTCTACTTATCCATTGATATATCTAACGATTGACTTACAAAATTGAAATAAAAGTCTAAAAGTCAGTTGGTGTGATTATTATTATAATACAAAAAAGACCTCCATTCTTTTAAGAATAAGGTCTTTTTTTTCGTAGTCGCCTTCTAGGCAAACTAATTCAGTTAGCCGTATTCTAAACTCAATAAAATGTCAAATACTCATAGGTGTATTTTTACCACAAAATTTACCACAGATTTGCGGTATTATTTACATATCTTAGATTATTAAAAATGACAAAACAGCTATTTAATGCGTATTGTATGATTTTTTTGTTCCTTAAATTGTTATGGAATTTCAGATGGGGAGTGGCAAATATACGAAGAAAATTAACTATTTATAGTGGTTTTATTTTATTAGAGAGTCTCGTTAGTTTTAGTGTTGTATGTGTGGTAGCAGGGATATTCTCCCTGACTATTACACAATTAATTCAGCAAAATTATCAACGGGAGCAACAATTAACGCGTACTCGTCTAGGATACGAAGCAATTTTATTTTTAGAGCAGACGGGTGATTTACGTTTCAAAGAGCGGATATATCAAGGAGAAACTTACCGATTTTCTTTGATGGAGAACGAGGGAAGAAGGATACTAAAAGTCACAGATTCAAGAGGAGCGATTTTGATTGGTGAATAAAAAATATGCGGGTTTTACGATGTTAGAGTGTTTAGTGGCACTAGTCGTTTTAAGTTGTATGTGTCAATTGTTTCAGTTGATGATTCAACAAAGTTTTATCGGAAATCAATATTTGAAAAACAATGATTCGAAATCCTGGCATATATTTTTAATTCAATTAGAAAAAGAATGTCAAAAGCTTGTTTTCCAAACAGGCTCTGCTCAAGAGATTTCTTTCCTCGACTCAGAAACAAACAAGACTATTTCAATTCAAATCAAAGAAGATAAAATTATTAAGCGAGTCAATGGTAAAGGCTATCAACCGCTGTTAATTGGTATCAAAAATGGCCAGTTTAAAAATGAAGGACAATCGTTTACTTTGGAAGTTACTTTTACTTCTGGAAAAACATTTGATAGTTTTTTTCCGATAAAGGGAGAATTTTAATGAAGCAAAAATATTCAGGAAACTTATTGTTCACGGCCATGGCCTTTGTTTATTTGATGAGTTTTCTCGCCCTTCAGTTACTAGAAGAACGTCAGTTAACACAAAAATTTACGCAAGCTACCCAGGAATACTATGCAGGGAAAAGTATCCTTCATTTATTTCTTGCAGATGTTAAACAAAATAGACGAAAGTTAAAAACAGAAGAAAAGCTCATGTACGAGCAAGTAACCCTCGATTATACATACAAAAATGAACAATTAAGAATAACTGTTTTATTAAACAAATCTGGTCGAAAATACCAATATCAAGAGAAAGTTTCTCATCAAAAAAAAGCGGAAACAATGCTGGAATAGCGTTGTTTTTCTACAAATTATTAGATTTTAGAAGAAAGACAGTAAAGGCATTGATTATTCTTTCTTTTTTCGTTAAAATAAAACAGGTATGGAAGTTGTTACATTTTGAATAGAATAGAGGTGCTAATTTGTTCCCAGAAAAAATTGAAGAGGCTTTCGAGCCAATGGAACAAGCAATCCAGTTATTGCAACAGTCATTGGATACTTCTTTTTTAGATGCGTATATTGAAAATGGTGAAAATATTTTAGATGATTTTCAAGTACGAGTACTTGACGGAGTACCTAATCCAGAGACAGTGAAACAATTAGAAACGCTGTATCATACGATTAAAAATATTGATTTAGCTCCTGAAGATGTGCGACGCTTGTCCCAATTACTTTTGTTAAAAGGAACGAGAAAAGAGCAGCTTCAAGCAAATCATCAATTGACGCCAGACGGTATTGGCTTTTTGTTTGTTTATTTAGTAGAACAATTAACAAATAAATCAGAGACATTAAAAATTTTAGATCCTGCTTCAGGAATGGGAAATTTACTGTTAACGGTTCTGCTGAACCTTGAAACAGCTGGTTACAAAGTTTCTGGTTATGGTGTGGATATCGATGAAACACTTTTGGCAGTATCTTCTGTGAACAATGCTTGGTCACAAGCTAATATTCAGTTGTTCCATCAAGACGGATTGCAAGATTTGTTATTGGATCCAGTTGATTTAGCATTAAGTGACTTACCGATTGGCTATTATCCAAATGATGAGCGAGCAAAGGGATTTGCTGCTGCTGCTGAGGAAGGCCATAGTTATGCGCATCATTTATTAATGGAGCAAGCTATGAAATACGTGAAGCCAGCAGGGTTTGGCTTATTCTTAATCCCGACCAATATTTTAGAGACTGAGCAAAGTGAATTCTTTAAAAATTGGTTGACAAAAAATGTCTATTTACAAGGAATGATACAGTTACCTGATGAATTGTTTAAGTCAGAACAATCACGTAAAAGTATCTTGCTTGTTCAAAACAAGGGTGCAGATGCTGAGCAAGTGAAGGAAGTTTTGTTAGCAAAACTTGCCTCTTTGAAAGATATCAATAAAGTAACGAAGTTCTTTAAACAATTTGAAGCTTGGAAAGCTTCAAATTTAAAATAAAATAGTAACGAAGAGGAGAAAATTATGTCTAAAACAATTGCAATTAATGCAGGTAGTTCAAGTTTAAAATGGCAATTATACCAAATGCCAAATGAAGAAGTGATCGCTAAAGGAATCGTTGAACGTATTGGCTTAAAAGATTCTATCTTCACAATTAAATATGGTGAAGGACAAAAATATGAAGTAATTGTTGATATTGATAACCATGAAGTGGCAGTAAAAATGTTACTAGACCAATTAATCGACTTAAACATTTTAGGTTCTTATGATGAAATTACTGGTGTTGGTCACCGTGTAGTTGCTGGTGGAGAAGAATTTAAAGATTCTGTTGTTATTACAGACGAAGTATTAGAAAAAATTGAAGCTTTATCTGAATTAGCACCTTTACACAACCCAGCGAATGCAATGGGAATTAAAGCATTTAAACATATCTTACCAGAAATCATTAGCGTGGCAGTCTTTGATACGTCGTTCCACACAACAATGCCAGAACACAACTATTTATATAGTGTACCGCGTGAATATTATGAAAAATTTGCTGCACGTAAATATGGGGCACATGGAACAAGTCATCGTTATGTCTCTCAACGTGCTGCAGAAATGCTAGGTCGTCCAATTGAAGACTTGAAAATTATCACTTGTCACTTAGGAAATGGTGCTTCAATCACTGCAGTTGATGGTGGAAAATCAGTCGATACATCGATGGGCTTCACTCCTCTTGCTGGTGTTACAATGGGGACTCGTTCAGGGGATGTTGATGCGTCACTATTGCCTTATTTAATGACAAAACTTGGCTTGACTGATGTACAAGACATGGTTGATATTTTAAACAAAAAATCTGGTTTATTAGGTTTAACAAATGGTTTATCAAGCGACATGCGCGATATTCAATCAAATCTAGATAAACCTGAAGTTCAAACAGCATACAACATTTTTATCGATCGTATTCGTAAATACATTGGTAGCTATGTCACTGTTATGAATGGCGTTGATGCGATTGTCTTTACTGCTGGAATCGGTGAAAATGCAGTTGGCGTTCGTAAAGATATTATTGATGGCATGACTTGGTTTGGTTGTGAAATCGATGATGACAAAAATAATGTACACGGTGAAGAAGCAGTTATCTCAACTGATGATTCAAAAATCAAGCTTATGTTAGTACCAACTGATGAAGAGTTAATGATTGCCCGTGACGTAGAACGTCTAAAATAATTAAACGAACACATCTTGTGAGATGCTCTCACAAGGTGTGCTTAATAGGTAAATAAGAAAAAACTGAGCCAACTATCAAAAGTGATAGTTGGCTCAGTTTCTTTTTATTTTTCTTCATTTTTTGGTAATTTGTTGTCTAAATCCGTCCGTACAACGAGAACATCGCAGCTAGCGTTACGGATAACTGATTCAGAGACAGAGCCAATAAATAAACGCTCAACGGCATTTAATCCAGTTGCTCCTAACATAATTAAATCAATGTTGTATTCTTTTGGTAATTCTTTGGCAATAATGTTCTTAGGAGAACCATAGGCTAGAACGCTAGAGACTTTTGTTTGTCCCATATCCACCGCTTGTTGTTGGTAGGTGTCTAAGGTTTCTTTTGCCATTGACATTGCTTCTTCTGCTAGCGCACCATCAAAAGAGGACACTGATTGGAAAGAGCGCGTATCAACAACATGTGCTAATAGTAATTCAGCATCGTTTCGTTTAGCGACGTTGACCGCTTTTTTAAAGGCTAAGTCTGCTTCGTCAGAACCATCGATTGCTATCATAATTTTTTGATATTGTTGTAACATAATAACCGCTCCTTTCAGCGTAAAAAAAATCATTAATTGTTTCTATAATAATTGTAAAACAAATAAAGAAAAAAAGAAACTGAAACCGCTTCTTTTTTTCTGAATATTGGCATTTTTTTGTAAAAAAAGAGGTCGGGATAGAAGCGTTTAACTCCGAGAAATAAGAAGGGATTTCCGAAAATTGTTCTTTAATTTTTGGAGAATTCCGGCTTATTTCCGAAGGAGTTGCTTCTGTTCCCGCCGTTTATCAGTTTTTGAGCGTGGAGCAAAAATCCAAAGTGATTTTTGTCCCACGCTCTTTAAATTCATCGTCTTTTATGACATTTTTTTTGCAAAAGTTAAACTAAACAACGTTGAAAGTAATAAAACAAAAAAGATAAAACCAATTGACAATAACGGGCGATTAAAAATAGCCGCTAGAACACCTAGAATGGCGATAATCAAGTAATAACGCCCAAAACGTTCGATAAACTGTTGACTTTCTGTTGCAGTTTCTTTTTTTAAGAGTGGTAAAAAAGCTGCACTTTTCTTCATCAAATAATAACTGGCTACGCCTGTGACAACGGCGAGTAATAGTACGAGTATACGAATCATCTTGTCCTCCAAAAAAAAACAACTTGCCAGAGCAAATTGTTTAGAAATCTTCATAAAAATGGTAAAATCCGTCGATGCCGGTAATCGTCCTAGAGTATTGAACCCGCAAGATAAGCAGGTGGGTTCCTCGATCGCAGTATTGAACTACCAAAAGAAAAGGCATGTTACCAACTTTGATACAAGCAGGATCCCTAGATATCAATAAAAATGTTCGGTCAACACAGTGAAAGGACAACGCGTACATCACAGATTTACCATCTTTATAATAGCATACTCTCTCAAAATCGGCAACGAGATTGTTTCTTTTTTTGAAAGCGTATTATTTTGTTATTTTTTCTGTTTCCATTCTTGGATACGCTTGAGTTGCTGATGTAAGGCTTGTTCATATTTACCAATATCAATCGGCTCGTAATAACGTGCCTCTTTTAATTTGTCAGGTAAGTATTGCTGATTGACCCAACCGTTTTCAAAATTATGTGGGTATTGATAACCAATACCACGGTTTAATTCTTTGGCTCCAGCATAGTGGGCATCACGCAAATGATCAGGAACGTCTCCCACAGAGCCTTGTCGAATATCTGCCAAAGCAGCATCAATCGCTGTGACTGCAGAATTTGATTTTGGCGATAAACATAAATCAATGACGACACTAGCTAGAGGAATCCTAGCTTCTGGAAACCCTAGCTTTTCGGCGGCTTGAACAGCGGTGACTGTCCGAGCGGCGGCCGCAGGATTCCCAAGACCGATATCCTCGTAAGCAATGACCATTAAACGACGACAAATAATCGGTAAATCACCTGCTTCAACTAAGCGACCCAAATAATGAAGTGCAGCATCTACATCGCTTCCTCGGATCGACTTTTGGAAAGCGGAAATCACGTCATAATGGGCATCGCCATCTTTATCATGGGTTATGGCTTTTCGTTGCACGCACTCTTCAATAATCGGTAAGGTGATCTTAATTTCGCCTTGTTCATTTTTGGGTGTTGATTTAACAGCTAATTCTAGTCCATTTAGCGCACTACGTAAGTCACCGTTCGTTGCGCGTGTCAAATGTTGTAATGCTTTTTCTTCTAAGTGGACGGGATAATCGCCTAAGCCACGTGTGCTATCGGTTAAGGCTTCTTGAATCGCTTGCTGAATGTCTGTTTCTGTTAAAGGCTTTACTTCAAAAATTTGCGTGCGACTACGAATCGCAGGATTAATTGTGATATATGGATTTTCGGTAGTGGCTCCAATCATAATAATTCGTCCGTTTTCTAAATGAGGGAGCAAAAAATCTTGTTTTGTTTTATCTAATCGGTGAATTTCATCAAGCAGTAAAATCACTGTGCCACTCATTTTGGCTTCTTCAGCAACGATTTGTAAATCTTTTTTAGTGTCTGTGGCCGCGTTCAACATGCGAAAGGCATAATTTGTTGAACCAGCGATTGCGCTGGCAATACTGGTTTTTCCAGTGCCAGGCGGCCCATAAAGAATCATCGATGAAAGCATTTTGGCTTCGACCATCCGACGAATAATTTTACCAGGGCCGACTAAATGTTGTTGACCAACCACTTCGTCTAAGTGACGAGGTCGCATTCGATAGGCTAAAGGTTGTTGCATAAAAGGACCTCCTTTTTCATAATCATCTTATTATAACATAAAGAACGTACATTCGCTTTTTGGTGGTTTTTTGGGTTTTAGATGGATATAGCGGAAGGTTTCGTGTATGATAGGGAGTGGTGAAAGAAATGAAAGAAACGATAAATATCTTTAACACAAAAACAACTGAAGAAGTGGCACAATATTTGTTAGGGATGTATTTAGAGAACGAAACAGCAACAGGCGTTTTAGGTGGGTACATTGTGGATGCAGAAGCTTATTTAGGTCCTGATGATGAGGCGGCCCATAGCTTTGGCTTGAGAAAAACGCCACGCTTACAAGCCATGTATGACAAACCAGGCACGATTTATTTATATACTATGCACACGCATTTAATTTTAAATATGGTGACACAAGAACAAGGCAAACCACAAGGGGTGATGATCCGTGCGATTGAACCTGTTGAAGGTGTTGACAAAATGATTGAAAATCGCCAAGGACGTCAAGGCGTGGAATTGACCAATGGACCAGGTAAATTAGTTGCAGCCTTAGGAATTGATAAGCAATTATATGGGCAGTCGATTTTTTCTAGTTCGTTACGGCTCGTGCCAGAAAAACGAAAATTTCCGAAAAAAATTGAGGCACTACCACGAATTGGGATTCCCAATAAAGGTCGTTGGACAGAGTTGCCTTTAAGATACGTCGTGGCTGGCAATCCATATATTTCTAAACAAAAAAGAACAGCAGTAGACCAAATAGATTTTGGCTGGAAGGATGAAGAAAATGAAAAAAGCAACAATGCTCACATACTTAGAGGAACAACTTGAAAAACACTTAGCAGATTACGAAGTAGGCCTTGATTGGGATCGCAAAAACCATACCATCGAAGTCATTGTTCGTTTATATGCAGAAAACAATGAACAAGTGGCGATTGATGATGTTGACGGTACGCTTTCAGAAGAAGAATTCATTGAATTTGAAGATGGCTTGTTATTTTATAATCCGCAAAAGTCAGTCGTTGATGATGAAGAGTATTTAGTCACAATTCCTTATGAAGGAAAAAAAGGGCTACGCAAAGCAGTTTTAGACGGATTCATTCACTATTTAAAAGTGGTTTTAGATGAAGGGCAAAGTGATTTGTTAGACTTTTTATCAGATGAAACAGCGGAAGTTTTTGAATTGCATTGGGAGCCAGCAGATTTTGAAGCGATGATTAAAAAAGTGGCAGAAACAGAAAAAGAACAATGGATTGCGTATCCAAGTTATTAATTTAGAGGTGAGAACATGAAGTGGACAGAAGTAAAAGTAGAAACGGCTAGCGAAGCAGTTGAAGCAATTTCAAACATTATGATGGAAGCTGGCGCAAGTGGTGTGGCCATTGAAGATGCGTTGGACATTGAAAATTTTGAAAGTGATCTGTATGGGGAAATTTTAGATAAAGAGCAATTCACCCACATTAAAGAAGGGGCGATTGTGATGGCTTATTTTCCTGAAACAACCTTCTTACCAGAAATTTTACCATTTATGAAAGAAAATATTTTACGCTTGCCTGAGTACGGCTTATCCATTGGTAAAAACGAAATGACAATTAGTGAAGTAGCAGAAAGCGACTGGGCAACTGCTTGGAAAAAATATTATCATCCTGTCCGTGTCACACGATTCTTAACGATTGTGCCAAGTTGGGAAGCCTATCACGCACAAGATGAAGCAGAAAAAATTATCACATTGGATCCGGGCATGGCTTTCGGTACAGGCACGCATCCAACAACTCGTTTAACCTTGCAAGCTTTAGAAACTGTTTTACGTGGTGGCGAAACAGTTCTAGATGTAGGAACGGGTTCTGGTGTTTTGAGTATTGCCAGTCGCTATTTAGGGGCTAAAGACGTCTACGCATATGATTTAGATGAAGTAGCAGTTGCAGCGGCAAAAGAAAATATGGATTTAAATCCCATTGCGGCCGATGTTCGTGTGTCAGCCAATGATTTACTAAAAGGGATTGACCATTCTGCTGATGTAATCGTCGCAAATATTTTGGCAGATATTATTGTGTTAATGATTGAAGATGCTTGGCGTTTGCTAAAACAAGACGGTACCTTCATTATTTCTGGAATTATTGAAGATAAAAAAGCAATGGTTTTAGAAGCACTAACGAAAGTCGGGTTTGTGGTGGACCAACTCTTTAATCAAGGCGATTGGTATGCGATTATCTTGAAGAAACCAGAGGAAGAGTAAAATGCAACGGTATTTCATGAAAGAAGATTATCAAGAAAAAGATTTGTATAAAGTCGCAGATGAAAACTATCATCATATTGTGCGAGTTATGCGAATGACGCCGAATGATCGTTGTTATTTAGTATTTCAAAATAAAACTGCCATTTTAGCTGAGATTGTGGAAATTGATTCAACATCTGTTTACTTTAAAGAAATTAGTAAAGAAGAAATGGACAAAGAATTGCCAATTGAAGTGACGATTGCGTGTGGGTTACCAAAAGGGGACAAGTTAGAATGGATTGTTCAAAAAGGCACGGAGCTAGGTGGCAATCAGTTTATCGGCTTTCCTGCGAAAACTTCCGTTGTCAAATGGGACCACAAAAAAAGAGCAGCCAAAGAAAAAAGATTACAAAAAATTGCCACAGAAGCGGCGGAGCAATCGCATCGGCAGCAGACACCAAGTGTTTTTTTGGTGGAAAAAACACAAGAAATCATTGCGCAATTTGACTCATATGACACAGTCTTGGTTGCGTATGAAGAATCAGCAAAACAAGGAGAAAAAAGTCAATTAGCACAAGTATTATCCACTTGCCAGCCAGGCGCACGTTTGTGTGTGCTCTTTGGACCTGAAGGTGGCTTTGCACCGCAAGAAATTGAACAATTTCTGCAGGCTGGGGCGAAACTTTGCGGGTTGGGTCCGAGAATTTTACGAGCAGAAACAGCACCGTTGTATCTTTTAAGTGCGGTTAGCTACCAAATGGAACTTTTAAATTAAACGAAAGCCCGCCTGTAAAATTCTTGTAAGCATTCTCTTTGAATAAACAGAGAGTAAAAAAGCGACAGTGATTGAAATTTAAGGGAAATTTAGTATAATAGAGTTGTTGAAAGTGCTACTGTTTCAAGTGGTACTTTTCTTTTTTATTAAAATAGATAAAACGTGAACGAAGTGTTCTTTATCCAAAGGTCACCTTCATAGAGGAGTGAATACCATGCCAAAAGAAGAAATACTGACAGGCCCAGCGGTCATCAAAATTGTAAGTACCTATATGGGACCAGAACATGTTGAGTTGGTTCAAAAAGCATTAACTTATGCTGAAAAAGCACACGAAGGTCAAGTCCGACAATCAGGTGAACCTTACATCATCCATCCGATTCAAGTGGCAGGCATTCTGGCTGAATTACATATGGATCCCCATACTGTAGCAACAGGATTTTTACATGATGTTGTCGAAGATACGGACGTAACACTGGACGATTTAAAAGAAGAATTTGGCGAAGACATCGCAATGTTAGTCGATGGCGTAACGAAACTAGGAAAAATTAAATATAAATCTCATGAAGAACAATTAGCTGAAAATCATCGGAAAATGTTATTGGCAATGGCGCAAGATTTACGGGTTATTATGGTGAAACTAGCCGATCGTTTGCACAATATGCGCACATTAAAACATTTACGTGAAGATAAGCAACGACGGATTGCACAAGAAACTTTAGAAATTTATGCGCCTTTAGCACATCGCTTAGGGATTAGTCGAATTAAATGGGAATTAGAAGATACGGCCTTACGTTATATTAACCCCAACCAATACTATCGAATTGTTAATTTGATGCAAAGCAAACGCGATGAACGTGAAGCTTATGTGGCAGAAGCAGTCGAAGATATTCGTTTAGCTACGGAAGATTTAGAAATTTACGCAGAAATATATGGTCGACCAAAACATATTTATTCAATCTATCGTAAAATGAAGGACCAAAAGAAACAGTTTAATGAAATCTATGACTTATTAGCCATTCGTGTTATCGTCGATTCCATTAAAGATTGCTATGCCGTGTTAGGGGCGATTCATACACGTTGGACACCAATGCCAGGTCGCTTTAAAGATTATATTGCTATGCCAAAAGCGAATATGTATCAATCTATCCATACGACAGTTATTGGACCAAAAGGGAATCCAGTAGAGGTCCAAATTCGGACCCATGAGATGCACCAAATCGCCGAATTTGGGGTGGCGGCTCACTGGGCCTATAAAGAAGGCAAAGCGGAAAAAATTGAAACAGATGAACTGACGAAGCAAGTCGATTGGTTCCATGAAATTATTGAATTACAAGATGAAAGCTATGATGCTTCTGAATTTATGCAAGGTGTTAAAGAAGACATTTTTAGTGACAAAGTCTATGTCTTTACGCCAAGTGGAGATGTAACCGAACTGCCAAAAGGCTCCGGACCACTAGATTTTGCCTACAGCATTCATACTGAAATTGGAAATAAAACAACCGGTGCGAAGGTCAACGGCAAAATGGTACAGTTAGACTATGTCCTAAAAAATGGGGATATTATTGAAGTCTTAACATCACCGAATTCTTTCGGACCTAGTCGCGACTGGCTGAAAATGGTTAAAACAAGTAAAGCCAAAAATAAAATCAAACGTTTCTTTAAAGAACAAGACCGTGAAGATAACATTATTAAAGGGCATGATGCTGTCATTAAATACATGACAGAAATCGGCTTTACACCGAAAGAATTTTTAACGAAGAATAAAATGGCGGAAGTGCTAGATAAATTTAAATTTCAAACGGAAGATGATTTATTTGCGGCAGTAGGTTATGGCGAAGTAAGTGCGCAAGTAGTGTGCAATCGTTTAACAGAAAAAGAACGCCGCGAACAAGAGTTGGAACGCCAACGTCAAGAAGCAGAAGAGTTGTTAAATCAGCCAGCTAAAAAAGAATCAGAAAAAATGAAAGTTCGTCATGAAGGCGGCATCGTGATTCAAGGGGTGGACAACCTATTGATTCGTTTAAGCCGCTGTTGTAATCCAGTGCCTGGTGATGAAATCGTTGGTTACATTACCAAAGGACGGGGCGTTTCAATTCATCGTGCGGACTGTCCTAACGTACAACATCAAGAAGAACTAGCACAACGTCTAATTGAAGTTGAGTGGGAAGATACCGAGCACAGTCGCAAAGAATACGCTGCCGATTTGGAGATTTACGGCTATGATCGTAGTGGCTTACTAAGTGATGTTTTACAAGTCATTAGTTCGATGACAAAAAATTTAGTCGGCGTTGAAGCTCGTCCATCCAAAGATAAGATGGCCCAGATTCATGTCACTGTGAAAATTCAAAACCTTTCTCATTTAAAAACCATCGTTGACAAAATTAAAAGTGTACCAGATGTTTATAGTGTTCGTCGAACCAATGGGTAAGTGTTAAAAGTGAGGCAAAAAAGATGAAAGTAGTTATTCAAAAAGTCAGTCAAGCACAAGTTGCGATAGAAGAGCAGATAGTGGGACAAATCAAACAAGGCTTCATGGTGCTGGTGGGCATTCATCAAGAAGACACGCCAGAAGATGTGGCTTATGTTGTTGGCAAAATCAGTAAATTACGTGTTTTTGAAGATGACGAAGGAAAAATGAATCGCAGCATTCAAGAGATTGAAGGATCAATTCTGAGTATCTCTCAATTTACCCTCTATGCAAAAACTAAAAAAGGCAATCGTCCCAGTTTTATTGAAGCGGCTCGTCCAGATGTGGCGATTCCTTTGTATGAATTATTTAATCAACAATTAGAAGCAGAAGGAATAGCGGTAGCCACAGGAGAATTTGGCGCGGATATGCAAGTGTCGTTGACCAATGATGGTCCAGTGACCATTGTGATTGATACACGAGAAAAATAATTGATTTTCCTGTCGGAACCCCTTGACTTTCTAAGAGAACTTTAGTAGTTTATAGATAATATTAAAAATCTACGAAGGAACGAGTAAGTTTCATCTGTCTGCGAAGAGAGAGTTGCCGTGGCTGAGAGCAACTTCAACAGTGAAAGTGAAAGACATTCTGGAGATGGACGGAAGAAAAGCCGTCCCGTTACGAGCGTTAATCGTTGAGGAAAGAGTAAAATCTTTCAAAACTAGGTGGTACCGTGTAAAAGAGACTTTTACGCCCTTGTATGTTCAACATACAAGGGCTTTTTTCATTTTTAGAAAAAAGAAAATGGCGCACACATTTTTGTGGAATGATAGAAGGAGAGAAAGACAATGAGTTATCAAAAACCAAAAGGAACAAACGATATTTTGCCAGGAACTTCTGAAAAATGGCAATTTGTGGAAGAAACAGCTCGTTTGATTTTTAAAGATTATCAATACCAAGAAATCAGAACCCCGATTTTTGAACATTATGAAGTGATATCTCGCAGTGTTGGCGATACTACAGATATTGTTTCAAAAGAAATGTATGATTTTTATGATAAAGGAGACCGTCACGTGACGCTACGTCCTGAGGGGACAGCGCCAATTGTTCGGGCCTTCGTTGAAAATAAATTATATGGTCCGGAATATACGAAACCATATAAAACCTATTACATGGGGCCAATGTTCCGCTATGAACGCCCACAAGCTGGTCGTTTGCGTCAATTCCATCAAATTGGTGTGGAAGCATTTGGTAGTGAAAACCCAGCATTGGATGTTGAAATTATGGCTATGGCTTTGGACTTCTTCAAACAATTAGGCATCCAACAAATCAAATTAGTTATTAATTCCTTGGGGGATAAAGAAACACGTGCTACGTACCGTCAAGCATTAATCGATTATTTAGAGCCCCATATGGCAGAATTAAGCGAGGATTCACAACGTCGCTTACACGAAAATCCATTGCGGGTGTTAGACAGCAAAGATAAAAAAGACAAGGTGATTGTCGCAGAAGCACCCTCCATTTTAGATTATTTAAATGAACCATCTAAAGCACATTTTGAAGCAGTAACTGATATGTTAGATTTACTAGAAATTCCTTATGAAATTGATAGTAATATGGTTCGCGGACTGGATTATTACACACACACAATTTTTGAGATTATGAGTGAAGCGCCTAAAATGGGTGCGCAATCAACTATTTGTGCAGGAGGCCGATACAATGGTTTAGTTGAAGAATTAGGCGGCCCAGACACACCAGGTTTTGGTTTTGGTATGGGCATTGAGCGAGTGTTGTTAACAATGGAAGCTGAAGAAGTTGTGATTCCAGCGTTATCTGAATTAGACGCATATGTGGTTGGCATTGGTTCAGAAACCAACGTCGCAGCTTTGCAACTTGTTCAAAGCATTCGTAACTTTGGTTTCTCAGCTGATCGTGATTACATGAATCGCAAACCAAAAGCGCAATTTAAAACGGCCGATAAATTACAAGCAAAATTAGTTTTAACAATCGGTGAAAATGAATTGAATGAAGGCATTGTCAACGTAAAATCAATGGCAACACGCGAAGAAAAATCTTTCCCGTTAAGTGCTATTCATGATTCATTTGATGAAGTGTATGACGAAATGATGACAAAAATGATTGAAGAATAAAAAGGAGAGATTGAGAAATGGCAAAACGCACAACCTATTGCGGCAATGTATCTGCCGAATTTATTGAAAAAGAAGTTGTATTAAAAGGATGGGTTCAAAAACGTCGTGACTTAGGAGGCGTTATCTTTATTGATTTACGTGACCGTGAAGGAATCGTCCAAGTGGTCTTTAACCCAGAAAAGTCAAAAGAAGCATGGGAAATTGCTGATAAATGTCGTAGTGAATACGTCATCGAAGTTAAAGGTCAAGTCGTTTATCGTGATAAAGAAGCGATTAATCCAAAAATGAAAACTGGCGAGTTTGAAGTGATGGCGACTGACATTACGATTTTAAATACTGCGAAAACAACGCCATTTACCATTGAAGATGACAATAACGTTAATGACGAATTGCGCATGAAATATCGTTATTTAGATTTGCGTCGTCCATCAATGACAAACAACATTAAATTACGTCACCAAGTAACGAAAACAATCCGTCACTATTTAGATAATCATGACTTTTTAGACATTGAAACTCCTTATTTAGGCAAATCAACACCAGAAGGCGCTCGCGATTATTTGGTTCCTTCTCGTGTCCATGCCGGTCATTTTTATGCTTTACCACAATCACCACAACTCTTTAAACAATTATTAATGGGGGCAGGCTTCGATCGCTATTACCAAATCGTTCGTTGTTTCCGTGATGAAGATTTACGAGGCGACCGTCAGCCAGAATTTACACAAATCGATATCGAAACGACCTTTTTAACACCAGAAGAAATTCAAACATATACAGAAAATATGTTGGCTGAAGTGATGAAAGAGACAAAAGGAATTGAGATTTCTGTTCCGTTTCCACGAATGAGCTATGACGAAGCAATGGCACGCTATGGTAGCGATAAACCCGACACTCGTTTTGCTATGGAATTAATTGATGTTGCAGATGTAGTGAAAGACGTAGACTTCAAAGTTTTCCAAGCAGCGTTGGAAAATGGTGGACATGTGAAAGCTTTGAATGCAAAAGGCGCCGCAGATAAGTATTCTCGTAAAGATATGGATAACTTAGGGAAGTATGTGAGTCAATTTGGCGCAAAAGGCTTAGCTTGGTTAAAAGTTGAAGAAGATGGCTTAAAAGGACCGATTGCTAAATTCTTAACAGAAGTTAGTGATGAATTAATTGCTGCTACCAATGCAGAAGTCGGTGATATTTTAATGTTTGGTGCCGATAAACCTGAAATCGTAGCCGCTGCTTTAGGTGCGGTACGTACACGTTTAGGTAAAGAATTAGGTTTAATTGATGAATCGAAATTCAATTTCTTGTGGATTGTGGATTGGCCGTTGTTTGAATATGATGAAGAAGCTGGTCGCTATGTTTCTGCTCATCATCCATTTACACAACCAAAAGCAGAGGATGTGGACCGCTTAGCAACAGACCCAGCCTCTGTGTATGCTGAAGCTTACGATGTTGTCTTAAACGGCTACGAATTAGGCGGTGGCTCATTACGGATCCATACACGAGAATTACAAGAAAAAATGTTTGAAACGTTAGGTTTTACAAAAGAAGAAGCACAAGACCAATTTGGTTTCTTGCTAGACGCATTAGATTACGGCTTCCCGCCACATGGAGGGATTGCTTTAGGGCTAGACCGCTTAGCAATGCTATTGGCTGGGGAAGAAAATATTCGTGAAGTGATTGCCTTCCCTAAAAACGGGAAAGCAATTGACCCAATGAACAACGCACCAAGTTTAGTTTCTCCATTACAATTGTTTGAATTAAACATTGATGTAACAGCCATTGACGAATAAGTGTTAAATCCAAAGAAAGAGTGACTTCATTGACGGATGAGGTCACTCTTTTTTTGGAAAGGAAAAAGATAACGAAAGACTTAAAAAGTGGCTGAGCTAAAAATCTGCCAATTGGCTGTTTTTTCTTTTTAGAAAACTTTGTATGATAACTGAGTGTATAAAGGAGCGAAACAAATGACAAAAATAATTTTAACAATTGGCGGTTCCGATCCTTTTTCAGGTGGCGGGATTCAAACAGATTTAAAAACGTTTGAAAATCATCAAGTCTTTGGCTTATCAACTTTAACTTGCCTTGCTACAGCCCCCAAGAATCATTTTCAGATTCATGACCTTGAGACTTCTTTGGTGAAAGAGCAACTCGCTTCCATACCTGCCGGGAGTTTAGACGGCATCAAGATTGGCTTGATTCACAGTGAAGAAAGTATGTTACAAATTGCAACCTTTTTGAAAAAGCACGCAGGTCTGCCGGTGGTGTTGGATCCTGTCTTGGCTTTTAAAGAAACGACTTCAGTTTATGAAAAAAGATACATGCAGTTATTGATTGAAAAACTTTTTCCATTCGCAACGATTGTAACGCCTAATTTAAAAGAAGCAGAATTACTCATTGGCAGAAAATTAACAACCGTCGAAGAAGTCCAACAAGCAGCGGAAGAGTTAAACTCTTTAGGAGCGGCAACGGTGGTGATTAAAGGCGGTAATCGTTGGCTTGGCCAAGAAGCATGTGACTTTTTTTATGATGGACAACAACATATTCAATTGATCAAAGAAAAAGTAATGGCCCACACCATTGATGGCGCTGGTTGTTCCTTTGCCTCTGCAATTGGTGCGAATTTAGTTAAAGGATATCCGTTAATTGAAGCAGTTGATTTAGCAAAAACATACGTTCATGAAGCCATTGTTTCTGGGGTCCAGCTAAATGCAGCTTTTGGAAGTGTGTGGCATGAAGGATTACTAGCAGGAGGTGTGGCGGATAATGACAAGAAAAATTAGTCTATATGCAGTAATTACCGCTTTAACAGTGGCTGTGTCAATGGTCTTTATTATCCCCGTCCCAGCAACAAATGGCTTTGTTACATTGGCGGATGCAGGGATTTACATTGCTAGTTTACTTTTTGGTCCGATTGGTGGCTTGACAGTCGGAGCTTTAAGCGGTGGTTTAATTGATTTATTGTCAGGCTATCCACAATGGTTCGTTTTTTCGTTATTGATTCATGGCGGACAAGGGTGGTTAGCAGGTCACTTCTTTAATAAAAGTAAAAAGATGCAAACGCTAGGATTACTTTTAGCCAGTCTCCTCATGATTAGCGGGTATGCTTTAGCGACTAGCTGGCTTTACGGCGTGGGTGCGGGGATTGCCTCTTTACCAGGGAATATCATTCAATCCTTATTTGGGGTGATTGTAGCATTGCCCCTTAGTCAAACATTAAAACGTGTGTTACCAAAAAATGGTCGTTTAGAAGAAAGAAGGATGAACAAATGACTATCGATGAAAAAATGTTAAAAGAACAGTTAGTGACAATTACAGAAGAAGTCATTACAGCAGGTAATTTAAAAAAAGGGGACCTATTCGTTTTGGGTTGTACCACCAGTGAGGTAGTAGGTGGCGTCATTGGTAAAAATTCCAGTGCCGAAGTAGGACAATGGATTGTCTCAACCTTAATTGAACAATTAGACAAAAAAGGCATCTCTTTGGCTGTCCAAGGATGCGAACATATTAATCGTGCTTTAGCGATTGAACGTCGTGTGGCTGAAGAAAAAGGCTTTGAAATTGTCTCTGTAGTACCGCAATTACATGCTGGCGGTTCTTGTTCAGTGGCTGCCTTTGAAAAATTTGATGAACCTGTGGAAGTGGAGCATATTGTTGCTCAAGCAGGGATTGACATTGGCGATACATCTATCGGTATGCATGTAAAACATGTGCAAGTTCCTCTTCGCTTGAGCATTCGAACGTTAGGTGCGGCCCATGTTACAGCATTATATTCTCGTCCTAAATATATTGGTGGACCAAGAGCCCATTATGAAACAACCCAAGAACGAAATCGTTAAGATTTCGTTCTTTTTTCATTTCTATAAACATTTGATGAATCTTCCGTAATTATTATAGGAATCTCTTTTTTTCTCTCGGTAAACCACGTATAATATGAAAAGAAATGTAATTTATTGAAAACCTGAAACGAGGCTATTATTTATGAAAAAAATTTATGACGGACTGCCAGTTCATGACTATACAACAAAATTTTCCGTGTCGATTGTCTATGCTATTCTTGCATCAATTGCCATGAACTTTTTCTATCAACCAGGAAATATTTATTCCAGTGGCTTAACAGGCTTGGCACAAATTTTAACAACCCTCTCAACAAAAATTGTCGGTTTTAATGTGCCTGTCTCCATTACATTGTATCTGTTAAATGTGCCGTTATTCTTTATTGCGTGGAAGAAAATAGGTAAGAAGTTTACAATTTTTACTTTCATTACCGTGACTTTAACTTCATTATTTATGCATATTGTTCCGCAAACGGTGATGACTCAAGATCCAATTATCTGTGCTATTTTTGGTGGGGCGATTTCTGGATCAGGAATTGGTTTTGTCTTAAAAAACGGGGTTTCTTCTGGGGGTTTAGATATTCTAAGCATTACCATTCGGAAAAAAACGGGGCGTTCCGTTGGCTCGATTTCAATTTATTTTAACGCACTAATTGTCTTCGTTGCAGGTTATTTATTTGGCTGGCAGTACATGTTCTACAGTGCGTTATCAATTTTTGTAAGTGGAAAGGTCACAGATGCTGTTTATACTAAGCAAAAGAAAATGCAAGTTATGATTGTCACTAAAAACCCAGATCGAGTCGTGGATGAGATTCAAAAGAAAATGCGCCGCGGTATTACAATTATTCATGAAGCGGAAGGGGCATATCGCCACGACCGCCAAACTGTTTTGCTAACTATTGTGACACGCTTTGAGTTGCCAAGTTTAGAAGCAGCCATGAAAGAAAGCGATCCGAATGCCTTTGTCAGCATCTCAGATAATGTCAAAATTTTAGGACGTTTTTACGAAGAAGATTACAAATAAAAGGATATGAAGCAACGAGAGAATGGCTGTGTCTATTCTTTCGTTGCTTTTTTTGAAAAATAAGTAAAAAAATGCTTTGTGTGAGGACCTGAAATTCCCATTTAAACAAGAAGTTAATTGAAAGACGTTCGTGAATTCCTTTGCTTTTGGTTTAATTAGATCTAATTATTCGGAAATAAGTAGCTATTGTTTCTCGCAAACGAATGCTTTGTTTGGATTTGAAAGAAAACGATGAAAAAAGAATCATTTTTATTGAAAAGACCCAAAAAAACTGGTACACTAAGTGTGTAATTGATAAGTACTTTTAATACTGTTATGAATAAATAGTAGGAAAAACGAACATCAATTCTATTTTTTTAAAGTTCATAGGTCGTTTTCAGTCTTACTTGGACATATTTCGACCCACAAAAGGAGCGCATCATGTTAAAAGAATTTAAAATGATTGAAGCAGTTGCTCCAGATATGCTCGATGTATTACAAGAAAGATTCCAAATTCTTCGCAATATTTATTGGATGCAACCTATTGGACGTAGAAGTTTATCAGAAACGATGGGAATTACAGAGCGAGTCTTGCGTACAGAAACAGATGTTTTAAAGCAGCTCAACCTGATTGAACCTTCAAAAAGCGGGATGACATTAACAGAACGCGGTTTGGAAGTCTACCAAGGCTTAGAATTAGTCATGAATCAATTGCTTGGTATGCACCAAATCGAAAAAGAAATGACACAGTACTTTGGCATTCAACGTTGTATCGTTGTTGCAGGAGATAGTGATATCCAAAAGAAAGTTCTTTCGGACTTTGGAGATGTCTTAACCAATACGCTGAATTTACTCTTACCAAATGGTGAGAATACAATTGCGGTTATGGGTGGGACAACAATGGCCATGGTGGCCGAAAATATGGGATCACTAGAAACTGAAAAACGTCATAATTTGTTTGTTCCAGCCAGAGGAGGGATTGGTGAAGCAGTTTCTGTCCAAGCCAATTCAATTAGTGCTGTAATGGCCAACAAAACGGGTGGTAACTACCGGGCGTTATATGTCCCAGAACAATTGAGTCGTGAAACGTATAATAGTTTATTACAAGAACCCTCGATTCAAGAAGTTCTTACGTTAATTAGTCATGCCAACTGTGTGGTGCACAGTATTGGTCGAGCGTTGCACATGGCGGCACGCCGAAAAATGTCTGATGACGAAATGGTTATGCTCAAACAAAAAAATGCCGTGGCAGAATCGTTTGGTTATTTCTTTGATGAAGAAGGAAAAGTGGTCTATAAAATTCCACGAATTGGCCTTCAATTAAAAAACTTACAAGAAATTCCCTATGTCGTCGCAATTGCGGGCGGCAAAACGAAAGCCAAAGCCATTCGCGCATATATGAAAAATGCACCAAAACAAACGTGGCTCATCACAGATGAAGCTGCCGCAAACGAGATTTTAAAAGGGGTAACCCTTTAAAATAAAAAATTTTTGATTTTCATAAGGAGGAAATCTTTAATGACAGTTAAAGTAGGTATTAATGGATTTGGACGTATCGGACGCTTAGCTTTCCGTCGTATCCAAGATGTAGAAGGAATCGAAGTAGTTGCAATCAACGACTTAACAGATGCTAAAATGTTAGCACACTTGTTAAAATATGACACAACTCAAGGCCGTTTCAACGGTACAGTTGAAGTTCACGAAGGTTCATTCAACGTTAACGGCAAAGAAATCAAAGTTTTAGCTAACCGTAACCCTGAAGAATTACCATGGGGCGAATTAGGCGTAGACATCGTTTTAGAATGTACTGGTTTCTTTACTTCTAAAGAAGCTGCTGAAAAACATTTAACTGCTGGTGCAAAACGTGTAGTTATTTCAGCTCCTGGTGGTAACGATGTACCAACAATCGTTTACAACACAAACCATGAAACATTAACTGGAGAAGAAACTGTAATTTCAGGCGCTTCTTGTACTACAAACTGCTTAGCTCCAATGGCTAAAGCTTTACATGACAACTTTGGTGTTGTTGAAGGTTTAATGACAACTATCCACGCTTACACAGGTGACCAAATGACATTAGACGGACCACATCCTAAAGGCGACTTCCGTCGTGCGCGCGCTGCTGCTGCAAACATCGTACCTAACTCAACTGGTGCTGCTAAAGCAATCGGCTTAGTAATCCCAGAATTGAACGGTAAATTAGATGGCGCTGCTCAACGTGTTCCTGTAGCTACTGGTTCATTAACTGAATTAGTTACTGTATTAGACAAAGAAGTTACTGTTGATGAAGTGAATGCAGTAATGGAAAAAGCTGCTAACGAATCTTATGGTTATAACACAGACGAAATCGTTTCTTCTGATATCGTAGGTATGACTTACGGTTCATTATTCGATGCAACTCAAACAAAAGTTATGACAGTTGGCGACAAACAATTAGTTAAAACTGTTGCTTGGTATGACAACGAAATGTCATACACTGCTCAATTAGTTCGTACTTTAGAATACTTCGCTAACTTATAAGATTTATTCTTATCATTAGTGAAATTTGAACAATTGTGAAATAATAAGCGGGGAAGCAACGCGCTTCTCCGCTTTCTTTTTTTAAAAAAGAAAAATCCTAAAATTGACAATACAGGAGGTCTACTCATGGCTAAAAAGACAATTAAAGATGTAGATTTAAAAGACAAAAAAGTCCTTGTCCGTGTTGACTTTAACGTTCCGTTAAAAGATGGCGTGATCACAAACGATAATCGTATCGTAGCGGCTTTACCAACAATCAAATACGTGATTGAAAATGGCGGAAAAGCAATTCTTTTCTCTCATTTAGGTCGTGTAAAAACAGAAGAAGACAAAGCTGGCAAATCATTAAAACCAGTGGCTGAACGTTTAAGCGAATTACTAGGTCAACCAGTTACTTTTGTTCCAGAAACACGTGGTAAAGAATTAGAAGACGCTGTTAACAATATGAAAGACGGCGACGTTTTAGTATTTGAAAACACTCGTTTTGAAGATGTTGACGGCAAAAAAGAAAGCGGCAATGACGCTGAATTGGGTAAATACTGGGCTTCTTTAGGCGATGTATTTGTCAATGATGCTTTTGGTACTGCACACCGTGCACATGCCTCAAACGTTGGAATTGCTTCAACTGGTATCCCAACAGTTGCTGGTTTCTTAATGGAAAAAGAAATTAAATTCATCGGCGAAGCTGTTGAAAATCCAAAACGTCCATTCGTAGCAATCTTGGGTGGCGCAAAAGTTTCTGACAAAATCGCTGTCATTGAAAACCTAATTGAAAAAGCCGACAAAATTTTAATCGGTGGCGGTATGGCTTACACATTCATGAAAGCACAAGGCTATAGTGTTGGTTTATCTTTACTTGAAGAAGATAAAGTGGACTTAGCGAAAAGCTTAATGGAAAAAGCTGGCGACAAATTAGTTTTACCGGTTGATACAGTTGTCTCTAAAGAGTTCAGCAATGACGCTCCTTTCCACACGGTTCCTTCAACTGAAATCCCAGATGATGAAGAAGGCTTGGATATCGGTGAAAAAACAATTGAATTATTCGCTAACGAATTACAAGGTGCGAAAACAGTTGTTTGGAATGGTCCAATGGGCGTATTTGAAATGAGTAACTTTGCCAAAGGAACAATTGGTGTTTGTGAAGCGATTGCTAATTTAGAAGACGCAACAACAATCATCGGTGGCGGGGACTCTGCTGCTGCAGCAATTCAATTAGGCTACGAAAACAAATTCTCTCACATCTCAACAGGTGGCGGAGCAAGTTTAGAATTATTAGAAGGCAAAACTTTACCAGGTTTAGCTTCTATTAACGATAAATAATCAGTTTAAAAGACAATATTTTTAAAAAAAGAAAAGGATGTGCTTTTCATGCGCAAACCAATTATCGCTGGTAACTGGAAAATGAACAAAACTTTAAGCGAAGCACAAAGCTTTGCAGAAGCAGTCAAAAATGCTGTTCCATCAAACGACGTTGTTGACGCTGTGATTGGATCTCCAGCATTATTCTTAGCTCCTTTAGCTTGGAACCTAAAAGATTCTGAAGTGAAATTAGCTGCACAAAACTGCTACTGGGAAAACGCTGGTGCCTTCACTGGTGAAAACTCACCAGCTGCAATTGCAGATTTAGGTGTGAACTATGTGATTATCGGACACTCTGAACGTCGCGAATATTTCCACGAAACAGATGAAGATATCAATAAAAAAGCCAAAGCAATCTTTGCAAATGGTATGACACCAATCTTCTGTTGTGGTGAAACTTTAGAAACGTATGAAGCTGGTAAAACAGCGGAATGGATCGAAGGTCAAATCACTAACGGCTTAGTTGGTTTATCAAACGAACAAGTTGCTTCAATGGTTATCGCTTACGAACCAATCTGGGCAATCGGAACTGGTAAATCTGCAGATGCTAATATTGCAGATGAAATCTGTGGTGTTGTTCGTTCAACAGTTGAAAAATTATACGGCAAAGAAGTTTCTGAAGCTGTTCGTATTCAATACGGTGGTTCTGTTAAACCAGAAAACATCGCTGAATATATGGCAAAAGAAAACGTTGACGGTGCTTTAGTCGGCGGCGCAAGCTTAGAAGCAGATTCATTCTTAGCTTTATTAGATGCTGTAAAATAAGAAATCACTAACGGTAACGTTTTCTCAATGACTTTTGCAAAAAAATGTTTGCATAGTTTGCGAGAATTAACTACAATCATACATGAGGGAATCCCCTTAGTATAAATACAAACTCAAAGGAGAGACAAAACATGTCAATTATTACTGATATTTACGCACGCGAAGTCTTAGACTCACGCGGTAACCCAACAATCGAAGTAGAAGTTTACACTGAAAGCGGAGCTTTCGGCCGTGGAATGGTTCCTTCAGGAGCTTCAACTGGTGAATACGAAGCAGTTGAATTACGTGATGGCGACAAAGCTCGTTACTTAGGTAAAGGTGTTACTAAAGCTGTAGATAACGTAAACAACATCATTGCTGAAGCAATCATCGGTTACGATGTACGCGATCAAATGGCTATCGATAAAGCAATGATCGATTTAGATGGAACTCCTAACAAAGGTAAATTAGGTGCTAACGCTATTCTTGGTGTGTCTATCGCCGTAGCTCGTGCTGCTGCTGATTACCTAGAAGTGCCTTTATATCATTACTTAGGCGGATTCAATACAAAAGTATTACCAACTCCAATGATGAACATCATCAACGGTGGATCACATGCTGACAACAGTATTGACTTCCAAGAATTCATGATCATGCCTGTAGGTGCGCCTACATTCAAAGAAGCTTTACGTATGGGTGCAGAAGTATTCCACGCATTAGCTTCAATCTTAAAAGGTCGCGGCTTAGCTACTTCAGTAGGTGACGAAGGTGGTTTCGCTCCTAACTTAGGTTCAAACGAAGAAGGTTTCGAAGTAATCATCGAAGCTATCGAAAAAGCTGGCTATGTTCCTGGTAAAGACGTTGTTCTTGCTATGGATGCTGCTTCTTCAGAATTCTACGATAAAGAAAAAGGCGTTTACGTTTTAGCTGACTCAGGCGAAGGCGAAAAAACAACTGAAGAAATGATCGCGTTCTACGAAGAATTAGTTTCTAAATACCCAATCATTTCAATCGAAGACGGCTTAGACGAAAACGACTGGGACGGATTCAAAAAATTAACTGAAGTATTAGGCGACAAAGTTCAATTAGTTGGTGACGATTTATTCGTAACAAACACAACTAAATTAGCTGAAGGTATCGAAAAAGGTATCGCTAACTCAATCCTAATCAAAGTTAACCAAATCGGTACTTTAACTGAAACATTTGAAGCAATCGAAATGGCTAAAGAAGCTGGCTACACTGCAGTTGTATCTCACCGTTCTGGTGAAACAGAAGATTCAACAATCTCTGATATCGCTGTTGCAACAAACGCTGGCCAAATCAAAACTGGTTCATTAAGCCGTACTGACCGTATTGCTAAATACAACCAATTATTACGTATTGAAGATCAATTAGGCGATGTAGCTGAATACAAAGGCTTAAAATCTTTCTACAACTTAAAAAACAAATAATTCATTTAATGAATAACGCTTAAAGGGACAATTGGTTAATGAATCAATTCTCCTTATACTCGGACGTAAAAACACGCCTTTCTGCAAAGAAAGGCGTGTTTTTTTATATTTATAAAAATATTGAAAAAAATAGATTGGAAATAATTTCAACCGTACATTGCTCTATAATCACTTGTTTAAAAATAACAAAACATTAACAAAATAACATTATATAAAAAATAATAAAACAAAATAATTGTTATTTTATAATTTTAGTATTGACTGGTTTCAGATAACGCTGTACGCTTAAAGAAATAGTATATAATTTCACAAAAAAATGAAAACACAAATTTAACTTGGAGGATGTTGAGTAGTGAGCAACGGGAAAAAGATTTTTATTAGTCATAGTTCAAAGGATCAAGAATATGTGGATGCGTTTATCCAATTGTTGAAAAAAATGAATAAATGTAAAGCTACTTTTGCATTTTGTTTAGAATCCTGAAATAATTTTAAAGGAGGTCCTAAAAATGAAAGTAAATTTATATAAAATTTTAACTGAAAAAAAGGAAGAATTTTTTGAGCAAATTAATTTAGAATATAAAATGGAAAGCGATGAAGTTCGTCAATATAGACAAAAAAGTGTACATATTCAGTTATATATTGATCGAAATAACTTAGAGGGAACTCCAAAATGGCAATGGATAATTGATGAATTAACAGAAGGAATACATCTAAAAACTTATGGAGCACCCAAAGGAATTTTAACAGTTTCTTTGGATGATGAGTTATATGCGTTTTCTTTTAGTCATGCGCATCATTGTGTTCATAAGTTTGCAGATAAAGAATTTGCCTTTCGTTTTGCGAGAAAGTTAGACTACAAAGAAGTAAAGCGTACAGCTAAAGCAGCGCCGCATAGTTCTAAGGTAAAGATGATTGATGCTTTTAAAGATAATAAATATTTTGATTTTGATAGTGGTGAAGCTTATTTAAAAGTTAAAGCTACCCAAAAATTACCAAGAGATTTTGGAATATATAAAGAAAATATCGAAATTGGGGATGCTTTATCTGTTGAGTTGAAAAATGACTGTCTAACACACATGTTAGCGCTTGTATTTTATGCAAAAAGAATCATTACATCTGAGAAAGAAGAAATAAAAATTCCATTATTGAAGAAATTGGACAAGAATGATGATAATCTTATTAAGAAATTAGATGGGAAATTAATAAAAAAAATAATTGATGGAGAAACACCTATTTATTTTTCAGATTTTGATATTATAGGAAACATAGAGAGTTTTAATGATTATAGTACGGAATATACAGTACATTATTTAAATAGAAAACCGGTTTTTTTAGATGGATTTGACATCAATGATTTACGCATGTTCATTGAAAAAAACAAATTAATAGGCAAAGATATTTTTAAAATCTTTATAGGTAAAGAAATTGAAGGCAAGAGAAAAAAATATGAGATAAAGAAAATATTAGATTACACAGATGAAGAAGAGCGTTATACACTACTAAATGGTGAGTGGTATTCTTATAATAATGACTATCTAGATTATTTAAATGATTCACTTAGTGAAATTCCAGTAATCTATAATCCTGAGTATGATTTTTCTAAAAAAAGGCATGAAACTTTTTGTGCTAAGAAATATGAAGAAGAAAAAAATAGATCTGATTTTACTGGCAAAACAAAGAAAGAGATTAAAGAGTCAATAAAAAGAAAATACTATAAAGAAAGAGTTTATAATCTCTTGCTAGCAGAAGAAAATGAACATTTAGAGAATTATGATCGTCAGTTGACCAAACTATCTAATAATGAAGACATTGAGATTGCAGATATATACTGTAAAGAAACGCAAACATTATTTGCAGTTAAAATCGGTGATGCATCATCCAAGCTAAGTTATGCAGTTACTCAATCACTTGCTTCTTTAGACATTATTCGCTCAGGATTAGTAAAAGATATACCGTCTGTAGAAAAAATAGGTTTGTGGCTTGTATTAGACAAGAAGACTAAGTTGATTGAGCGAGAAAAAGGAATACCAGACTTAACATATTTGAAAATGTTTTTATTCAAAAATTATTTAGACAATTGGAAAAAACATGTATTATATTCTTCTAAAAAGCCAGTTATCTATATAAACTATATGATAGAGTAGAGCAACTTAAAATTTGAGAAAAAGCTTCTCAGCGGTTGCCGCCGCTGAAGAAAACTAGTTCATTGCACAGGCTGATCGTTTCAGTAAAAATTTTAAAGATGCTAGTAATTTCACTGAAAATCGGGTACACTAAAATTAGCTAGTGTAACTAGCAAAAAAGGCAACTGGAATAGATAGGTTGTGCTGTCTATGAAGGGCTTTGTTTGTCAGGTGGTGCTGACATGCAAAGTGCCTTTTTTCTTTTTCTCAACATTTTAAGGACAAAAAACGATTGCAACATGTCACAATCGCTAACCTCGGAGAAAAAGGAATTTTTCTCCAATGGCCATTTCGATAACCTGTTGTGTGTTTCGAAACATTCAGAACGGTGGTGCGTTCTTTCAGTGCCTAATTATCCAATTCGTTTCTTGTTCCTCTATTTACAGTATACTGAATGAAAGCCTATTCTGCAATGATAGAATCAGGTTCCTGTGATTAAATAACATAAAAAATGGGCCCCTTATATAAAGAAAAATAACAAAAGAAATTTTTACTAGAAGAGTCAATTTTACTGCTTTTTAAAATTTTTTACGGCACTTATTCTTTTAACATGTATTAAAGTTTAAATTTAAGAGAAGTATAGTATAATGAGAAGGAGTTATTTTTTCAGAAAGTAGGAAAACCAATGACAAAACCGAAAATCTATACAATGACCTTTGCCAGTGTTTACCCGCTATACATCCAAAAAGTAGAACGTAAAAATCGAACGCAAGCGGAGGTTGACGAAATTATTTACTGGTTAACTGGTTATGATGAAAAAGGCTTGCAGCAACAATTGGCTCAAAAAGTAACGATGGAAACATTTTTTGAAGAAGCACCCAATTTTAATGAAAACGCCCAATTGATCAAAGGCGTAATTTGTGGCTATCGCGTGGAAGAAATTGAAGATCCTTTAATGCAAAAAATCCGTTACCTAGATAAATTAATCGACGAATTGGCCAAGGGAAAAGCGATGGAAAAAATTTTAAGAACATGAAGAGGTCGGGACAGAAGTGTTTAACTCCGAGAACCAAGTAGGTACTGTTCAACATCTATTTGCTTTGCAAATAGTGTTTCTCAGCAATAAGAAGGAATTTCCGAAAGATGCTTTTCGTCTTTCGAGGAATTTCGGCTTATTTCCGAAGGAGTTGCTTCTGTTCCCGCCGTTTATCAGTTTTTGAGCGTGGGACAAAAATTCAAAGTGATTTTTGTCCCACGCTCTTCATGTTCTCTTGTACACGGAATTTAACTATTTCCTGTATTAACGAAAGAGGTAACTCTTGCGTGTAGGGAAATTGAATGGCACCTTTCGAGGTTTTAAAAGGGCGTAATTCTTTGCTGAAACGTTGGATGGCTGATGGCGTAGGATAGAAACCTAAATGTTGCTTGGCCGCCGCAAAATGCACTAAATTGCCATTTAAGTAAAAGGTCGGCATTCCATAAGCGATTTTTTCAGTAGTCTCCTGAGGAACAACCGCTAAAATTGCTTGGTAGATTTCTGTTAACTGTGTTTGATGTTGGGATTGCTGGCGTATATAGTTTGCAATGATGGTCATCTAAAAACACCTCCGTTTGTTTCAGTATACTATGTAAAAAATAAAAGGCGAAGAGGATACAAAAAAACCGTCTAGTATTTTTTCTTTACTAAACGGCTTTTAGCTTAAATAACTACCTAAAGGGTCTTGCATGGAAATGTTTGTCACTCCTTAGTTTAATTGTTTTAAGTGTGCAATTGCTTCTTCAATTGTGTGACCAGTTGCTGTTTTACTTTCATTTTTTGCATCAAAAACAATGAAAATATTTTTGTCTGTGTCTAATTGAATACGGTATTGAATGTTTTTTACTTTGTAAGTCATAGTTATTCTCCTTTCATAAAGTACTCTAAAAAGGCGACGATAACTGATAACGAAATTCCATTGTTACTATACCACTGGAAAATTATTTTTGCAACAAATAACATTTTTTCTTTACTATTCCTTAGACTTCTTTGTTAGCTACTTCTTTACATTCTTTTTCAAGAAGCATAAAATAAATACATTACTAGTTTTTGAATAGGAGATCGATGTGAAAAAGAGAGTTGAGAAAATTAAACGATGGCCCTACCGCTATCTTCTGTATGGAATCGGGTTCATCATATTAATTATTTTTAGTAATTTATATCTGCAATGGTGTCAGAATAACTTGTCTGTTGATTTAGCCTTCAAGTTTGCTTTTTCGTGGCATACGGAAAAGTTTTTCTTAGGTTGTTTTGTGCTAAGTGTTTTTTTACTTTTTTTATGTAGTTTGGCAGGTTCATTAGGAGTTGGCGCTCTTTTATATAGTGTCATAATAGGTGTTTTAGGATTTGCGGACTATCAAAAGATGTTTTATCGTGTCGAACCTATTTACCCAGACGACTTAAAAATGATTACAGAAGTTAGTTTATTAAAAGAAATGGTTGGTTTATGGCCGTTTATTTTTGTGGTAGCGTTATGTTGTGTAGCACTTTTTTTCTTAGGAAAAGCCTTTTATAAAAGTTTCTTTTTATCGAAGAAAAAACAAACGATTCGTGTGTTAAGTCTTGTTCTTTCGATTGGTCTATTTTCATATATTGGTGATTTTAACAATCCGCAAAATTTGTTACGTAAAGCCTATAATAAAACCGCGTTATGGATTCCTTACAGCCAAAAAATGAATTACTACAATACGGGATTTATTGGTGGTTTTCTATATAATTTAAAAGTAGAGGCTATGGACCAACCAAAGGGTTATTCAAAAGAAGCTATTTCAGAAATTACTCAGAAATATCAAAAGTTGGCCGAGGCGAAAACAGTGCCGAGCAATGAGCAACCCAATATTGTGTTTGTCATGAGTGAAAGTTTTTCAAATCCAGATCATCTGAAAGGCTTGTCCATTATTGGTAATCCTTTAGCTGATTATCAGCAAATCGCTGATAAAACTTACAGCGGCCAGATGCTTTCACAAAACTACGGGGGCGGAACTGCGAATATTGAATTTGAAGCCTTAACAAGTTTTTCGATGGAATTAATGAATGCCCAAATGACTACACCTTATACAATGATGATTCCTAAGATGACGGAATTGCCTTCCATTGTTTCATTACTTAAGGAACAAAAGTACCAAACAACGGCTATTCATCCGTACAATACATCTATGTATAAACGAAAAGATGTGTATAAAATTTTAGGTTTTGATCAATTTATCAATGAAAAAACAATGAACTATACAGATAAACTAGAAAATAATCCTTACATTTCAGATCAAGCAGCATATCAGGAAGTGACGACACTGCTTAAAGAAAAAGAGCAACCGCAATTCATTCATTTAGTTACTATGCAAACACATATGCCCTATGAAAACAAATACACAACCTCCAATTATTTTTCTCAAGGAAACGGCAATCAAGTCGCGCTCAATAATTATTTGCAAGATATTGCCTACAGTAGCGAAGCTTTGAAAAATTTCCTACAAGAAATCGAAAAAATGCCCAAACGCACATTAGTCGTTTTTTGGGGAGATCACTTACCAAGTATTTATGATGAAAACATTCAAGCGTTGAATGAAGGGGCAGCCCTTCACCAGACAGAATTTCTAATGTATGATACGGCGGACCAGTTAACAGAAAAAAATCAGCATCAAGCAACCATTAGTCCATTTTATTTTGCTCCCTCACTTTTCCAACAAAGTGGCTTACCGCAATCGGGATTTTACGCTATGCTAAATGAGGTACAAGAACAATTGCCTGCTTTTGAAAAGGGGAATTACTATCTCGGTGGGGAATGGAAAAAAACAGTAGAAATGAATAAAAAGCAAGAACAACTATATGAGGAATACCGACTGATTCAATATGACATTGTTTCAGGGAAGCAATATAGTTTAGAAAATCAATTTTTTAGCTAAAAAAAACACACGAAACATTCGTGTGTTTTTTGATTTTTATTTTAAAGTTTTACGATAAACAATGACATAATAGCTGAAAGCTAACAGACAAGCAAAACTTAAAAAGTAAAGCGGTAAGACCCAAATGGTACCATTGTGAAAGTAACTAATCAAATAGGTAAAGAAACTAACAAACAAGTAATAGACAAAACTAAAAATCCCACTGGCAGTACCAATTACAGATTCATAGCCTTTTAAGGCCATACTTAAGGCATTGGGCAAAGTAATATTAATCCCTAAGAAAAAGAGAAAAATAAACAAAATAAGCCCAATGATTGTTTCAAATTGTGTCATTATTAATAAACAGCAAGCCGCAAAGATACTTAGCAGCAAACCAGCAAAGGCAATTTTTTCCGCTGACCAATATCCCAGCAACCAATTGATAAGAACCGCAGCAAGAATACTAGACACAGCTAAAACTAAACCAAGAAAGCCATATTGGACACTGCTAAAGCCAAAGTGATTGATGAAAATAAACGGGGCTTCTGCATAGTAGCTAAATAATAAACCATTAATGCCACCAATCAATAAGCCGTAGCACCAAACTTTCGAGTCGAAGGAAAGGCGTTTCGCCACAGACCAAAAAGGCGCTTTCGTTAAGGTATTTCCTAAGTGAAAGGTTTCTGGTAAACGATAAAAACTATAGAAAAGTAATAGAACAGCCATGACAATTAAGGTGCTAAAGACATGCTGATAGCCAAAATAGGTTTGAACAAGTCCGCCGACTAAGGGTCCGATGGCAGGAGATAGCGATAGGGCAGCGCTTGTTTGAGCAAAAATTTTCCCTCTTTGAAGATCGTTAAAGCTTTCCCGCATCATCGATTGGGTAATAACAGAACCAACGCTTGCACCAAATGCTTGAATTAAACGGAAGAATAACAGCCAAGGAAATGTCGGACTCAAAAAAAGGCCAATATTTCCAATTAAATAGCATAAAATTCCTAATAACATAGCTGGGCGACGTCCAATCGTATCGGATAGAATTCCCCAGAATAAAACGCCAACGGCAAAGGCAACAAAATAAATACTCATGGTTAATTGTGCCACGCTATCGTGAATGTTAAAAGCAGAACTAAGCGCTGGTAAAATGGGTGTGAAAATCGACTCGCTGATTTGTGGAAATCCCACAAGCAAAATAATAATTAGTAATGATGGGACGGTGTTTCGGGTGTTTTTCATGATTTTTCTCCTTAAAAGTTTAATCTAATCAAAAACACCCATTGTCTTTTACAACCGCCAAATTTAAAATAAGTAAAATAATGTCACCAACTTTCCTTGAAATTTTTTATTATACAAAGTCTAAATGAAGAAGCGCTTCTTCTTGACTAAATTCATAAGTGTAGCGACCGGATAAACCGGCAAGCTCACCTGATGCTTGAAATAGTTCACCTGGGCAGTCTAAAAGACCCTGTGTAAACGTCCCTTTTTCGCAAGCAGTAAAGGTGCCTTTTTTTCCTAAATAAGTTCCTTCGAAATGTAGGAAACCGACCACTTGAGCCATAGCTTCAAGCCCATCTGCCATTGAAGAGCCTTGATAAGTCATTAAGTATTCCACAGAAGCTGTCCCAGATAAGGCGCCTGACAATTGATAAGTAGCGCTCGCTTGATTCACTGGGAAATTTTCATTAAGATTGTCAATCGGTTGTTCTTGCCAACTAGATACAGTAAATGATGCTTGCTCCATTGCTGTCCCTTCTTTCTTATTAATAAGAATAGGGTAGCGGGAAGCGCATTATTTGTCAACAATCCACCACTTTAACTCTTCATTTTTTTACAAAAGAATGTAACGCTAAGCGGTTGATGTGATAAGCAGTTCCTTGTTTTTGAATAAAGCCGCGCTCTCGAAATTGTTTGAAGGTATAAATAAGATGGCGATAACTAACCCCTAAGTATTCGGCAATCTCAGTATGTTTTTCTTTATAAACATCTTCGTGATTAGCGGCAACCAATAGCAATTCCGCTAGCCGATAACTTAGTTCATAGGTCTGATTCGTTGTAAAGTGGTCCACCCGTTGGAGCATTTTTTTCCCTAGATAATGGCTGAGTTGCTGCATAAAAAGTACCTTGTTTTTTAAAACAGTTTCTGCGTAAGCTAAAGGTACAGCCAAACAACAGGTTTCACCTAAGGCGATAACGTCCTTGGTTATCGTTTCCGCTTGGACTAATGTTAAATCGCCAATTAAATCACCTGTCGTTAAAAACTGAACAATGGATTGGCGGCCATTGCGTTCTGTTTTTAAAATTTTCGCTTTTCCTTTGATTAAATAAAAAAGATAATTTAATGGCTCTGCTTGGTGATGAATGAATTCTTGATTTTCAAAATCGATAATAAAACTGTGTTTTAAATCAGTTTCATTAAAAAAAGGCGTATTTTTAGCTAATTCTTGTTTCGGTGATCGTTGGTAGGCTGTTTTAAGCATTTTTTCTCCTTATAATAGGAGATATCTCCTATTTGTTTCTTCTATTGTAGCACATAATAGACGTATCAAGAGTAGAGGAGTTTTTATAATGTGGAAGAAAAAAATTGTGCTATCGTTTCTTTTTTATTTAATTAGTGCATTGGGCATCAGTTTGACAATTCAAGCAGGCATTGGAGTTAGTAGTTTTAATGCATTTAATGTGACCTTCGCAACACTTACTCATTTAAAAGTCGGAACTGTTACCACAGCTATCAATTTCGCTTTTTTAGGCACGTGTTGGTTGTTAGATCAGCAGCGTAAAATTCAGGACTATTTGATTATTTTGATGGCGTTAATTGGCTTTGGTTTTGTCATTAATTTTTTCTTATATCAATTATTTGGTTCGCTTGTTTTTCAAAATTATTTGGTTAAAATTGTTCTATTTATTTTAGGGACAATCATAGCAGGAATCGGGACAGGACAGGTAGTTGCGCTAGGTGTTTTGCAATTTCCCATTGAAAAATTTTGTACACTTATTTCTGAAAGAACGCGCTATAGTTTTCAGTTTTATCGTTATTTAGTTGATATTTTTTGTGTCAGTTTAGCACTAGGATTGTCCATTAGTTATCATTTGCCAATTTTTGTTCGTGAAGGAACCGTGATTAGTCTTTTCTTACTTTCTTGGGTTATTAGTTGGTCGAGAAAGCGGGGACAACAGCGTATTTTACGAATACAAATCAAGAAACTGGAATCCGAATGAAAGGATTTCAGTTTTTTTCAAATGAGCAGAACTTTTATTTGAAAAAAAGAGTGGAAAACGGTATACTAATTAAGTAATTATTCATAACATTGGTTCTCCAATCAATGTTAAATAGTTTTTTCATGAGGGAGTAACTGACAGTATTTATGCTGTGACAACATCACCAACTCCGAAAGCAATTTCTGGTGTTGTCTTAAACGGTGAGACTTATGTATGTTCGACGTAGTAGCATACACAAGTCTATTTTTTTTCATTTATTTTTGATGAAATGTAAAATAGTACTTGGAGGATGCTGCAAAAAATAGAGGAGGAAGAACATGTCAGAAGAAAAGAAAACACAATTGTCTGAAGCGTTTTACGCACAAGACGACACAGTTGTTTTGGAGAAAATGAACACAACAACTGATGGATTAAGTGCACAGGAGGCTCAAAAGCGTTTAGAAACGTACGGGGAAAATGTGCTAGATGAAGGGAAGAAAAAATCACTTGCCGTGAAATTCTTTGAGCAATTCAAAGATTTTATGATTATTGTTTTATTAGCGGCAGCGGTCATTTCAGCCGTCTTTTCCCATGATGTGGTAGACTCGATTATCATCTTAGTGGTTGTTATCTTGAACGCCATCTTTGGGGTCATTCAAGAAGCCAAAGCGGAACAAGCCATTGAAGCATTAAAAGAAATGTCTTCACCAAATGCGAATGTTCGCCGTGATGGACACGTCATTACTGTTAAAAGTGATGAATTAGTACCAGGCGACATTGTTTTATTAGAAGCAGGGGATGTCGTTCCAGCTGATTTACGTTTATTGGAAGCGAATAGCTTAAAAATTGAAGAAGCAGCGTTAACCGGTGAATCTGTTCCAGTTGAAAAAGAAGTAACCATCTTAGAGGGAACCGATATTGGTATCGGTGACCGAATCAATATGGCTTATTCCAATAGTAATGTGACGTATGGACGTGGTCTTGGCGTTGTGGTTGGCACAGGAATGAATACAGAAGTCGGTAAAATTGCTGGCATGCTAGCAAGCGAACAAGAAACGGAAACGCCTTTAAAACAAAACTTAAACCAATTGGGTAAAATGTTAACAATTGCCATTTTAGTCATTGCAGCGGTGATGTTTGTGGTAGGAATGATGAATGGTCGTTCATGGATTGACATGTTATTAACGTCAATTTCGTTAGCTGTAGCGGCAATTCCAGAAGGATTACCAGCGATTGTCACGATTATTTTGGCTTTAGGGACTCAAAAAATGGCCAAGAAAAATGCGATTGTCCGTAAGTTACCAGCCGTTGAAACATTAGGAAGTACAGATATTATCTGTTCAGATAAAACAGGTACGTTAACCTTAAATCAAATGACCGTTGAAGCGTTGTATACAGATGGTCAAGTTTTATCTGCTTCCACAGAAATTCCTGCTGATAATATGGCTTTAAAAATCATGAACTTTACGAATGATACAAAAATCGCTCAAGATGGTTCATTAATTGGTGACCCAACAGAAACTGCCTTAGTACAATTTGGTTTAGATCATGCGTTTAACGTAACCGAAAAAGTAGCAGCTGAACCTCGTGTGGCAGAGATTCCTTTTGACTCTGATCGTAAATTAATGACTACTGTTCATGAATTAAAAACAGGTGGCTTCCTAGTTTCTGTCAAAGGTGCACCAGATGAATTATTGAAACGTTGTACGGAAATCTTATCAAATGGAGAAACAAGTCCATTAGATGAAACAAAACGTCAAGAAATTTTAAAAACCAACACTTCATTAGCGAAACAAGCCTTACGTGTTTTAGGAATGGCTTATAAATATGTTGAGACGATTCCAGCCGAAATGAGTTCTGAACTTGTGGAAAAAGATTTAACATTTGCTGGTTTAGTCGGTATGATTGACCCAGAAAGAAAAGAAGCTGCAGATGCTGTAAAAGTCGCGAAAGAAGCGGGTATTCGTCCAATTATGATTACGGGTGACCACCGTGATACAGCAGAAGCAATTGCGGCACGTTTAGGCATCATCAAAGAAGGCGACGACGATGCAGTCATTACAGGCGCTGAATTAAATGAATTGTCAGATGAAAAATTCGCACAAGTCGTGGGACGCTACTCTGTCTATGCTCGTGTTTCACCAGAACACAAGGTTCGGATTGTTAAAGCGTGGCAACAAGAAGGAAAAGTGGTTGCGATGACTGGTGATGGCGTAAATGATGCCCCAGCCTTAAAAGCTGCTGACATCGGGATTGGTATGGGAATTACCGGAACAGAAGTATCAAAAGGTGCTTCAGATATGGTCCTTGCCGATGATAACTTTTCAACAATTATTGTAGCGGTAGAAGAAGGACGTAAAGTCTTCTCAAATATCCAAAAAACGATTCAATATTTACTTTCAGCTAACCTAGGGGAAGTATTAACCTTGTTTATTGCAACAATGCTCAATTGGGATACCTTGTTACCTGTTCACTTATTGTGGATTAACTTAGTAACGGATACTTTCCCAGCGATTGCGTTAGGTGTGGAACCAGCAGAACGTGATGTGATGAGCCATGAACCTCGTGGTAAAAAATCGAACTTCTTCTCTGGCGGCGTTTTAAGCAGTGTTGTTTACCAAGGGATTACGCAAGGGGCATTGACTTTGATTGTGTATAAAATGTCAATTATGTTCCCAGCACATACCGCGGCTAACACAAACTTATCGGCGCAAGCGTTGTATGATTTACAACACGGCGATGCTTTAACCATGGCCTTCGCTACTTTGGGATTAATTCAATTGTTCCATGCCTTTAATGTGAAGTCGATTTATCAATCAATTTTCAAAGTTGGTTTATTCCGCAACAAATCATTTAACTATGGGATTCTTGTTTCGTTCTTGCTATTAGCTGCAACGATTGTTATTCCAGGATTTAATGATTTATTCAGCGTCACACATTTAGATGCATATCAATGGGCAATTGTAGCAGGTACTTCTTTTGCTATCATCCCAATTGTGGAAATTGTGAAGTTCTTCCAACGTAAAGCAGGTAAAGGTGCTTAATAAATAAGTAAAGAAAATTGGCTGGTACTTAAACCAGTCAATTTTTCTTTATGTAAGGAGTGAAAGGGCTTGAAACGGAAAATTATTTTCGAAACACAACGACTTATTGTCAGAGAATGGCAGATGGAAGATGAAGTGGAATTGAAAAAATTTTTGCAAGATGAAAATGTGATGTATGCCTATGAACACGCTTTTTCTGATGAAGAGGTTGCAAACTGGCTAAAGTGGAACTTACAGTCCTATCAAGAATGCGGCTACGGCTTATGGGCGTTAGAGAAGAAGCGAACAGGCGAAGTTATCGGCGAGTGTGGCCTCACCAATCAATTAGTAAAAGGCAAGAGCTATCCAGAAATTGGTTATCATTTATGTGGAAAAGAATGGCACAAAGGGTATGCGATTGAAGCTGCCGCAGCGACAAAGCAATACGCATTCGATGTATTAAATTTTCCAGAAGTTATTTCAACGATTCGTGATACGAACTTAGCCTCTATGAATGTCGCTATTCGAAACCAGATGCTTGTTAGGGATCGATACATTAAAACATACCGTGGCAAAACGATGCCTCACTATGTTTTCTCTGTTAAAAATCAAAAGAATAAAGACTGAAAAAGTGCCACTTGTCAGATGGAATAGAAAAAGTGTAAAATGGAGTGAAAGAGAAAAGGGAAAAGAGGGATGGTTATGAGACCAAATTTAGGATTTTACGTTCAAACAATCAATGATATCGTTAAAACAACAGAAGATATTGGCGAAGTCATGAATCCATATTACGAAGAAGTTCGTCAAGCGATTGATAAGAATAAAGTGAATGATTTAACAGCCGAACGAATTGCAGAAATTCAAGCAAAATTTAAAGAAGGTACTGAAAAATATGAATTAATGCTCAAAAAAGTCGGAACATTAAAACCGACGCCACAAGTACTTGGCATTCATAAAAAATTTCAACATGCTTATACAGAATATGTAGCAGGATGCAATGAAATGATTTTAGCAACAGATCCAGAAACAGGTATTGATGCAGATTTATTTAATGCTTCAGAGGAAAAGCAGGATCAAGCAACGGATGAATTAACCTTTGCCATTACACGGATGAGCAACATTCTTTTGAAAAAATAAAAAACTAATAAAAATAACTAACGAATTTAATATTTTTTTCATGTCTTTTTTATGGACAAAAGAGAAAGTGTATTGTATTATTAATTCATACCAACAACAACCTTTTTATTTTTCATTTTACTCTTATTGAGTAAATACTCCTTTTCCATCGGCAAAACTGCCGGTGGTTTTTTTGTTATTTTTTTATTTAATAATAAAACAACCTTTGATTTTATAAAAATCAAAGGTTGTTTTAGCTTGTTAATTTTCAACATTTCGCACATAATCATCAAAGTATTGAATTAACTCTTTCTTGATTTGTTGATAATCTGCTTCAGAATAGTTCTTTTCTTCTAGTGTGCCATTAAAAAATGGCAAATTTAGTTCTTCTTTTAAACGTTCAATCACTTCTTCTTGCTTCATAAGGACCCCTTCTCAACGAATTGTTCTCTTCTATTATAGAACATTGTAGTCATCCGTCAATTGCTCAAAGGCAATTTTCATTTCCTCTAGACGTTCATTCAATTGATGGGTTTCATCTTCTTCATTGAAAAAATGTTGTTTTAATTCAAAATAAAAATTTTCGAAGGCTTGGAAAAAAGGCTCAGACTTGTTATTTTCAAGAGCAGGAACACTTGTGTAGAGAACACGAGCGCTATGGTAGTAAGTGCAAACCTCGTTAATATTTAATAAAATACGCGCTTCTTCTGGGCGTGGTCGACTTGTAACTAAGTCATGTAAAGATAAACTTTTTGTATGGGTTTCAGATAAATAAAATAAAAATAGTTCCAATTGCTCTTTTGTTGCAGACATGAAAACTCCTCCTCAAACAGTAGTAACATTTATTATAAATGAAAATGAAAGTGCTTGAAAAGCAATGCGCTCAGCAAAAATAATTATTTTAAGTGAAAACTATAGTTGTTGCTTTAGCATTCTTTTTAATCATGATAAACTGAGAGAAGTATATAGGTCCTGACAGAGGAGGAAACAAATGAAAATTGTGATTATTGGTGCATCATTCGCAGGTATTTCCGCAGCAATTGCTTCAAGGAAAAAATATCCCCAAGCAGAAATTTCTTTAATTGACAAACAAGCAACAGTGGGGTATTTATCTGGTGGCTTAAGTGCGTATTTTAATCATACCATCAATGAATTACACGAAGCACGTTACATAACGGAAGAGGAATTACGTCGTCAAAAGATTCAGTTGCTTTTAAATAGAGAAGTCGTGGCAATGGATGTTGAGAACCAATTGATTGCTTGGGCACGAAAAGAAGAGCAACAGTGGTATTCTTATGATAAATTGATTTTAGCGACAGGCGCGAGCCAGTTTTCCACGCAAATTCGTGGTAGTCAAACAGAAAAACTACTCAAATATAAATTTTTATCAGGTGCTTTAGCGGCTGTTCCATTACTGGAAGAAAGCCAGACAGTAGCCGTCATTGGTGCAGGACCCATTGGAATGGAAGCTATTGATTTTCTTGTGAAAATGAAGAAAACGGTCCATGTCTTTGAAAGTTTAGAAAATCTATTGCCTAAATATTTTGATAAAGAAATGGTTGCAGAAGTTCAAAAATCTTTGGAAAAACAAGCAGTAATTTTCCATTTTGAAGAAACGGTCCTAGGAATTGAAGAAACAGCAAATGGTATTGTTCTTGAAACAAGCGAGCAGGAAATTTCTTGTGACAGTGGGATTTTTGCTTTAAACTTACATCCTCAATTAGCCTATTTGGATAAAAAAATTCAACGGAATCTGGATCAGACAATCGCGGTGGATCCTTATTTACAAACTTCAGTGCCGAATGTTTTTGCCATCGGAGATTGCATTTCAGTTATGAATGAACCAGTCGCGGAAACTTTTTATGCTCCGTTAGTGAACAATGCGGTACGAACTGGCTTAGTAGTCGCCAACAATTTAGAAGAAAAAACACACCGATTCATTGGCTCTTTGCGAACAATGGGAACAAAAGTAGGGGACTATTACCTTGCTAGTACAGGTCTAACCGAAATGGAAGGTTTATTTTTTCCGCAAACACTTGCTTCCGTAATTGTTAGACAGCCAGCGCCGCCTCTACAACATGGGACAGAAATTTTAGGCAAATTAATCTATGATAAAGTGACGCAACGAGTCCTTGGGGCACAGCTTTGTTCAAAAAACAATTGTTTAGAAAAAATAAATACTTTAGCATTAAGTATCCAAACAGGTCAGACACTGACAGACCTATTACAAAAAGATTATTTTTATCAACCTTCCTTAACCAATATTTATGATATTACAAATTTGATGGGTGCTTCGGCTTATTGGAGAGAGAACGATGAAAGTTGAGACGTTATTGGAAAAGAAAGCAATGCGACAATTATTAACGGTGCAACAAACTATCTTAGCAGGCGGCACCTGCTCAGTCTCTGATTTAACAGCATTCTTAGCGGTCACAAAAGCCTCCTTTGAAAAAGACTTAGAGGATTTACATTATTTTTTGAAACCTTTTGGACAGGATTGTCAGCTTACTTATGATGGCCAACAGCTATCAATCACCTTATCGGATTTTTTTTCGTTGAATCATTTAATTGAAGCATTTGTAAAAGAGTCTCTTAAATTTCAACTTTTAGATTATTTATATCGTAATAAAGAGTTTTCTATTGTTCAATTAACGACTAAATTTATGATTAGTGAGTCTTCTTTATTTCGAAAGATTAAAGAACTCAATCAATTGTTAGCCGCCTTTGATTTGCAAATAAAAAATGGACAACTACAGGGAGAAGAATTGCAGATTCGTTACTTTTACTTTCAGTTGTATTGGTATATTACTCCCTATGAAACACACCAGAAAAAAACGATGTCGCCGTTAAATAAACGGATAATTGAAGGGATTGAGACTGGCTTAGGTTTTACTTTTAATGAACATAATGCGTTAAAAGTTAGCCTTTGGTTGAGTATTACGAAAAAGCGCTTAGCGGTCACTTCAAAAAAATATCAACAATTGAGAAAGAAAATGAGTGATTTTAAAGAAGATCCGTTATTTAAGCAAGTTCGACAATTGTTTTTCCGTTTTTCTAGTCGCTATTCATTAGAATTAGATGAAGGAGAAAGCATGATTCATTTTGTTTTTCTAATCACAATGTCGGTCTTACCAGAATCAGCCTTTGATGAATATTCCTTAATTCGGGGACGTCGTTCCGCTGTTTCTTTAGCTGATACGTTTATCTTGGAAAATGTGGTCTTGTATTATCGGCCCCATAAATTTGAACCTACTCTTGAGAAAACCATGGCTTACTATTTTTCACAAATTCATGGAAAACTGTATTTTTTTAAAGGAGAATTGGAAGTCTTTGATAGGGCCCATATCTGGGAAAAAGAACAGCAATTATCTAGTCGGGAATTAGCTTCTTTTTCAACAACGTTATTAGAAAAAGCTTTAGCTTGTTTTGATGAAACGTATCAACCAGGAGATAGTTTGCATGAACTTTCTCTGGTCAAATATTTAAGCGTGTTGGCATTAATTGAATTTAAAATGATTGGTGAAATAAAAATTGGGATTCACTTAGCAATGGATGCTCTTTATCAAGCGGCGTTAACACAAGTATTAATGCTCAGTCTTAAAAATATGAATGGCACGCTGGTGGAGAGGTATCAGCCTGAACAAACATATGATTTAATTGTAACTAATTATCAGCAAACGAGCTATCAAGGAACACCGGAAGTCTATGTTTTGTCAGAATTAAGTTCGACCTATGATGTGCAACAATTAAAAAAGAAAATACGTACCTTGCGGGAGAAATAAACAAAAGGTTGGTGTGACGGAAATTGTCTGATCCTCGCACCAGCCTTTTTACAACTAAAAGTCGAAAATTAGGCTTTTTTAAACAAAAATGTTTCTTTTTATTGAAAAATTAGAGATAATAAAAATATTATTGAAAGCGTTGTCTTTGTTGGTTTTAGTAGAAATCCTTTCAATTTTTTTAAAATAAAAAAAGTTTTTGACATGTTTAGTTATTCTTTTGTTTGTAAGATAGGGACATAAAGAAAACGATTTCAAAAACGTTTAGGAGGAATTATCATGGCAGAAGAAAAATACATTATGGCGATTGATCAAGGAACGACTAGTTCTCGTGCAATTATTTTTGATAAAAAAGGAAACAAAATTGGTAGTTCACAAAAGGAATTTACTCAATATTTCCCTAATGCAGGTTGGGTGGAACATAATGCCAATGAAATTTGGAATTCTGTTCAATCCGTTATTGCAGGTTCTTTAATTGAGTCAGGAGTGAAACCTACAGATATTGCTGGAATTGGGATTACAAACCAACGGGAAACAACCGTTGTTTGGGACAAAGCAACTGGGTTACCCATTTATAACGCAATTGTTTGGCAATCACGCCAAACGACACCTATTGCCGATCAACTAAAAGAAGATGGCTACAGCGAAATGATTCATGAAAAAACTGGGTTAATCATTGATGCTTATTTCTCAGCAACGAAGGTTCGTTGGATCTTAGATCATGTAGAAGGTGCACAAGAACGTGCAGAAAACGGCGAATTGATGTTTGGAACAATTGATACTTGGCTCGTTTGGAAATTAACGGGAGATACTCATGTCACTGATTATTCAAATGCAAGTCGGACGATGTTGTTTAATATCCATGATTTAGATTGGGATCAAGAAATTTTGGATCTTTTAAATATCCCACGAGTGATGTTACCGAAAGTCGTTTCGAACTCTGAAGTGTATGGACTAACAAAAAATTACCATTTTTACGGAAGTGAAGTTCCTATCGCTGGGATGGCTGGTGACCAACAAGCCGCCTTATTTGGTCAAATGGCCTTTGAACCTGGGATGGTTAAAAATACCTATGGAACAGGCTCATTTATTGTCATGAACACTGGCGAAGAACCTCAACTTTCTAAAAATAATCTGCTTACCACTATTGGCTATGGCATTAACGGCAAAGTATATTATGCCTTGGAAGGAAGTATCTTCGTGGCTGGTTCAGCGATTCAATGGTTACGAGATGGCTTAAAAATGTTGCAAACGGCTGCGGAATCTGAAGCAGTAGCCAAAGCGTCAACAGGGCACAATGAAGTTTATGTGGTTCCTGCATTCACTGGTTTGGGTGCACCATATTGGGATTCACAAGCGCGTGGGGCTGTCTTTGGATTGACACGCGGTACCACGAGAGAAGATTTTGTCAAAGCGACACTTCAAGCAGTTGCGTATCAAGTTCGTGACATTATTGACACGATGAAAGAAGATACAGGCATAGATATTCCCGTCTTAAAAGTAGACGGTGGAGCAGCAAACAATGATTTCTTGATGCAATTCCAAGCAGATATTTTAAACACTGCTGTTCAAAGAGCCCATAACTTAGAAACAACGGCCTTAGGCGCAGCTTTCTTGGCGGGCTTAGCGGTTGGCTTCTGGAAAGACTTAGAAGAAATCAAAGCATTCCAAGAAGAAGGACAACAATTTGAACCCATTATGGCGGAAGAAGAACGAGAAGATTTATATGAAGGTTGGCAACAAGCAGTAGCAGCTACCCAACAATTCAAACGTAAAAATAAGTAAATGGAAAAGGGGAATTTTCTATGACTTTCTCAATAGAAACACGCCGACAATCAATCGACGCTTTAAAAACACAACACTTAGATGTCTTAATTATTGGTGGTGGCATTACTGGCGCAGGCGTTGCCCTGCAAGCCAGTGCCGCTAAAATGAAGACAGGGTTAATTGAAATGCAGGATTTCGCAGAGGGCACCTCTTCACGATCAACCAAATTAGTTCATGGTGGTATCCGCTATTTGAAAACGTTTGACGTGGAGGTGGTGGCAGATACAGTGAAAGAACGAGCCGTCGTTCAATCCATTGCGCCACACATCCCTAAAGCGGACCCCATGTTATTGCCGATTTATGATGAGCCAAATGCAACATTTAATCTATTTTCTGTCAAAATAGCAATGGATTTATATGATCAGTTAGCTGATGTAACAGGTACCAAGTACGCCAACTATCTGTTAACAAAAGACGAGGTTTTGGCACGTGAGCCACAACTAAAAAGTGAAGGTCTACAAGGTGGCGGTGTTTATTTAGATTACCGAAATAATGATGCTCGTTTAGTTATTGAAAATATTAAACAAGCAGTAGCTGACGGGGCGCATGCTGTGAGTCGGGTTCAAGCGGTGGGCTTTTTATACAATGATGAAGGGAAAATTACTGGCATTCAAGCAAAGGACCTACTAACTGACGAACAGTTTGAGATTCACGCAGATGTTGTGATTAATACTACTGGTCCTTGGTCAGATAAATTAAGAGGCTTAGACAAAAACGATTCATTTACACCACAAATGCGTCCAACCAAAGGGGTCCACTTAGTTGTCGACAAAAGCCGTTTAAATGTTCCTCAACCAACGTATTTTGATACAGGTAAACAAGATGGCCGCATGGTCTTCGTTGTTCCAAGAGAAGAAAAAACATATTTTGGGACGACGGATACAGATTACCATGGAGATTTTCAACATCCAACAGTAGAACAAAGTGATGTGGATTACCTATTGGAAGTAGTAAATAATCGTTATCCAGAGGTGCAATTAACAATTGATGATATTGAAGCCAGCTGGGCTGGCTTACGACCTTTAATTTCTGCTAACGGTGGCTCAGATTATAACGGGGGAAACAATGGCAAACTTTCAGATAAAAGTATTGATGAAGTCATTGATGTCGTTGACAGATACCAAAAAAACCAAACAGATAAACGAGAAATTGAAGAAGTCCTAAACCATCTAGAAGACAGTTTGGTGGAAAATAAAGTCAATCCTTCAGCTGTCTCTCGAGGCAGCTCATTGGAAAGATCAGCGGATGGCTTGCTCACTTTGGCTGGTGGGAAATTAACAGATTATCGTAAAATGGCAGAAGGTGCGATGAAAATGATTCAAACCATCTTAGCAGAAGAATACCAAAAAGAATTCACCTTAATTGATTCTAAAAACTATCCAGTTTCAGGCGGGAAATTGAACCCTGCAACGGTAGACGAAGAATTAGAAGCGTTGGCAAAACATGGCGTATCTAAAGGGTTAAGTGAAAAGGATGCACTATACTTAGCTCATTTATATGGCTCCAACGTACCAACTGTTTTTGAAATGATTGATGATGCCAAAGTAATTCCTGGTTTAACCTTAACAGAAACTATCTCTTTAAACTATGCGATGGAAGAAGAAATGGCTTTAACACCCGTCGACTTTTTATTGCGACGGACCAACCACTTATTGTTTATGCGTGATCGTTTGGACCAAGTGAAAGCGGGAGTCATTGAAGAAATGGCACAGCATTATCAGTGGACAGCGGAAGAAAGAGCACGACACATTGAAACATTAGAAAAAGTAATTGAAGAATCAGATTTAAAAAATTTGAAAGTAGGGTGAAGAAAAAATGGGAACTTCGATGATGACACAATTATTCGGTGAATTTTTCGGAACGATGATTTTAGTTTTACTAGGGGATGGCGTCTGTGCCGCAGTTAACTTGAAGAAAAGCAAAGCCTTTGCTTCTGGTTGGGTCGTTATTGCTTTAGGTTGGGGCGCTGCTGTTACATTAGCTGTTTACATGTCTGGGTATATGAGTCCAGCGCATTTAAATCCTGCTGTAACAGTTGCGATGGCAATTACTGGAAACTTTGAATGGGGCATGGTTTTACCTTATATCGTAGCTCAAGTCCTAGGCGGTTTTATTGGTGGTTTAGTTGTCTGGTTAGCTTATTTACCCCATTGGAACATTACAGAAGACAAAGGTGCTATTTTAGGAACCTTCGCCACTGGTCCAGCTGTCCGTAACTATCCAGCCAATGTTTTAACAGAAATTATCGGCACATTTGTTTTGGTTTTTGGCTTACTAGCCTTTTCTCAAAACGACTTAGCGGCTGGCATTAACCCAATGCTTGTTGGGATTTTGGTCTTAGGACTAGGTCTATCATTAGGCGGACCTACAGGTTATGCAATTAACCCTGCACGTGATTTAGGACCTCGTTTAGCGCACCAAATTATTCCTGTGAAAACAAAAGGTGATTCTGATTGGGCTTATTCTTGGGTGCCAATTGTAGGACCTATCTTAGGTGCTTCATTAGCTGCAGTAATTTATTTATTCACTATTTAATAGAAAAAACGGATAACTAACTGAATAGAAAAAAAGAACGAACCCAGAAATCTACACTAATTTTTGGGTTCGTTCTTTTTTATTGTAAATCGAAAATAGCGATACTTATTTTACTGAAAATTAATTCCCAATCTTCCCGGGTTAACTCTTCTTCTAAAATATAAATTCGTTCAATTTTTTTAGGCAAATTAAACATAGGATAATCAGTAATTACAATGTCGCAAGTAGAAAAATTCGTTCGTTCAAAAATAATGTCCTCACTAAACGCTTGTTTAATTTTCATCATGATAAAACTCGCAATGTAAAAATCGCGAGAATACGACACGCCAATTTTTATTTTAGTACGTGGGCTATAATGTTTATAGATTCTTAGTAGTAATTCGCATATCCAATTAGGATTTTCTTGGTCTTTAAATTCTAATTGATAAGGGAAGTTACCTGAAAAACTTTGATAAAAATCATAAATTTCCTTCTGTAAAGTCTTTTGGCTAGCACTGTTTTTATTGACTAAGAAATCTAGAATTGCTGTATTTGGTTGTTTAGAAATAAACAGTTGATTGTAAACAACATTTTTAAACAAAATAAGTAAAAAGTAATGACGATCAACTTCGCGCATTTCTGAAATCTGAAAAACTTGGCAAAAATCGGTTAGTAAGGCATCTACGTAGTAATATTCGGGACAAGAAATTTCAATTAAAGAAGCCAGTAAATATTCAGCTTGTTTTGCTGAATCAAAATTATCAATTGCGATTGGTGCAATGATATTGATGACTTCTTTTTGTGTTTTTGAAAAATCTGATTGACAACAAAAGATAGTTTGAGTAGGTTCCGAATAAAGTGATAAATAAGGGTGCTTTTCAAATTCTTTTTGGAGTTCTACTTCACAAGTATAGGGGAAGCGGTATTTCGCAATGTGTAAGAGTAAATTTAATTTTAATCGGGAAGCAAACTCTAACCGTTCAAGTATTTCTGGTTTAATGTGTTGAGTCAGTATATCTTCAAAATAAGTAGACGTATACTTTGGTAAGGCTAAAGTATTTAAGAATATAGTCCAATAAACATCTAGGAATGCATAGATAACTTGAAACTCAGTACCTTTTATCACTTTGCTAGCTGAAGGTGAAAAATGTACCGAAATACCGTAAAGAGCTAGTAACTTATTAATATTATTGAGTCTTTTATAAATATAAGAAGAACTAAAATTTGTTTCTTGACTGACTTTCCAGAGAGAGTGTAAAATATTTTGTGTAAATGAAAAAA
>NZ_KV805559.1:0-5268 GCF_001811595.1 Enterococcus sp. HMSC078F03 | reverse complement strand
GGGGTCCCGAGCGCCTACGAGGAATTTGTATCGATAAGAAATAGATTTAAAAATTTCGCTGTTATTTTGTACATTTAACTTGACGGTGACATCTCTCTATTGTGAGTTATTAGTGGTACAGTTTTCAACCGTTTTAATTATAAAAAAGTGGTGCATTTTTAAATTGGCACAAACAGGTAACGGTTATTGCAGGTGTATTTCTTATCTATGGGTTTAACATGGATTTTATCATTAAAATCATGAGTATTGTCCGAGAGTGATTGGTCTTGCGTATGGTTAACCCTAAAGTTATGGAAATAAGACTTAGAAGCAAACTTAAGAGTGTGTTGATAGTGCATTATCTTAAAATTTTGTATAATAGGAATTGAAGTTAAATTAGATGCTAAAAATTTGTAATTAAGAAGGAGGGATTCGTCATGTTGGTATTCCAAATGCGTAATGTAGATAAAACATCTACTGTTTTGAAACAGACTAAAAACAGTGATTACGCAGATAAATAAATACGTTAGATTAATTCCTACCAGTGACTAATCTTATGACTTTTTAAACAGATAACTAAAATTACAAACAAATCGTTTAACTTCTGTATTTATTTATAGATGTAATCACTTCAGGAGTGATTACATGAACAAAAATATAAAATATTCTCAAAACTTTTTAACGAGTGAAAAAGTACTCAACCAAATAATAAAACAATTGAATTTAAAAGAAACCGATACCGTTTACGAAATTGGAACAGGTAAAGGGCATTTAACGACGAAACTGGCTAAAATAAGTAAACAGGTAACGTCTATTGAATTAGACAGTCATCTATTCAACTTATCGTCAGAAAAATTAAAACTGAACATTCGTGTCACTTTAATTCACCAAGATATTCTACAGTTTCAATTCCCTAACAAACAGAGGTATAAAATTGTTGGGAATATTCCTTACCATTTAAGCACACAAATTATTAAAAAAGTGGTTTTTGAAAGCCATGCGTCTGACATCTATCTGATTGTTGAAGAAGGATTCTACAAGCGTACCTTGGATATTCACCGAACACTAGGGTTGCTCTTGCACACTCAAGTCTCGATTCAGCAATTGCTTAAGCTGCCAGCGGAATGCTTTCATCCTAAACCAAAAGTAAACAGTGTCTTAATAAAACTTACCCGCCATACCACAGATGTTCCAGATAAATATTGGAAGCTATATACGTACTTTGTTTCAAAATGGGTCAATCGAGAATATCGTCAACTGTTTACTAAAAATCAGTTTCATCAAGCAATGAAACACGCCAAAGTAAACAATTTAAGTACCGTTACTTATGAGCAAGTATTGTCTATTTTTAATAGTTATCTATTATTTAACGGGAGGAAATAATTCTATGAGTCGCTTTTGTAAATTTGGAAAGTTACACGTTACTAAAGGGAATGTAGATAAATTATTAGGTATACTACTGACAGCTTCCAAGGAGCTAAAGAGGTCCCTAGCGCCTACGGGGAATTTGTATCGATAAGGAATAGATTTAAAAATTTCGCTGTTATTTTGTACAATAAGGATAAATTTGAATGGTACCATAAACGACCGTTTATGGTACCTTTTCATTTTCCTGCTTTTTCTAAATGTTTTTTAAGTAAATCAAGTACCAAAATCCGTTCCTTTTTCATAGTTCCTATATAGTTATACTTAATGAGTTATGGTACATTTAAATTATAAAATTAAGGAGGTTTTTTTATGATTTTTGGCTATGCTCGAGTGAGTACGGATGATCAAAATCTTAGTTTACAAATTGATGCACTTACTCATTATGGAATTGATAAATTATTTCAAGAAAAAGTAACTGGTGCGAAAAAAGACCGACCGCAATTAGAAGAAATGATCAACCTACTACGTGAAGGAGATTCTGTTGTCATTTACAAGTTAGATCGAATTTCACGATCAACTAAACATTTGATTGAACTTTCTGAATTATTTGAAGAACTTAGTGTCAATTTTATATCTATTCAAGATAACGTAGATACTTCAACGTCTATGGGAAGATTCTTTTTCCGAGTTATGGCTAGTTTAGCAGAACTGGAACGGGATATTATTATTGAACGAACTAACTCTGGTCTTAAGGCAGCCAGAGTCCGAGGAAAAAAAGGGGGCCGTCCAAGTAAAGGTAAGCTATCAATTGATTTAGCTTTAAAAATGTATGACAGCAAAGAGTATTCTATTCGTCAAATTCTTGATGCCTCTAAATTAAGCAAAACAACCTTTTACCGTTACCTCAATAAAAGGAATGCTTAAGATATGGCTATGAAAAGAATTTTAACTACTTCACAGCGTGAACAACTTCTTTCTGTAGACCACTTATCAGAAGAGGATTTTAAAGCGTATTTTAGTTTTTCTGATTATGATCTGGAGGTTATTAATCAACACCGTGGAAAGGTCAATAAACTAGGATTTGCGATACAACTTTGTTTGGCCCGGTATCCTGGGTGTTCTTTAAGTAATTGGCCGATTAAATCAACCAGACTAACTTCTTATGTGAGTCGACAGCTCCATCTTGATGCAATTGATTTAAATTCATATGATCATAGAAATACACGTGCAAATCACTTCAACGAGATCTTAGAAGTATTCAACTATCATCGATTCGGTAGTGCTAATACACAAAAACAGTTAATAGAATATTTAATTGAACTAGCTTTAGAAAATGATGACTCTATCTATCTAATGAAAAAAACAATTGATTTCTTAACTCGAAAAAGAATTATTTTTCCATCTATAGCTACACTTGAAGACATTATAAGCCGCTGTCGAGATAAAGCAGAAAACAACTTATTTTCAATATTACTCTGTTCATTAACAGATATACAAATTGAAAAACTAGAGAGTTTGTTTCAAATTTATGAAGAGACGAAAATAACTAAACTCGCTTGGCTAAAAGACATTCCAGGTAAGGCAAATCCAGAAAGCTTTATGAGTATTTGTAAAAAAGTGGAAGTGATTGCTTCCATGGGACTCGGGACAATTAATGTCTCCCATATTAATCGGAACAGGTTTCTTCAGCTAGCTAGACTAGGGGAAAATTATGATGCATATGACTTCTCCCGTTTTGAGCTTGAAAAAAGATACTCTTTACTTATTGCTTTTTTAGTCAATCATCATCAATATCTGATCGATCAACTGATTGAGATTAATGACCGCATTTTAGCAAGTATTAAACGCAAAGGGACACGTGATTCACAAGAACAGTTAAAAGAAAAAGGAAAATTGGCTACTAAAAAATTGGAACATTATGCTTCTTTAATTGATGCTCTTCACTTTGCAAAAGATAATGATAGTAATCCTTTTGACGAAATTGAACGAATCATGCCTTGGGAAGATTTAGTACAAGATGGAGAAGAAGCTAAAAAAATTACAGGTAATAAAAATCATGGCTATTTAGAAATGGTTCGAAATAAAGCTAATTACCTCCGAAGATACACGCCAATGTTATTGAGGACCCTTTCGTTCAAAGCAACTCCGGCAGCAAATCCAGTCCTCATGGCCCTAACTCAACTAACTGATTTACACAATAGTGGTAAAAGAAAAATACCGGCAGATACTTCTACTGATTTTGTGAGTAAAAAATGGAAAAGCCTTGTTCGGCCAGAAGAGGGGAAAATAGATCGGTCTTACTATGAGTTAGTAGCTTTCACCGAGCTAAAGAACAATATTCGATCAGGAGATATTTCAGTTGAAGGAAGTATGATCCATCGAAATATTGATGATTACTTAGTTGATTTATCTGCTTGTATTGATTCAGAAACTATTCCAGACACGTTTGAGGACTATTTAAAGGATCGGGAAATAATTTTAGATTTACAGCTTCAATTTTATTCGACAGTTGATAAGAGAATTTCAAGAGCAAACCTTAAAAAGTTGGAAAAAGTTACACCTAGCGAAGCAGAAATATATAGAAAAAAACTTTATTCAATAATTCCTAAGATAAGGCTTAGTGATCTTTTAATTGAGGTGGACAGTTGGACCAACTTTTCACAAGAATTTAGTCATGATTCTACAGGGAAACCGCCGAGTGAACAAGAAAGAAAAATTATTTTTGCTGCTTTGCTGGGTTTAGGGATGAATATTGGTCTTGAAAAAATGGCCCAATCAACTCCTGGAATTTCTTATTCTCAGTTAGCCAATGCCAAACAATGGCGCTTTTATAAAGAAGCTCTGACTCGTGCTCAATCTGTTTTGGTTAATTATCAGTTAAAGCTTCCTGTTGCAGACTTTTGGGGTGAAGGAAAAACCACTGCTTCAGACGGAATGCGCGTCCCAGTGGGCGTCTCAGCTCTAAAATCCGATGTTAATCCACATTACAAAAGTATGGAAAAAGGAGCTACAATGATTCGATCAATAAATGATAGGCATACGACTCATCATATCGAGGTTGCTTCAACTAATACAAGGGAAGCTACTCATACCCTTGATGGCCTACTTTATCATGAAACAGATCTAGATATTGAGGAACATTTTACTGATACAAATGGGTATTCTGATCAGGTGTTTGGAATGACCGCATTACTAGGCTTTGATTTTGAACCTCGCATCAGAAATATAAAAAAATCACAATTATTTTCTATCAAATCACCTTCCTACTACCCTAACTTATCAGAAGATATAAGCGGAAAAATCAATGTAAAAATTATTGAAGAAAACTATGATGAAATTAAACGAATCGCCTATTCGATTCAAACAGGAAAAGTATCTAGTTCTTTACTATTAGGAAAGCTAGGCTCATACGCACGTAAGAATAGAGTAGCTCTTGCACTGAGAGAACTAGGTCGCATTGAAAAGAGCATTTTTATGATAGATTATATTACAGATAGTGAGCTACGGCGAAGGATCACTCATGGACTAAATAAGACAGAAGCGATTAATGCTTTAGCTAGAGAACTATTTTTTGGGCGACGCGGAAAATTTATGGAGCGCGATATTCGCCGACAACTTCAAAGTGCTAGTGCGCTTAATGTGTTAATAAATGCAATAAGTATATGGAACGCCGTCTACTTACAAGCAGCTTATAATTATCTCGTCAAAATAGATCCCGAAGTAACTAAGTATATGAAGCATGTATCTCCTATTAATTGGGAGCATATCACTTTTCTTGGAGAGTATAAATTTGACTTGTTATCTATTCCTAAACACTTAAGAGAATTGAATATAAAAAATAAATAGGCCTTGAAACATTGGTTTAGTGGGAATTTGTACCCCTTATCGATACAAATTCCCACTAAGCGCTCGGGACCCCTA
>NZ_KV805558.1:0-2789 GCF_001811595.1 Enterococcus sp. HMSC078F03 | reverse complement strand
TCGATACAAATTCCTCGTAGGCGCTCGGGACCCCTCCTATTTCAAATAAAACCCCCGCATAAAATTCTTCTTCATTTTTTGGTTCAACGCTGTAGGGATAAATTTCTATATCATAATTAGGAAAATTGTAGGTGAATTGGTTTCCATCAAAAGTGACATATTTATATAACTTTTCAATGTTTACAATTTCTTCAACGTAGGAAACACCTTCTCCTCTTAATTTAGCTGAGTATTGTGAATGGTTTCCCCCATGACAAATGGCTAATCCTATAGGATAATAATAAGTATTCATAATAGTACCATTCTTTTTTAAATCAAAAGGGTTTTTATTTGTAGCTACGTTTGAGATATTATAAGAAACTCTATCAGAATTCCATGGTTGTACAATCAAAGGGATTTTAGATAATGAAATTTTCATTATCTTTGGAAAATGCCGGTAGTGGTGTTTACGATATATTTCAATATCGCTACCCACTATCTCTTTTAAAAACGTACGTTCAATCAGATCACTAGAATTTTTTGAATATCTACATTCAAATATGCATTCCATGTAGTCTTTTGGAAAGGTTTGTTTGTTTTCAAATGAAGAAATTGCTGTTTTTATAGAAATGTAATCTGAAAATTGCTTTATAAATATAAAAACCGGATGAATCTCATCATTGTTTTCATTTGATATCAGATCTCTTGCTCTTTCTAAAACTGTGTTGAGAAATTCAACCTGTTTTTCTTTCTTTTTTGTGCTAATTTGTTTTTTTGTATCTAATGATTTAATACGATTAAAAATTTTCAATTTTTACTCTCCTTTTTTGTTAAAACTTGTTCAATTGAAAAATTCACGTAATTCTCCAAGCAATATCAGTTGTTTTTAGAACGTATCTAAATAGAAAAGCAGTTTATCTGTACTGTTCTATCCGTAAAATTATCAATAATAAATTTTTTTGATGTGTTAATTTTACCTTGCAAAAGGCCATTAAGCAAAAATTTTTTAAATAATATATGGGTACACTCAAAAGTCACACAAATGACATCTGCCCAACTTGAATGCCCTACTACGTACCTAGTAACAACTGAATTATAAAAAAGACCAACAGAGTATACCCCAATGTCATTAAGTTAAGAAAAAAAATAAAGCAGGAAAACAATTAAGTCTTCCTACTTTATTTTTTCTATGTAAAAGGACACTCTCTTGATACAATTATTTTAGCAATAATAAAACGTCATAGCGTTACGTATTCTGGAGGTGTCCTTATTGTCTAATAATATCAAAAAATCAAAAACTCTTCAAACTTCTCACGAAATAAAACAAAATTTAGAACATCATATTCATTCTATTACAGATCAACCTGAAATTTTTGCTCAATCTCCGCTTGATTTTTCACGAAATAGAAAATTATCTTTTGAGACAACTCTCAAAATTATTCTCTCTTTCGGTGGTCAAAGTCTTTCTAGTGAATTACTCTCTTATTTTGATTTTACACTTCAAACGCCAACTGCTTCCGCATTTGTCCAGGCTCGAAGTAAAATAAAGATTGAAGCTTTCAAACAACTCTTCTACCGGACCATTCCTTCAAGTAACCAAAACAAGCAATATAAAGGGTACCAACTATTGGCTCATGATGGCTCTGATATTAATATCCCTTATGATGAAAACGACCCTGAATCCCACTACACCATCGGAAAGTTTGACAAACCTGTAGGATCTTTTCATCTCAATGCTTTTTATGATCCATTAAATAAATACTATGCATCGGTAAACTTCCAAAAAATTAGACAGCTAGACGAACGGAGCAGTTTGTGTCAAATGGTTGATGAGTTTACTTTTGAAAAGCCGACAATTATTATTGCAGATCGTGGTCATGAGTCATTTAACGTGTACGAACATATTAGAAAAAGTGGTCAAAAATTCATAATTCGAGTGAAAGATACCAAAAGTAATGGTCTTCTTAAAGGACTTGGATTACCTCAAAAAGGAACATTTGATAAAGAGGTTAACCTTTGGTTGACAAGAAGACAGACCAATAAAATCAAAGCTGACAAAAGTTATCAATTTTTGCGTAAAAAAGCGAAATTTGATTATCTCCCACCCAATTCCAAAGAAAGCTATCCTGTTAGTCTGAGGGTCGTTCGAATTAAGTTGAGTGAAGATAGCTATGAATCTTTAGTCACGAATCTTGATTCCTTCACTTTTAAAAGCGAAGATTTAAAAGTACTTTATCACTTACGCTGGGGAATTGAAACTTCCTTTAGAGAATTAAAATATGCCTTAGGTTTAAACCAATTCCACTCAAAGAAACTAGAGTTTATTATTCAAGAAATTTACGCTCGTCTCATTATATACAACTTTTCAATGGAAATTGCTCAGGTAGTGGCGTTATCAGCTCCTTTAAAGCAGTTCTATCAGCTTAATTTCACACAAGCTATAGGCATTTGTAAAAGATTTTTTCTTGATCAAACCGTCAATGTAGAAATTTTGATAAGAAGGTATCTCCTCCCTATACGACAGAATCGGAGTGACCAGAGAAATATAACAAAAAAGAAATTTGTTGGTTTTTTATATCGTATTGCCTAATATTATAAATTGGACTATACCATATAGGACGTTTTTTTTTGTTGCTCAAAAATATAAAATTAGTCAAGTTAATAAGAAAAAAGCGATATACTTGAGACTATCATTTACTTTTTTTCCTTAACTTAATGACATTGGGGTATACCCTGTTGGTCTTTTTCATCAGTAATTTTATAGTAGTTATTATTATATTTTATTTTCAGCAAATTTTTCTAATTTTTTC
>NZ_KV805557.1:0-209 GCF_001811595.1 Enterococcus sp. HMSC078F03 | reverse complement strand
AAGTACGCCAACAACGTTCCAAACGCCAGCGGATGAGACAACCGTAACCGCACCAACAATCACAGGAGTGACAGGTAATTCAACGGCAGGTTACGAAGTTAAAGGAACTGCCGATGCCAATGCCACGGTTGAAATCCGAAATGCAGGAGGTGCCGTGATAGGCACAGGGAGCGCCGATGGGACAGGAGCGTTTACAGTTACCATTCCCG
>NZ_KV805556.1:95660-339761 GCF_001811595.1 Enterococcus sp. HMSC078F03 | reverse complement strand
TTCTCGGAGTTAAACACTTCTGTCCCGACCTCTTCCCGATAAGAGCTTCTTTTTTGTTAATAGTCAACAATTAATAAAAAAATAATTGAAAAAGGTTGACAAAAATAATGATACTCGTTAGAATAAGCACTGTTAACAAATGAATAGCGTTTTCATGTGACTAGATAATACTAGGCATGGAAGAATTTCGTAATACAATGTGGTGTACAATGGTTACGCAACATGTTTAACGGGATTGTTCTATGCTTTTTTTGTTGTTTTCACTGAAGATGTTAGAATTACTTCTGCAGAAGAGGGTCATTTATGAAAATTAAAAAGGTGCTAAATCAAAATGCTGTACTTGTTCTTGACGAAGGACAGGAGAAAGTAGCTGTCGGTAAAGGCGTCGGGTTTAATAAGACTAAAAATGATGTCTTATCTCGACAATTGGTGGAGCGGATGTTTGTGATGGAGCCAGAAGGACTGAAAAAACTTCAAGTACTGCTATCACAAATTGAAGACAAATACTTTTTAGCGAGTGAAGAAATTATCCAACATGCTGAAACGGTATTGGGTGAAAAGTTGAATGAACATATTAATATTGGGTTGAGTGATCACATTGCTTTTGCAGCTGAAAATATTCAAAATAATATTATTGTTCGGAACAAGCTTTTAAGTGAAATTGAGATTTTATATAGTGAAGAATTTGCTATTGCTCAATGGGCTGTAGAATATTTAACACAAACCTTAGAAATTCCATTTAGTTATGATGAAGCGGGATATATTGCAATTCATATCCATAGTGCTCGCAGCGGGCGTACTGATAATAGTAAAAGTATCCGTGAAGTTACAATCGTTTCTGAAATTATTCATTTAATCGAGCAGGAATTGGCTATTGATATTCATGATGATAAAAATAGTCTCAGTTATTCACGTTTGGTGAATCATTTACGTTTGTTTATTCATCGCTTCCAACAAAATCAATATGCTGTTTTAGATGAAGAAATTTTGGAAGTCGTAAAGAAAAAGTATGCTGAAAGCTATGAAATCTCAAAAAAAGTACAAGTCTTATTAATGAGAAATTTTCATTATCAAGTACCAAATGAAGAACTTGGTTATTTATCGATTCACATTGAACGATTAAGAATGACCAAATAATAAAAATTAAATAGTTTATGTGAGGAGTTACGTATAATGAAAGCGTATATGCAAAGAATGGGACGTTCGTTAATGTTACCAGTTGCTGTATTACCGGCGGCTTCTTTATTAGTCGGTATTGCTAACTGGATCGTGGGAACAATCGGCGCTAGTCCAGCCACAACTTTTCTAATGAATGGTGGTTTGGCTATCTTAAACAACTTAGCATTATTATTTGCGGTTGGTTTAGCGTTAGGAATGTCAAAAGATAAAGATGGATCGGCAGCATTAGCTGGTTTAGTCGCTTATTTAGTGCCAAAAACTGTTTTAGCGCCTGCTTCTATCCAAGCCATTAAAGGCTTCAAGGATATTGCTGAAGTAAACCCAGCCTTCAACAGCATGGACAACAATGTCTTTGTCGGGATTGTCGCTGGTTTAGTTGCTGCGGCAATGTATAATCGTTTCTCTGGTGTGAAATTGCCAATGGCTTTATCATTCTTTAGTGGAAAACGTTTAGTTCCTATTATGTCAGCTATTTCGATGTTAGCAATCTCAGCTGTCTTATTCTTCTTCTGGCCAGTTGTTTATAACGGATTAGTTGCTTTTGGTAAAGGAATCTCTAGCTTAGGTTTCGTAGGAGCTGGCTTGTATGGTTTCTTTAACCGACTATTAATTCCAACAGGCTTACACCATGCCTTGAATTCTGTTTTCTGGTTTGATGTTGCTGGTATCAATGATATTGGGAACTTTTTAGCTGGTCAACAAGCGTTAGATACTGGTAAAGCAATTGTAGGACAAACAGGGATGTACCAAGCTGGTTTCTTCCCAGTAATGATGTTTGGTTTACCAGCAGGCGCGTTTGCTATTTATCAATGTGCGCGTCCTGAGAAGAAAAAAGTTACAGCTTCATTAATGTTAGCTGCTGGTTTTGCGGCTTTCTTTACAGGCGTTACTGAACCTTTAGAATTCTCATTTATGTTCGTTGCTTGGCCTTTATATGTTTTACATGCAGTCTTTACAGGTATTTCTTTAGCATTCGCTGCGTTTATGCATTGGACAGCTGGCTTTGCCTTTAGTGCAGGTTTTGTAGACTTTTTCTTAAGTTTGAAAAACCCAGTCGCGAATCATCCAATGATGTTGGTGGTTCAAGGACTTATCTTTGCGGCAATTTACTACTTCGGTTTCCGTTTTGCAATCACTAAGTTTAACTTAATGACACCAGGACGTGAAGAAGGCGATGGCGAAGAAACGCCAGATGTTGCAGAAGGTGACAACAAATTTGCTTCTCTAGCTCGTCGTATTTATGATGGTTTAGGCGCTGATGCTAATGTAACTTCTATTGATAACTGTACAACTCGTTTACGCTTAACAGTGAAAGATACAGGCAAAGTGGATCAAGCAAAAATTAAAGCAACTGGGGTTCCTGGTGTGAAAGTCATTGATGACACCAATATCCAAGTGATTGTTGGTACGGAAGTACAATTTGTTGCTGACGAAATGCAACGATTATATAACCACCAAGCGCCAGCAACACCAGTCAAAGAAACACCTGTTTCTAAACCAGTTGTTGAAGAAAAAGCGCCAGTTTCAACGAAAGAAACTGAATTATATTCTGTAGCGAATGGGAAAGTTATTCCTATTTCTGAAGTACCAGATGATGTTTTCTCAGCAAAAATGATGGGTGACGGTTTTGCTGTCGTTCCAACAGACGGCGAAGTTTCAACACCCGTTGCTGGTAAAATTACTAGCATTTTCCCAACAAAGCATGCGTTAGGTATCCAAACAGATTCAGGCATTGAAGTATTATTACACATGGGTCTAGATACTGTTGAGTTACAAGGTGGACCATTTACATTACATGTTGAAGAAGGCCAAGTTGTAAAACAAGGCGATAAAATTGCAACCATTGATTTAGCCGCATTAAAACAAGCTGGCAAAAAATCAGATTTAATTGTTGTTTTCACAAATCAAGATATCGTTGCTCAATACGATTTACAAAAAGCAGGTCAAACGACTTCAATAAATGATGTAATCGGAAATGTTACCGTAAAATAAAAGTAAAAAAGGGCTAGCCGTAAGGCAGCCCTTTTTTGTATTCTTTGAAAATATTAGTGTCTGTAGAGCCAGTAATTCAAAATCGCTTGCTCTACAGATTTTTATTTATAAATAGCCTTAGAAAGTTTCGCATAATTGAACACTTTAACCACTCACAAAAATGGCCAATGTAACGGACAGAAAACAAGGAAGCGTTTTCTTTTGTATGGATTATAATAAATATATCAAGGAGGGGTTGCTATGAGTTCGAAAAAAGAACGTGGACAAAAATTGTTGTTACTTCTCTCAAAAAAACAAGATTATATGACTGCAGAAGAATTGGCAAACTGCCTAAGTACTTCTCCTAAGACAGTTTATCGTTTGATAAAAAAAATTAACGATGAATTTTCAGAAGGTTCACTCATATTATCTGAGAAAGGACGAGGATACAAGCTAGACTATGAACGATTTATGGAACAGAATCGACATTTAGTCGAAAAAGAAAGTGATTTTTCGCCAAGGGAAAGACGCAATCGAATTCTGGAGGAATTGTTGTTAGCTTCTCCACAAGCTAAAAATGTTTATGAATTATTTGCAAGATATTATGTTGGCGATTCTGTGATATTTAGCGATGAACAACAATTATCCGAAGATTTAAAGAAATATGATTTAACACTCAAACGGAAAAATCGAACGTTGGCAATTATCGGGGAGGAAAGAGCTATCAGGAAAGCCATTTCCGATAGAATACAACTGTTGAACATTATCGATATTGAGGATCTTCGAAACAACAAAGCATTAAATTTTAATAATTATGATGTCCTTTTTACGTTAGATCAAGTCAGGAACATTGAAAAGAAACTAGATATTACTATTCCACATCCATATAATGTAAACATCTTTTCGCATCTTTATATCTTAATTAGTCGTTCACGAAAAGTAGCCATTTCTGAAAAATACCAATTATCTGACGAAGAAGAACAAGAATTAACAAAGGACTTAGTACTCAAAAAGGTCGCGCAAACAACGATTCAACAGATTGAAACTTATTTAAATAAGAGACTGCCTAACGTTGAAATTTATTACTTATATCAATATTTAGTTTCTTCTAGGATGCAAGGTTCATTTAGTAAAGCAACTAATTTTTCTTTCAAAGTAATGCAAATTACTCAATTTTATTTAGAGGAAATGAGTGCACAACTAAAAATTTTAACTGATAATGATCAGCTACTTTTTGAATTGGCTAGTCATATAAAACCAATGATAAATCGTCTTGAAAACGGCATACATGTTAAGAATAGTTTATTGGATCAAATAAAAATGACGTATGAAACAATTTTTAGAAAAATTGTGCAAGTTTCTAAGCAAGTAAGTAAAAACTATCAACTACCGGCTATAAACGAAGACGAGAATGGGTTTATTACATTGTATTTTGCACGAATGATTGAAACCAATCAGTTACCTATTCGTACTTTGATTATGTGTACCACTGGAATTGGAACTTCAGAACTATTGAGAGTAAAAGTTGAAAAGAAATTTCCTGAATTACAAATTGTTGAAATTATTGCCACACGAAATATAAGGAAATCATTAAAAGATTATTCTGATATTGAATTGATTCTTACAACGATTCATTTACAGGAAAAGGTCCCCATTAAATCATTGTTGGTAAGTGCCATGTTTACAATGGATGATCAGTATCGATTACAAAGAAAAGTTGAGGAAATCTATCATGAACGTTAATCCTTTATACCAAGTTTTCCTAAACCAAGAACTTCTTTCAAAACAGCAAGTATATCAATTCATTGCAGAAACAGCAGCACCTTTGTTAACGCTCGAAGAAAAAAAGCAGATTGAGGAATCTTTGGTAAATCGTGAGAAGATGGGAAGTAATCAGATTGCAGAGCAAATTGTCTTGCCACATTTAGAAAATGCACTCTTGAAAAAAAGTGAAATATATCTGATTGGCTTAAAAACAGAAATCCAAGAATGGACGGCAGACATTAAGCAAGTGAAATTAATTATTGTCATCTTACTAAAAGAAAATGAACGGTTAAAAGTAAAAAAAGAAATCAGTCGATTTACTAGAAAATTAGCAAATGAAGACTTCTTAGAAAAGCTGTTGTGTTTAAAAACAGAAACAGATTTTTATAAAAATATAGAAAAATTTGAGGAGGAAAAATAATGAAGATAGTCGGCGTAGCAGCCTGCACAGTAGGAATTGCTCACACATATATCGCACAAGAAAAATTGGAGAACGCTGCAAAAAAAGCAGGAGTTGAGATCCATGTAGAAACACAAGGGACCATTGGGATTGAAAACAAACTAACGGATGAACAAATTAAGGAAGCGGACATTGTTATATTAGCCATTGATGTAAAAATTTCTGGAAGAGAGCGTTTTGATGGGAAACGAATCATTCAAGTACCTACAGAAGTTGCTGTAAAATCACCCACTAAACTAATTGAAAAAGCAGAAGAAGTTATGACACAAGAAAAGTAATCTTCTAGGAGGAATTGTAATGGAAGTAAAGGATATCATTGACTTAAAAACCGTTAAAACGAATATGAATGTAAATACAAAAGAGGAAGCGTTAAAAGAATTAGCCAATCTTTTACTTGAAAATGGCAATATTTCAGAGGAAAAAGGCTTTATAAAAGATATCTATGATAGAGAGGCGGAAGGCCAAACGGGCATCGGAAACTATCTAGCCATTCCACATGGCAAAAGTGCGTATGTAAAAAAAATAGGCGTGGCCATCGGTATTAATAGTACAGAAATTCCTTGGGAATCTTTAGATGATAATGGCGTAAAAGGAATCATTCTTTTTGCTGTGGGCAATGATCATAAAGAAACAACTAGCCATCTTAAACTATTATCATTGTTTGCCAGAAAACTCGGAAATGATGAAGTAGTGAGAGAATTCCTTCAATCAAAATCGCCAGAGGATGTAGTGAAGGCATTCTCTTAATGAAATTACTAAGACAGCATATTGTGGATATTTTCTACAGAAGAATCCACAACAGTAATTTTTTTAAATAGAAAATAAAATAAAAGAACAATGTTTAGGAGGATAAAAATGAAAAAACTAAAAGAGTTAAATCTTAAAGGTCATTTATTAACAGCAATCTCATATTTAATTCCAATTGTCTGTGGTGCTGGCTTTTTAATTGCAATTGGTATGGGGTTTGGTGGCTCAAGTCAAGGAACCTTGGTACCAGGTGAATTTTCGCTTTGGGATGCTTTAGCTACTATGGGTGGCGCTGGCTTAGGCTTACTTCCAGTTGTTATATCTACTGGCATTTCCTTTTCAATCGCCGGTAAACCTGGAATTGCTCCGGGCTTTATTATTGGTTTAACTGCGAATGCAGTTGGCGCTGGCTTTATTGGTGGTATCTTAGGTGGTTACTTGGCAGGATATCTTGTATTAGCTATTTTGAAATATGTGAAATTACCCAATTGGGCGAGAGGGTTAATGCCAACATTAATTATTCCATTTTTAACCTCAATTACTGGTGGATTAATCATGGTATATATTATCGGGACCCCAATAACGGCATTTACTTCATTATTAACGAACTTTTTAGATAGCTTAGGTAACTCGTCATTATTAATTTTTGGTGGTGTAATTGGTTTATTAAGTGGTATAGACTATGGCGGACCCATTAACAAAACTGTTTTTGCCTTTGTTTTGACAATGCAAGCGGAAGGACTTAATGGACCAATTACAGCATTGCAATTAGTAAATACAGCAACGCCAATAGGCTTTGGATTAGCTTTCTTCTTTGCTAAATTATTTAGAAAAAATATTTATACAAAACTAGAAGTTGAAACGTTAAAGTCTGCCGTACCAATGGGCGTGATTAACATTGTTGAAGGTGTTATTCCTTTAGTTATGAATGATATTGTCCGAGGAGTCATTGCTACAGCGATTGGTGGCTTCGTGGGTGGCGCAACAACAATAATCTTAGGGGCAGATGCGACAGTTCCATTTGGCGGTGTTTTAATGATTCCAACAATGAGTAAACCGCTGGCTGGCGTGATTGCAATTGTTGTAAACGCAGTGGTTACCGGTTTAGTTTTAGCTATTATTAAGAAAGATGTAACTGAGAAAGATATGGACGCTTTAGTAGAAAAAGAAGAAGAGGAGATAAACTTGGAAGATATTCAGATTTTCTAAACAAAATGAAAAAGCGCAACAAAATTAATGCAATTTATATTGCCTATCAGAGATGTGTCAACGTCTGAATATAACGAGTTAGAAAAATTTTCAAAAACATCAACCAAATAATCAGATAGAAAGAGTTGAAAATTAGAATGAACAAAGTTGAATTTTCTCCGTCACTAATGACGATGGATTTGGACAAGTTTAAACAACAAATCACCTTTTTGAATGATCATGTTGCTTCGTATCATATAGACATCATGGATGGTCACTATGTGCCAAATATCACGCTATCTCCGTGGTTTATTGAGGAGTTAAGAAAAATTTCGAAGCTCCCAGTATCTGCCCATCTAATGGTTACGAATCCAAGCTTTTGGGTACAACAACTAGTAGATATCAAATGTGAATGGATTTGTATGCATGCAGAGGTTTTAGATGGTCTAGCATTTCGCCTAATTGACCAAATTCACAATGCTAATCTTAAAGCAGGGATCGTCCTTAATCCCGAAACGCCTATTGAATCAATCTTTCCATATATTGAATTGTTGGATAAAATCACAATCATGACCGTTGATCCAGGCTTTGCTGGCCAACGATTTATTGAAGGAACACTTGATAAAATTGTTGCTCTTCGTAATTTACGTGAAGAAAAAGGGTATCGTTATGTAATTGAAATGGACGGCTCATCGAATAGAAATTCATTTAAGCGAATTGATGCTGCAGGACCTGATATTTATATTGTTGGTAGAAGCGGATTGTTTGGATTGAACAAAGATATTGAAAAAGCTTGGAGAATGATGAGTAGAGACTATGAAGAAATGACTGGGAAAAAAATTCCATAAAACATTTGACTGTTTGTTAAAAGAATAGATAAGTTGTATAAAGTCAAGCCTAGAAAAGAATTTTGTTCATTCTTATCTGGGCTTTTTTGATGCAATAAATAAGCGCCAATAGAACAAAATTACTTGTTATTCTATTCTAGGTGAAAACGTTCAATCTTGCGAAGTTACGGTTTGTTCACAAAAAAGTTACTTTTATTAAATAAAACTAAAGAAGTAACAAAAACTTCGCTTTTTTCAGTTATTTCAAGTAACATAGAACGTATCTTAAAAGAAAAAGTTTGGATGATTCGATGCGTAGAGTAAGAAAAATAATTTATAAAATCATGCTACTTTTGTTTGTTGGTTTAGTTGCTGGTCTTGGCTATCTTGGCTATAAAATACATCAAAATGTTGAAACGGTAATGACCTTTGAAAAACAAGTAGAAGCAGAAGTCAAAAAAAATAAAATACCTGAATACAAAACATTAGCTTTAGCGATTATCTATACAGAATCTAAAGGGAAATCTGGCGATATTATGCAGAGCAGTGAAAGTGTTTATGGACAACAAGAAGTGATTGAAACACCAGAGGAAAGTATCGCACATGGCGTAAAATTTCTCGCGGAAGCGTTAGCGAAAGCAAAAGAAGCTGGCTGCGATGAGTGGACAGGCGTACAAGCATATAATTATGGACTGGATTATATTCAGTTTGTTAAAGAACGTGGCGGGAAACACACGACAGAGTTAGCAGAAGAATATTCAAGAGAAGTCCTTTCACCGTTGCTAGGGAATGACCAAAATACGAAATATCGTTATTATCGTTGGCAAGCGTTAGTTTACAACGGTGGTTACCTTTATCAAAATGGTGGCAATATGTTCTATGCAGAAATTGTCAAAATGAATCGTTGGTTTATTGAAAAGTTAAATTAAAACGAGAAAAGTCTAAAGAATTCTTTCAACTTACAGGAATTTTTTAGGCTTTTCTTGCAGTTTCATGAAAATGCAAGTAAACTAGAAGGGATGTAACTGATTAATTGAAAAGGTAGGGAAAGAGCTGGATGTTGAATAAAGTCGACCTGAAAAAAGGGTTAAGTACAGAAGAAGTTGCCAAGCAGAAAGAGTTAGGCCTTCAAAATAATTATGAGGAAAATGTAGCAAAATCTACAAAAGATATTATTTTTGATAACGTCATGACGTTATTCAACTTTTTAAACTTTGCAATCGCTGTTTGTTTACTATTTGTCGGAGCGTATTCCAATCTGGCTTTCTTAGCGATTATTATTGTGAACATGTCAATCGGGATTTTCCAAGAAATTCATGCCCGTAATTTAGTTCAAAAATTATCTATTGTGGCAAAAGAAAATGTTCATGTTGTTCGAAATGGCGTACAACAAGAAATTGATACAAAAGAACTAGTTATGGAAGATATTGTTGTTATCTCTGCAGGGGAACAAGTTCCTTCTGATATGGAAGTTATTGACGGTAAAGTCGAAGCGAATGAAGCGTTGTTAACAGGTGAATCAGATTTAATTGAAAAGGAAATCGGCGATACCTTGCTTTCTGGAAGTTTCATTGTTAGCGGACAAGCCTATGCCCGTGTTATCCACGTTGGTGCCGAAAACTATGCTGTGAAAATCACCCAAGAAGCCAAAGTGCATAAACCAATTCAATCAGAGTTAGTCAATTCGATTCGTAAAGTCTCTAAATTTACAAGTTGGGTGATTATTCCTCTGGGGATTATTTTATTTGTTGAAGCTTTTTGGTTAAGAGATGCTGGCATTAAAACATCTGTTGTTGCTTCTGCAGCTGCTTTGTTAGGGATGTTACCAAAAGGATTAGTACTATTAATTAGTATTGCGCTGACAACAGGTGTCATTAAGTTAGCCAAAAAACGTATTCTAGTACAAGATATGTACTCAATTGAAACATTGGCCCATGTGGACACTTTGTGTTTAGATAAAACTGGAACGATTACAGAAGGTAAAATGAAAGTGCAAAAGGCGATTATCTTGCATGACCAATATGAAGAACTTTTCCCGCAGATTATCGGAAGCTACCTATCTGAAAGTACGGATAATAATATTACAATGCAAGCAATTCGTGATCATTATGAAGTATCCAATCGATTTGGCGCAAAAGAAGTCTTGGCTTTTTCTTCTGAACGAAAATGGGGAGCTATTGAATTTCCAGAAATTGGGACAGTTTATTTAGGGGCTCCTGAGCGTTTGGTAGACGATAGTCGGTTGCCAGAAGCTGTTTTTACAGCACAAGAGAATGGGTATCGCGTCTTGATGTTAGCTATTGCGGAGCAACAACCGTTAAACGAAACCAAAATGCCTTATTTAGAGCCGTTAGCAATTCTAGAAATTGATGATCCAATTCGCCAAAATGCCAAAGAAACACTGGCTTATCTAAAAGAAGAAGGAATCGACTTAAAAGTAATTTCTGGCGATAATCCGGTGACTGTTTCAAATATTGCTCGTCGTGCTGGGCTACCTGGTTATGAGTCTTATATTGATTTGTCGACCAAAACGACAGAAGCAGAAGTGCGTGAAGCAGTTCAGCAATACACGGTGTTCGGACGTGTATCTCCTCAGCAAAAACGAACCATTGTACGTGAGTTGAAAGACACAGAGCATGTGGTGGCGATGACCGGCGATGGCGTCAACGATGTTTTGGCGTTACGAGAAGCGGATTGTAGTATCGCTATGGCAGAAGGAGATGGCGCTACTCGGCAAATTTCTAATCTAGTTTTACTAGATTCTGATTTTACAACGTTACCAGATGTCTTGTTTGAAGGACGGCGTGTGGTAAATAATGTAACTCGAGTTTCCAGCGTTTTCTTCATTAAAACGATTTATTCGTTTATTCTCTCAATCATTTGTGCCTTAACAGCCATTGCGTTCCCGTTCATTCCGATTCAAGTGACCTTGATTGATTTAGCAATTGAAGGATATCCAGCCTTCTTCTTATCTTTCGAAGGGGACAAACGAAAAGTTGTCGGGAAGTTTTTACCAACGGCTTTGAAAAATGCGTCTGTTAATGCGCTTTTAGTTGTAGCGAATATCATTGCTGTTTATCTGATTGGACAAAATCAAGGATTTTCTTCTTTAGACACCACGACGTTAATGTATTATTTATTAGTTGGAATTAGCTGTATGGCTGTTGTTCGAGCATGTCTGCCTTTCAATCCATTACGCATTTTCTTGGTTTTCAGTACTATTATTGGTATTTATGTAGCAGCTATGTTATTCCACAACATTTTAGAAATTGGTTTCTTAACTTCGCAAACAATGGGTCTCTTCTTTATTATGATGGCCATTAATATTGTGGTGCGTGTAGCAATTGGTTTCGTACAAATGAAACGTGCTGGAAAAACAATTAAAGATTTATAAAAAACAGAGGTTGAGCTAAAAGTATTCGTCTCCAGAAATGCAGTTCTTCTTTAAATCTTGAAGGAAGTCGGAGCAAGCTTGATGTTTCACTGATTATTTTAAGAGTTAGTGTCTGGGGCAGGAGTCAGGATGACTTTTGTCCTAGATACTTTCTTTTTTTGGTGAGTTGAAACAAGATACTTGAAAAACAGAGATTATGTGATACAATAAATCATGTGTAAATGTGTCCATTGGAATTCGCACTGAAATGACAGTGCGTTTTTTAAACGGTCAATCACATGAGTTAGCACAATGCTATTCTTAGGAGGTGAGGACAATGGCACAACGCATTCCTCAGGAAGTCATTGAGGAAGTTCGTCACCGAACGAATATAGTAGATATTATTGGGCAGTATGTCCAGTTAAAAAAATCCGGTAAAAATTATATGGGTTTATGTCCGTTTCACGAAGAACGTTCCCCTTCATTTTCAGTAGCAGAAGACAAACAAATTTTTCACTGTTTTGGCTGCGGGAAAGGTGGAACTGTTTTTAATTTCTTGCAAGAAATTGAAGGCATTAGTTTTCCAGAATCCGTGAAACGTGTTGCAGATTTGGAACATTTATCTGTGGACTTTGATTGGTCAGAGCCGCGTGAAGTAGCGGATACCCCAGAAAACCAACAAAGACGGAGTTTGTTACAACTGCATAGTAAAGCCGCAGAACTTTACCATCATATTTTAGTGAATACTAAAATTGGCGAACCCGCATTAAACTATTTATTAGAGCGGGGGTTAACACAAGAACTAATTGAGACCTTTCAAATTGGATTTGCGCCGCAAAAACGTGATTTCTTAAGTCAAGTTTTTAAAAATGAACAACTGGATGAAACGCTTTTTGAGCCTTCTGGGCTGTTTGTCCAAAGAGATAACGGTACGTTTTTGGATCGTTTCTATCAACGAATCATGTTTCCAATTAATGATCCCCAAGGCAATGTCATCGCCTTTTCTGGTCGCTTGTTAAAAACAGCTGATTTTCCAGGGGATGAGATGCCTAAATACTTGAATAGTCCTGAAACAACACTTTTTAATAAGCGAGAAACGCTGTTTAACTTTGATAAAGCCAGAAAAGAAATTCGTAAAGAAAATACAGTCTTGCTTTTTGAAGGATTCATGGATGTTATCGCTGCTTGGCAATCAGGCGTAAAAAGTGGTGTGGCTTCAATGGGGACTAGTTTGACCAATGAACAAATTCGGCGTTTGGAACGGGTCGCTAAGGAAGTAGTTATTTGTTACGATGGCGATAATGCCGGTGTTCAAGCCACAAACCGTGCGATTCAATTATTGCAAGAAAACAGTCATTTTGACTTGAGTATTGTCAGCATCCCTGAAAAGCTGGATCCTGATGAATATGTGCGGAAATATGGCGCAGAAGCTTTTCAAAATTTAGCCAATCATGGCCGAGAAACAGTTTTTAGTTTTAAAATGAATTATCATCGGTTAACTAGAAACATGAATAATGAAAAAGAACAATTGGATTATGTGAACGAATTGTTACGGGAGTTAACCAATGTTCAATCTCCCTTGGAACGTGATCGTTATTTAAACCAAATTGCTCAGGAATTTCAACTTTCTGTTCATAGTTTAGAAGAACAATTCAATCAATTGAAGCAAGAGCAACGTTCAGTCCAACGGCAAGAACGGCAACAATTTTATCAAGATGAAATGATGCCACCACCAATGGAAGAACCTGTTTTTGAAGAGAATCACGTCCAGAACAAGTTACCGTTAACACAAGTTCAAAAAGCAGAACGTTCTTTATTATTTCGTTTAATGAATGAACAAGGAGTACGGCAAACCGTTCAACAATTGCCAGATTTTTCGTTCGCTCATGATGAATACCAAGAATTATATTTCTTGCTAGAAAGTTATGCGACACTGCATCAAAGTTTCGACATTGCCGATTTTATTAATTTTTTGCAAGATAATCAAACCAAACAATTAGCAATTGAAATTGCGTATCAGAATTTATCGGAAGAAAGCTCTGAGCGAGAAGTTGCCGATTTATTACATGTAATTGCCTTATCAAGTATTGCAGAGGCAATTGAGCAGAAAAAGATTCAACAGCAAGAAGCAAAACGAGTGGGCAACCAACAGCTTGAAGCCGAATTAACAATGGAGATTATCCAATTGGCTCGACAGCTTAAAGCTCAACGAACATTTACTTAAGTAATAAATGAATAGAACTAAGCGTTTTGTTCATTTTATTTTGATAAGTCCCGGTGATTTATCAGTTATTTCAAGCGTGAACCGAAAAATGAAGGGGGCCTTCTTTCATGGAAAAAGAAACAAGTAAAAAATATGAAGCTGCAGTGGCAGCATTTATCAAAGAAAACAAGCCTAAAGGAACAGTGGTTTATGATGATTTAGCGAATCAATTAGCCACACCGTATACTTTGGATGCAGAAGCTATGGAAAAATTAATCCAAAAAGTTGAAGATGCTGGTATCAGCGTAGTCGATGAAAATGGAGACCCAAGTGAACATAGCTTGAAAAAAGATGAAAAAGAAGCGGAAAAGGCCCAAGCAGAAGACTTATCTGCGCCAACAGGTGTTAAAATTAATGATCCCGTGCGTATGTACCTAAAAGAAATTGGGCGCGTTCAATTATTAACTGCTGCAGAAGAAGTTGAATTGGCACTTAAAATTGAAGAAGGCGATCAAGAAGCAAAACAACGTTTAGCAGAAGCTAACTTACGTTTGGTTGTTTCAATTGCCAAACGATATGTAGGTCGTGGTATGCAATTCTTGGATTTAATTCAAGAAGGTAATATGGGCTTAATGAAAGCTGTTGAAAAATTTGACTACCGTAAAGGGTTCAAATTCTCTACGTATGCTACTTGGTGGATTCGTCAAGCGATTACGCGGGCAATTGCGGACCAAGCTAGAACAATTCGAATTCCTGTTCACATGGTTGAAACAATCAATAAATTGATTCGGATTCAACGCCAACTATTGCAAGATTTAGGTAGAGAACCAACGCCAGAAGAAATTGGTGCGGAAATGGATTTACCAACAGAAAAAGTTCGTGAAATCCTAAAAATCGCACAAGAGCCAGTCTCTTTAGAAACACCAATTGGTGAAGAAGATGATTCACATTTAGGTGATTTCATTGAAGACCAAGATGCTACAAGTCCTGCTGAACATGCAGCTTACGAATTGTTAAAAGAACAACTAGAAGATGTTCTGGATACTTTAACAGACCGTGAAGAAAATGTTTTACGTTTACGTTTTGGTTTAGATGATGGTCGGACACGTACGCTAGAAGAAGTCGGAAAAGTTTTCGGTGTCACTCGCGAACGTATTCGTCAAATTGAAGCAAAAGCGTTAAGAAAACTAAGACATCCTTCTCGTTCAAAACAATTAAAAGACTTTTTAGAATAAACATACCGTTTAGCGGCTCTTTTCGTGCATGCGAGAAGAGCCGCTTTTGATTTTTAAAAAGTCTCTAAATGTCATTGCTAGTTATTGGAAGAAGGCGCAAGTTGTGGTAAATTAGAAGTAATGGAATATTAGCAGAATGTGAGGCGGAAGAATGACAAAGAAATGTCCGAAGTGCGGGAACGAATTCGATGCAGAATTAACGACCTGCCCAACATGTGGCTATTCACTAACTGACACAACAGTTGATAAAGAAGAAGCGGAAACGACTTCAACAAATATAGATTTTAAAACACAGGAAAATGAACAACATGAAGATCAATTAAATGAGAATATTGAATGGTCTGAGTTAAAAGATATGAGCTTAGGCCATGTGATGGAACTGTTTGGCGAATCACCTGAAGAAGAAAGTAATGATGACAAAAAAGAAGAGTCGATAGAAGATAACTTAATAGTCTCTGATTCAGAGGATGTTTCTGATTCAGAAGCAGTGCTTCAAGAAGGGGCTAGTGAGGAGACTCATGATTCGGTGGAGGAAACGATACCAGCGACAGAAGCGATGCCTACTCATTCAACAGAAGAAAAACTAGCAACGGACGAAGCAGTTAATTTAGAGGAAACAACAGAAGAAACAACTACTGTTGAAGCAGAAACAGCTGAGGTATCTGAGACAGTGAAGTCAGAAGAGGAAGCTTTAACAGAGATTTCAGGAACTGAAGTTATCTCTACCACTTCTGAAGAAGAAATTTTTTCACAACCACCGATAGAAGATCAAGATGTAACACCAAACGAAACTTTGCAAGCTTATATTCAAGCGCATCGAGCAGATACAGAAATGTCTGAAAATCCATCAGAAGAAACAGCAGAGACCCAAGAGTTAGAAAACAGCGGTGAGGCAGTATTAACCCAAGCCGAAACACCAACTGAATCCATTTCAGATTCTGAAGAAGGGTTAACAAGTGCAGCGTCGCTAGAGGAACCGAGCGAAGCTGATACAACCGAGGAAAAAGTTTCAGATTCAGGTGTGATACCACCGATGAATGAAACTGGGAATGCTCAACCAGCGCCTGCTCCAAAGAAACCATCAAAAAAAGTGGCTTTCGTTGCGCTTGCGGTTGTTTTATTAGCTGGAGGTAGTGCTTGGGCGTATCATGATCAAACGCAAAAAGCTGCCGCGCAAGAGGCGGCGGCACTATCCAAGAAAACAGATACGCTGAAAGATGAACTAGCAGCCTTTTATACCACAAAGGAGCAAGTTTTTATTAAACCCGATATGGTGACTGTTAGTCCAGAAAAACTCTCAAAACAAGTCGCGGAAATTAAAGATTCAGAAGAGTATTCTCAATTAAATAAACAAATTCAAACATTGAAAGAGAAACAACAAATCATTCAACAAATCAACCAATTATTTGAGGCCCCGATTGTCAATGGCAATGAGTTGAAACCGGCGATTCTAGCTGCTGATCAACCAATTTCCATAAAGAAATTAACAGGAAATGATCCGTTTGACCAATTGATGAACCAAGCAATCGATCAAGCGAACCAACAATACAACCAATTACAAAAAGCTAAAAAAGCGGTTGAGGTCATTTATAAAGATGGAAAAACTACCAATCAGCTGAATCGAGACACGTATCAAGCTGCTAAGGCAGAAGTAGATAAAGTAACAAGTGATAAGCTGAAAAAAGAACTGATCAAACAAGTCACGACAGCTGACCAAGCGTTAACCAAGGTTGAAGAAGAACAGAAAAGAATTGCAGAAGAACAAGCTGCCGCAGAGCAAGCAAAACAAGCAGAAGAACAAGCGAAACAAGCTGCTGCCGCGAAAAAAGAGAACGCTAAGAAGGAAGAAACAGCAAAAACAGAAGCGAATGGCTACACGGCACCGAACAGTGACGGGGTGTACACTAGTCCGCTTTATGCGCCAGATGCTGCCGATATCGCTGATAGTAGCAATCCAGCGTGGACATGGGCACCAGGTGTGAAAGAAAAAGTCTTAGACACAGTGATTGCTCGTGGCTATGTGGTTCCTGGCGGATATTCTTTAGAACCTGCCAAAATTGTGAATGGCGAAGGTTACTACAATCTTTATGCAACCAACAATCAATCAAAATTATTAGAAGGCACTACAGAGAAAAATGTTCACATGTATTTAGTTACAATCAATGCTAAAACAGGTTGGTTCAAAGGGAACGCTTCTCGTAATGCAGGGCAATAAAAGAAAATAGAAACAATCGAACAAAAGCGGAAATCTTTTGTTCGATTGATTTTCCTTGAGGAGTTAATGATAAATGAGAGAATTACTAGCAACAACATTTACCGGCATTGTGGTCGATGAAAATGAACAATTTTATTTTGTTCAAAAAAATGGCATCACATTCCGTTTAAAAAAAGAAGAAGGTACGCATGCTATAGGGGAGGCTGTAGAAGGGTTTGGTTATTTAAATCAAAAACAAGAGCCAGCACTGACAACTACAATTCCTACTGTGCGCATTGGTAGCTATGGCTTTGGTACTGTCACAGGAACGAGACGTGATTTAGGTGTCTTTGTGGATGTTGGCTTACCAGATAAAGATGTCGTTATTTCGTTGGATGAATTACCAACCATGCGGGAACTTTGGCCTAAAAAAGAAGACCGAGTAATGGTTACTTTAAAAGTGGACAGTAAAGACCGCATTTGGGGCGAATTAGCAGATGAAAAAGTCTTTAAAGCCATGGCAAAACGCGGGAATGCTGAAATGCAAAACCAAAACTTAACTGGGCATGTGTATCGTCTGAAACTTGCAGGAACGTATATTTTAACTGATGATTTATACATTGGATTTATCCATCCTTCTGAACGTTTCCAAGAACCACGTTTAGGTGAAAAAGTAGTGGGACGTGTGATTGGCGTGCGGCCGGACGGCGTATTGAATCTTTCATTAAAACCAAGAAGTCATGAAGTAATCAGCGATGATGCGTTAATGATTCTAACTTTCTTAGAAAGAGCAAACGATCACCAAATTCCTTTCACCGATAAATCAAGCCCTGATGAAATTAAACAAACCTTTGGCATTAGTAAAGCTCAATTTAAACGCGCTTTAGGTCATTTAATGAAACAAAAATTAATTAAACAAGAAGATGGTAAAACAATTCTAATTGGCTCGTTGGAACAATCAAAAGAAAAAAATTAAGGTAGCTAATTGAGAATATCTTGCAAATTACAGTTATTTCTTTTATAATTATTTTAATTTGATTGATAAATTAAGTTTCTTAATTTGTAATCATTCTAAACAAGGAGCTGTAATAATGGATTCGACTGCTGCTTTAAAAAAGACAAAAAAACAATTACATGAATCAGGCTTTAAATTAACACCACAACGGGAAGCAACCGTACTTGTATTATTGGAAAATGAAAAAGATCATTTATCAGCAGAAGAAATTTACTTCTTGGTAAAACAAAAAAGTCCGGAAATTGGTCTAGCAACAGTCTATCGAACGCTAGAAATTTTAACAGACTTAAAAGTCGTTGATAAAGTGAGCTTTAACGATGGTTTAGCTCGCTATGATTTAAGAAAAGAAGGCGCCAAACACTTTCACCACCATTTGTTATGCTTAGAATGTGGCACAATTGAGGAAGTGGAAGAAGACTTGCTTGGTGAAGTAGAGCAAATTGTTGAAAGTCGGTATCATTTTTTAGTCAAAGATCATCGCTTAACTTTTCATGGTATTTGTCAAAGTTGTCAAAGTAAACATTAAAAAAACTGCCTTGCATTAATTTATGCAAGGCAGTTTTTTATTCATTGGAATTATAAATTAGCGAATTTTTCCAATAAGCGAATCATTTGGCAAGTAAAACCATATTCATTGTCATACCAAGCCACAGTTTTCACTAATTGGAAATCGCCAGCTGTCGTTACTTCTGTTTGCGTTGGGTCAAAAATCGAACCTTCTGTCGTGCCGATTATGTCTCCAGAAACAATTTCACGATCATCATAACCGAAAGAAGGGTTATCAATGGTGTGTTTTTTCATTGCTTCATTTACTTGATCAGCTGTTACTTTTGTTTTTAAAATGCTAACTAATTCTGTTAAGGATCCATCCACAACGGGAACACGTTGGGCATGGCCTTGTAATTTTCCATTAAGTTCTGGAATAACTAAGCCAATTGCTTTAGCAGCACCAGTTGAATGGGGAATAGTATTGTCTGCAGCAGAGCGTGCCGCACGAAGATTTCCGCCACGAACAGGGCCATCTAATAGCATTTGTGTTGATGTGTAGGCATGGACAGTTGTCATGGTACCAACTTCAATACCGAATTCGTTATTTAAGAAGTAAGCCATCGGTGCTAGACAGTTTGTCGTACATGAACCAGCAGAAATGATTTTATCGTTGGCATCAAGTGTATCATCATTGACGTTGTAAACGATTGTTTTCATTGCGCCTGCAGGAGCAGAGATAACCACACGTTTCACACCTGCATCTAAATGAGCTTGTGCTTTTTCTTCAGAGGTATAAAAACCTGTACATTCAAGGACAATGTCTACTCCGTTTTCTTTAACCCAAGGGATTTTACTTGCATCTGGTTCTGCGTAGACACGGGTTTCTTCGCCGTCAACCACAATGCCATTTTCAGTGGCTGTCACGGTGCCAGGATAGGTGCCATGCGTAGAGTCAAATTGTAATAAGTGAGCCAACATTGTTGGGCTAGTCAAATCATTGATTGCCACAACTTCAATATCATCAGAAACTTCTTTTATTCGGCGAAAGGCTAAACGACCAATTCTTCCAAAACCGTTAATTCCTACTTTGACTGTCATAACAAAAATTCCTCCTTTAGATGTTTGTGTTTCTTTGGACCCTTGCTGAAAAAGTGATTTTCTTCAACTATCTATAGTATGAACCTCTAAAATTTTTTTGTCAAAAGACTGATAGCGAAGCGACAAAAAGAAAGCGAAAGATTCATGAGAAATTTTGCTTTTTCCAACGATAACTAACTAGAATTGCTAGACAAACGGTTGTTTTCCCGATACAATAATAAAGACTTTCGAATCATGCTTTTTGAGGTGATTAAAGATAGTAGAAGTAGAATAGGAGGACAAATTATATGTCCATGTTTTTAGATCAAGTGACGATTGATGTCAAAGCTGGTAAAGGCGGCGACGGAATGGTTGCTTTCCGTAGAGAAAAATATGTACCAGACGGGGGTCCCGCTGGTGGTGATGGCGGTCGCGGTGGCGACGTTGTTTTAGTTGTTGAAGAAGGATTACGCACATTAATGGATTTCCGGTTTAATCGTCATTTTAAGGCGACACCTGGAGAAAATGGTATGAGTAAAGGAATGCACGGTCGTGGTTCAGAAGATTTACTTGTCAAAGTTCCACCAGGTACAACAGTTCGTGATGCAGAAACTGGAGCTTTAATTGGGGATTTAATTGAGAATGGTCAGACCTTAGTAGTAGCAAAAGGCGGACGCGGTGGTCACGGGAATATTCGCTTTGCTTCCCCAAGAAACCCTGCACCAGAAATTGCCGAAAACGGCGAACCGGGCCAAGAACGTAAAATCGAATTAGAATTAAAAGTTTTAGCAGATGTTGGCTTAGTTGGGTTTCCTTCTGTAGGGAAATCAACGTTACTCTCTGTTATCTCGTCCGCTCGTCCGAAAATTGGTGCCTATCATTTTACGACGTTAGTTCCAAACTTAGGGATGGTGACTACTAGTGACGGTCGAAGCTTCGCTGCAGCAGATTTGCCAGGCTTAATTGAAGGAGCTTCTCAAGGTGTCGGCTTAGGAACACAGTTTTTACGCCACATTGAACGGACGCGTGTTATTTTACATGTCATTGATATGAGTGGTATGGAAGGACGCGATCCTTATGAAGATTATTTGGCAATCAATAAAGAATTGGCTTCACACAATTTACGTTTGATGGAGCGACCTCAAATTATTGTTGCCAATAAAATGGACATGCCTGAAGCAGAAGAGAATTTAGCGAAATTTAAAGAGCAACTTGCGAAGGAACGCACAGATGAGTATGCTGATGAGCTACCTATTTTCCCAATCTCTGGGGTTACTCGTAAAGGTATTGAACCTTTATTAAATGCAACAGCTGACTTGTTGGAAGTAACGCCTGAATTCCCATTATATGAAGATGAAGTAGTAGAGGAAGAAACCGTTCGTTATGGCTTCCAACCAGAAGGTCCAGAATTTACGATTGATCGTGAACCAGATGCTTCATGGGTTTTATCTGGTGAAAAATTAGAAAAATTATTTGAAATGACGAATTTCGATCATGATGAAACAGTAATGCGTTTTGCACGTCAATTACGTGGTATGGGTGTCGATGAGGCATTACGAGCACGTGGCGCGAAAGATGGCGACATTGTTCGGATTGGTAATTTTGAATTTGAATTTGTCGAATAAGCATAAAACCAGTTCACTCAGTGAACTGGTTTTTTATTTTAAAATTAGTATTAAATCAGCGAATAGATTGAAATAATATTTTTAATAGCTTATAATTTTAAATGTAACAAAATAACAAACGAAAGGAGCGAAATTGAAATGGAAAACAATCAAGCAATTGTTCCTAAGTTTTCAGTTAAAAGTGCTGGTTTTCTTTTTAGTATGGGGCTCTTATGTGGTGTCCTGTTGCCGAGTGTTTTATTATGGACTTTCAATCTGCCGTTTAATATTGGTGCCATGATTTTTTTGCCTGTTGGGATTGCTTTTGCGTTAGCGTATAGTCATTATTTTATTGAAACGAAAACAGGTTTTTGTAAGCGTTTTATTTGGTTGTTTTTAATTTCTCTTATTTTATTAGAGATTATCTCTTATTTATGGCTGATTAAAGGAGTTATTTTTTAAGAGAAAAACAGAGGAGAGTGTTATTTATGTTAGATAAACTGACTGTTTGGATTGAAAATCATCTAGCTGGACCAATGGCTAAAATTGCCAATCAGCGCCATTTACGTGCGGTGCGGGATGGAATTATTGCGACATTACCTTTAATTATTGTCGGTTCTTTTTTTCTAATTATTGCGTTTCCGCCGTTACCAGAATCTTGGGGCATTACTCAATTTTTAACAAGTAATGCTGCTACAATCTTACTGCCTTACCGAATGACAATGTACATTATGGCGTTATATGCGACTTTTGGCATTGGCGCTAGTTTAGCGAAATCATATAATCTTGATCAAGTCTCTGGAGGGATTTTGGCTACGATTGCTTTTTTATTAACATTAGTACCTGTAGCGATTCCTGAAGAAGCCAGTAAAGCAGCTGGCGTTTCTGGGTTTGTTTTACCAATGGCTAATTTGGGTGGCGCAGGGATGTTTGTCGGGATTGTGACGTCAATTATTGCTGTCGAAATCTATCGAGTAACAGATAAGTCTAAGTTCAAAATTACAATGCCTGATAACGTTCCACCTGCTGTTGCTCGTTCATTTGAATCATTGACGCCGACGTTAATTGTCATGTTATTGATTGGTTCAATCACTTATTATTTAGGCTTTGATTGGCACACATTTGTAGGGAACTTAGTAGGACCACTAGTTCAAGCAGCAGATTCTTTATTGAATGTCTTGCTGTTAGTCTTTTTAACCACATTTTTCTGGTTCTTTGGGATTCACGGTGCTTCAATCGTAGGATCGTTGGCGCGTCCTCTATGGCTACAACTATTAGAGGAAAACACGACTGCTAAAGCAGCTGGCGAAGCATTGCCTCGGATTGCGGCAGAGCCTTTTTACCAATGGTTCATTTGGATTGGTGGTGCTGGAGCCACAATTGGCTTAGCTATATTATTAGCCTTTCGGGCAAAATCAGAATATGGTTCAAAACTAGGAAAAGCTATTTTAGCACCGTCTATTTTTAATATTAATGAGCCAGTTATTTTCGGTGTACCGATTGTCTTAAATCCGATTTTAATGATTCCTTTTATCTTTGCACCAATGGTTTTAGCAACGATTGCTTGGTTTGCCACTAAATTAGGTTTAGTAAGTGAAGTTGTCTTTACCGCACCTTGGACCTTACCAGGGCCAATTGGCGCCTTTATGGCGACAGGTGGCGATTGGCGTGCTGCTGTTTTGAATATTGTTTTAATTCTAGTGGCCATCTTGATTTACTATCCGTTCTTTGTAGCTTATGATAAAAATGAGCTTGCCAAAGAGCAAGGCAAACAAATAGAAGAATAAAGAGTGCAGCCGTTTAGTGTCCAGAACAAAAGGTGATGACCTTTTGTTCTGGACCTATTTGTTTATAGGTGATGAAAATTCTCAATTTTTTTGAAATGTATAGAAAATTTTGAGAAAAGAAACGCATAAAAAAGTGTAAAATATTATATATATAATGAAAATGGTTTTCTTTTGTGTGAACATAATAAAGTTATTGTTAACTAAAAGAGAAAAGGGGTATGAAAATGGTTAGAACGAAGGTATATACAAAGGAAAAAATCTTAAACGTAGCTGAAAAAATTTTAGTAGATAAAGGTTTTTCTAATTTAACTGCTAGAAATATTGCAGATACTATGGGGATTTCTACGCAGCCAATTTATTTAGAATTTGTCAACATGGACGATTTAAAACGAACCTTAATTAAATCGTTATTTCATCGTATGCAATTATTTTATAAAGCAGACGTTGGTGCCTCAGACCCAGTGATTGCATTGGGTCTGAACTTTATATTATTTGCCCAAAAACATCAAAAAATCTATACGGCGTTATTTATGAAAGCACATGGTTATGAAGAAGAATTGCAGCAAATGCTTCAAACTTTTTTTTGAAGAGCGTTTATTATTGGATAAAAAATATGTACAAATGGACAAAGGAAAATTTGTCGAATTATTTCCTAAAATGGTGGTAATCTATTTAGGTTTAGCCACAGTGGTTACAATGAAAACAATTGACTTAACTAAGAATCAAGAAATTCAATTATTAAGTCAATTATTGATAGAAGAGTAGTGTTTTGTTATTTATTCAAAATAACAAAAATACGACATAAGTCTGAGAAAAAACTGGTCGTTGCGCCCGAGGAAGGATTGTTTAAAACTTGCTATACTTTGGAAGAAGTAACAGAGAATAATTACTCGGGAGGATTTATGTGATGAAATTTATTAAATTTTTAGTGGTGACAGCAATTGTTATTGGTGGTGGTTTATTTGGGGCCAAGTTTTACGCAGAGAAGAACTCTGGCGAATTAGCTGGTGTGTTAGATCAATTAAATCCATTGGTTAAAGAAGGAAATGTGTATGTTAAAACAAAGAAAGCCGATAGTGTTAATGGCTATGGAATTGCTAGTTATACGCAAGTAGCCGCAGATGAGGAAGGCAAAACGCGAGAAATAACTTTCACAGCGGACCATGAATTAAAAACAGATCATTATCTAAAAGTCTCAAATAAAGGGGCCCACATCAATACGTATGAAGAGGTCAATCAAGACCAAGTGCCAGAAAAGGCATTACAAGCGATTCAAAAATAACAAAAAGTCAGAACGTACGCTGAAGATACGTTCTGACTTTTTGTTATTTTTTTGCTTCTTGAAGAATATTGATTTTTTCAATTTTAACATCAGTTTTTGGTTTATCGTTGGCACCAACTTCGACTTTGGCAATTTTATCGACAATATCCATTCCTTTGGTTACTTGACCGAAAACAGTATGTTTTTTATCAAGAGAAGGATAGCCGCCTTTTTTGTAAGCATCAATGATTGCTTTTGGATAATCATCATATAAAAGACCATCAGATTGATCATCTGTATTTTGGACAATAAAGAACTGACTGCCGTTAGTATTAGGCCCTGCATTCGCCATTGATAATGCGCCACGAATGTTATATAACTGGTTTGAAAATTCATCTTCAAATGGTTTATTCCAGATGCTGTTTCCGCCAGTTCCATCACCGCTAGGATCGCCGCCTTGGATCATAAAGTTATTGATGACGCGGTGGAAAGTCAAGCCATCATAATAGCCATCTTTGGCATGTTTCATAAAGTTCTCGACAGTTTTTGGAGCCTGTTTAGGAAATAGTTTGATTTCAATATTTCCCATTGAAGTAACCATTTGGACTAAGTCTTGATCTTCGGCAACTTTGTCATCTAGTTGTGGTAAATCTAGTGAATTTAAGTCGACCGAATCCTTTGTTTTGCTTTCACTGGATTTAGCGATAGAATCACTCGTTGCGGTCGTGCTTTTATTATTGGTTGTGTTACAGCCTGCTAAAAGCAAGGTGAATGCTGCAACTGAAGCAACAGCAAGCATTTTCTTATGTTTCATCTGTTTTCCTCTTCCTTTCACACTGACAATTAGGTTCTTTTTTATCATAACAAAAGAGAAGATAACAAACCAGTGGAATTTTTATAAGATTTCCTATAGGAAAGGTGTAGACCACTTTTGTTTTTTTTGTTACAATGTAAGCAGATACATTATTATGTTTTACAATTTAGGAGGCAATCACATGGGAAAATTAGGTATTTCAATTTATCCAGAACGTTCAACATTTGAAAAGGACAAAGCATATTTGGATTTGGCTCATAAATACGGCTTTAAGCGTGTCTTTACTAGTTTATTGCAAATCAATGATGATCGGGAAAAGGTATTAGCAGAGTTTAAAAAAGTCGTAGATTACGCCAACCAATTAGGTATGGAAGTGATGGTCGATATTAATCCTGCATTGTTCGAACAATTAGGCATCTCTTATGATGATTTATCATTTTTCCATGATATGGGCGCTTACGGTATTCGTTTAGATCTTGGTTTTACTGGGCAAGAAGAGGCGAATATGACAAGAAACCCTTATGGCATTAAAATTGAAATTAATATGAGTTCAGGCACAAGTTATGTTGATAATATTATGGCCTACTCACCAAACACAGAAAATTTACTAGGCTCACATAATTTCTATCCACATCGCTATACAGGCTTAGGCTATGATCATTTTGTTTATTGTTCAGAAAAATTTAGAAAATATAATTTAAATACGATGGCGTTTGTGAACTCACACGATGCTACATTTGGGCCATGGCCGACACAAGATGGATTATGTTCTTTGGAAGACCACCGCGATTTAGAAATTGCAACGCAAGTTAAGCATTTAGTTTTAACAGGGTTAATCGATGATATTTCTGTCGGAAATGCTTATGCCTCAGAAGCAGAATTAGCAGCAATGGCAGAAGCCTTTCATGCACCGTATCCTTCGATCAAAGTGGATACAGAACCAGAAATCACAGAAGATGAAAGAATTGCATTGTTCGATAACTTACACAGTTATCGTGGAGATCGTTCTGATTACGTTTTGCGTTCAACAATGACACGTGTTTACTATAAAGATCGTCCTTTCCCAGCTCATACAACGAGAGACATTGTTCGAGGCGATGTCTTGATTGACAACGTTGGCTATGGACAATACAAAGGGGAAACACAAATTGCTTTAAAAGAAATGAAAAATGATGGCCGTGTAAATGTGGTTGGTCGTATTTCTGATGACGAACGTTTCTTATTAGAATTTTTGAAACCATGGTCAAGTTTTAAACTTATTGAAAATAAATAATTTTTAGTTTCCTATAAATAGATAAGTGGAGCATAGCGCAAAAGGTAACATTTTTGTGCTATGCTTTTTTTGTCGCAACAAAATTGTCCCATTGTAGTGGTAAAGAAAGATGGCTAAATCTTTGAATGGTAGTTGTCAAAAAAAGGGCGACAACTTATAATGAATCATACAGTTTAAATAAAAGGAGTACGTAGATGAATCGATGGTTAAAAATTTTGATTGCGCTTATTGTAGTAATTGCAATTGGTTTAATTGCGGCAGGCTTATATTTTTATAATTATGCAGTAGTTCCAGGAAAGAAAGACTTTATAAATGAGAATACCCCAGGGTCAAAAGTGGTCCAGACACCTGAAGGCGCGTGGTTTAAAGATGACAAAAATCGACAAGAATGGTCAATTACTTCGGAAGATGGGCTACGTCTAAAGGCTATTTATTTACCATCCGACAAAAAAAGTAATCGTACCGTTATTATGGCGCATGGTTATATGGGTTCGGCAGAAACGATGTCTGTCTTTGCGAAAATGTATCATGATTGGGGCTACAATGTGTTAGCGCCAGATGCGCGTGGTCACGGGAAAAGTCAAGGAGATTATATTGGGTTCGGCTGGCCCGATCGTAAAGATTATGTCCAATGGATTGAGAAAGTTTTAACCGAAAATGGTCAGCAAGAACAAATCACTTTATACGGTGTCAGTATGGGTGCTGCTACAGTCATGATGACGAGCGGGGAAAAATTACCAGATAACGTGAAAGCCATTGTGGAAGATTGTGGCTATTCTACAGTCAATCAGGAGTTGCAATATCAATTGAAAGAGCTTTTCAATTTACCAAGTTTCCCATTAGTTAATGTTACTAGCGGGATTACGAAACTTAGAGCTGGCTATTTCTTTGGGGAAGCAAGCGCTGTTAAGCAATTGCAAAAGAATCATTTACCAATGCTCTTTATTCATGGTGAAAATGATACGTTTGTGCCGTTTAGTATGTTAGACGAAGTTTATAATGCAACCCAAGGACCTAAAGAGAAATATGTCGTGCCTGGAGCAGAGCATGCGAAAGCTTATAATAAAAACCCAGAAAAATATAAGGAAACAGTAGCTGCTTTTCTAGATAAATATATAAAATAACAAATTTATTCTTTACTAATAGTAGCAAAAACAAAAGACTTGTTCTTAAGTTAACGACTTAGTGAACAAGTCTTTTGTTGTCAGTTGATTTTTTTGAATAAGTTGGAATTTACCCATGCAATCTAGGGCATAATCTGATAGGATAGTACTAGAAATGAGGGAAGGATAATGGAAGAACAATTAGTCGATTATTTACACTATTTACAAATAGAGCGGGGCTTATCAAATAACACACGACGGAGTTACGAACGAGATTTAAAAAAATACGTAGCCTTTTTACAAGAACAAGGCTTGCATTCTTGGGACGAAGTTGACCGTTACATGATTACAGAATTTTTGCAATCCCTTCACGAAGAACAGCAAGCTTCAGCAAGTGTGATTCGGATGATTTCTAGTTTGAGAGGATTTCATCAATTTTTACGTCAAGAACGCTTAAGCGAACATAATCCGATGCAACATATTGACTCCCCCAAGAAAGTTCAAAAATTGCCAAGTACATTATCTGTTGACGAAGTGACTCGATTAATTGAAACGCCTGATACAAGTAAACCACTAGGTATGCGGAATCGTGCTATTTTAGAAGTGATGTATGCAACGGGCCTGCGAGTTAGTGAGCTAATTGAAATAAAATTAGGGGATCTGCATTTATCCATTGGTTTATTGCAAACAATCGGAAAAGGGGACAAAGAACGAATTATTCCTTTAGGCGATTATGCGATTCAATGGATTGAGCGCTATATGAACGAAGCCAGACCTCAATTGATTAAAAATCATCCGAATGAAACACACCTATTCGTTAACCATCATGGTGAACCGTTATCTAGACAGGGCATTTGGAAAAATTTAAAACAGATTGTTCGAGAAGCCCAGATAGAGAAAAATATTACGCCGCATACATTACGGCATAGCTTTGCGACACATTTGTTGGAAAATGGCGCAGATCTTAGAATCGTGCAAGAATTATTAGGACATGCAGATATCTCCACGACACAAATTTATACACATATTACCAAACAACGAATGGCAGATGTTTATAAGGAACATTTTCCTCGGGCTTAATTTGCGAGAATGCCCACAAACGAATAAATTTATGGTAAACTAGGAAGTCGAGAAAAGAAAGTAGGTGTCGTTTTTGCAAGAAATTAATTTAAAACTAGATGTCTTTGAAGGACCACTGGATCTTCTACTACATTTAATTCAAAAATTAGAAATCGATATCTATGACATTCCCATTACAGCAGTAACTGAACAATACATGTCTTATATTCATGCGATGCAAACCTTAGAGTTAGAAGTCGCCGGAGAATATCTAGTCATGGCTGCCACCTTAATGGCTATTAAAAGTCAGATGTTGCTTCCAAAACAAGAGCTTGAAATCATTGATGATGAAGATTTTTTTGAAGAGGAAGACCCACGGGAAGCTTTAGTAGCTCAGTTATTGGAGTATCGGAAATTTAAATATGCAGCGACTGTTTTACATGAAAAAGAAGAAGAACGTAAACTCTATTATACAAAAGAACCAATGGATATGGATGATTATAAAGAGGAAGATACAACACTACCGCCTAATCAAATCAATACAATTGATTTATTTCTAGCCTTTCATGCCATGTTAGAAAAGAAAAAAAATCGCCAGCCTGTTGAAACAACTGTTGCCAGTGACGATGTTTCCATCGAAGAAAAAATCTCCGCTATTTCAGAGCGTATGCGTCAAGTACAGAAAGGGAAGGCAGTGTCGTTTGACTCTTTCTTCGATTCTTATTCCAAACAAGAAATTGTGACAACGTTCATGGCTCTTTTAGAATTAATGAAAACGGGCGTGATTTATGCTGAACAAGAAAATAATTATAGTGAAATTTTGTTATTTAATACAGAAACCCAGCAGGAAGATACAACAGAGGTGGAGGAAACACAGTGACATTAGTTAGTCAAATTGAAGCAATTTTATTTGTGGTTGGCGAAGAAGGAATTGGCTTGGAAGAGCTTGCGTACTTATTAGAGAAGTCAACAGCAAAAACCTATGAAGAATTAACGAAATTGAAAGAACATTATGCTTCTGACAATAAATCAGCGTTGAATATTTTAGAAGTCGGCAATCATTTTGTCTTAACAACGAAGAAAAAATATGCCTCATTACTAAAAAAATATGCGCAATCGCCTATGTCGAACGCCTTATCACAAGCGGCGCTAGAAACATTATCCATTATTGCTTATAAGCAACCAATTTCGCGTATTGAAATTGATGAAATTCGTGGCGTACAGACTTCTGGCTCTATCCAAAAGTTAGTTGCCCGTCAGTTAATAGAAGAAAAAGGCCGCGTAGATGGTCCTGGTAGAGCGATTTTGTATGGCACAACGAAGTATTTTATGGATTACTTTGGGTTGAAAAGTTTAGATGAATTACCAGATATCCAACAAATGGAAGATGAATTAGAAGAAGAACTACCAATGGATCTATTTTTTGATCGTTATCAAGAAACGAACCCAATGTCTGAAACAACAGAAGGCGAGGAAGCTTAAACAATGGAAAGATTACAAAAAGCAATTGCTCATGCTGGGGTGACTTCGCGTCGCAAAGCAGAGGAATTAATTGTCAAAGGTCGCGTAAAAGTCAATGGCCAAGTGGTCAAAGAATTAGGAACGCAAGTAAGTAAACAAGATACTGTTGAGGTTGATGGTGTACCAATTTATCAAGAAGAATATGGTTATTATTTATTCTATAAACCAAGAGGGGTTATTTCTGCAGTATCTGACGACAAAGGCCGTAAAGTAGTAACGGATTATTTTACAGATGTTACTGAGCGAATTTATCCAGTCGGTCGTCTGGATTATGATACTTCTGGGTTGTTACTTTTAACGAATGATGGAAGTTTTTCACAAAAATTAACCCATCCTAAACATGAAGTAGATAAAGTCTACGTAGCAAAAATTAAAGGTGTACCAACTAAACGGGATCTATTGCCATTAGCCAAAGGCATTCGCATTGATGGCAAACGCACAGCACCAGCCAATTTTCAAATTCTTTCAGCGGACATTAAAACAGGTAGCAGTGTCGTGGAATTAACGATTCATGAAGGACGTAATCATCAAGTGAAGAAAATGTTTCAAGCTGTTGGTTTCCCAGTTCAAAAATTAAAACGTGAACGTTACGGTGAGTTGACCTTACAAGGATTGCGACCAGGGCAATATCGTGATTTAACTAAAAAAGAAATCAGTCAATTATTAAATCAAGCCAAATAAGATAAAATGACTCGATCTCTTCGCGCTTATGGCGGAGGGATTGTTTTTTTTGAGAAACGAAACAATCAATGAAATTTAATAAAAAAGCTTAGTTAGTTGCATTCATTGTTCAAATCGGTTACACTAAGTAAGTAAAAAAATATAATACAAGGTTCGTCTTCAGGGGCAGGGTGTAATTCCCGACCGGTGGTTATAGTCCACGACTCGTTTTTAACGATTGAATTGGTGTAATTCCAATACCGACAGTATAGTCTGGATAAAGAAGATAGGGCTTATTTGAGACGCTTTTTCATCAGATAATCCTACTCTATTTTTCCCTGCAGAAAAATAGGGTTTTTTTGTATGACAAAGAAGCGAATCAAAAAGTTCGTTGAAGATGGGTCCTTAATTGGAGGATTTCAGATGAACAACAAGGTACAAAAAATGGTCAGCATTGCAATGTTGGCTGCAATCGGTACAGTATTACAATTTGTGGCATTTCCGATTATGCCAGCGTTTAGTTTTTTGAAAATCGATTTTAGTGATATTCCGATTCTACTCGGAATGTTCTTGTACGGACCGTTAGCAGGAGTAATTACTGCTTTTGTTCGTTCGTTGCTACACCTGTTCTTAACCGGACTAGCACCGCAAAATATGGTGGGAGATTTCGCTAGCTTTTTAGCAAGTAGTATCTTCACCTTGCCAATTTTTTATTTCTTTGGTAAAAAGAAAAATATCCGTACAAATCGGATAGTGGGCTTAGTAAGTGGGATTTTAGCCTTGACAATTTTCATGAGTATTGCGAATTATTTTGTCATTACACCCATTTACTTACAATTATATGGTGTGACCACACAACAATTTTTAGGAACATCTTTAGCAAGCTATGTGGCGATTGGTATTGTGCCATTCAACCTTATTAAAGGCCTCTTAGTCAGTGGTGTTTTTCTAGTACTACATGCGAAGTTATTGCCATGGCTATCAAAAAAACAACATACTATTCAGAAAAAAACACCGTTAACAAAATAAATGATAAAAAAACCTGCTGTTGAACAATGTTTGACAGTGGGTTTTTAAAATTTACGCCTAAAAGAAAAGAGGTTGTCACAATCTGTCATCATTCTGTTAAAAAATACTAAACCATCTGCATTGTAATTTTAACTTTCCCTTGGTATGATAGAAATCATCAAAGAAAGAGGAGTTTTCCTGAGTGAAAAAGTGTAAAAATTGTCGTCACGTGAATCGTGATACGGAGTCCTTTTGTGAAGAATGCGGCGCTCCGCTAATGAATGAATCAATGCATCAAGAGGAAAACCAAGCACAACCATCAATGAATAAAGGGAACGAATCTACTCCTCTCAGATCAAAAAGAAGCTGGATCTGGGTGTTTCTTTTTGTGTTCATCGTTCTTGGAACGGGTAGCTATTTTCTCGGGACGCATTATTTTTCTAAGGAACAACAAATTTCTCATTTTATTGAAGCGATTGAGAATGGTGATGCCCAAGAATTAAGTAAAAAAATGAGGACGAACGAGTCTGAATTTCAAGTGAATCCGCAAAGCATTAAGCCTTTAATCACTTATTATCAAAAAAATCCAACTGAGCTAAAAAAATTAGAAAAAGCGCTATTAAAGGATAAAAAGCTACATGGTTTAACTATTCGTGAAACGAGTCAAACAGCATTTTTCTTTCACCGTTATCAATTCATTTTAACGCCTGTTTCTGTTCAGTTAACGACAAATCAGCGCGGTGTGACGCTGGCAATGAACGGGCGGGAAGTGGGCACTTCCGACTCAACTACTTATCAAAAGGAATTGGGCCCCTTAGCGCCAGGACAATATACCTTTACAGCCACAGTGAAAGATAGCACCGGCGAACCTGTTATCACAGAAGAGTATCGTTTATTAGAAGAGGAAAATTATATTTCTAGTATTCCTTTAGATTTTAAACGAATGAATTTTGTTGTGGAGAGCAATCTGCCAGACGCAGATATTTATATTAATGATCGGAAAGTTGGTACGCTAACGAATGGAAGCAAAACGATTGGCCCTTTGTTCTGGTCCAAAGGGATGACGATTCAACTTAAAAAGACGATTAATGGAGAAGAAATTCAAACATCAAAAGAAACGATTGGTGAAAATGATTTTGTCGAAGCGCTCTCCGATAATCCTACGCTACAATTGAATTTTCCGTTAGCTAGCGACTATGATGCCCGCAAAGCGCTAGAAACCTTTTATCAAGCATTTGCCAAACAAGTGAAAAGTCATACGGATAGTGCAGAATTTGCTGAAAAATATCTCGTTGGTGGGGAAAATAATCCTCAATTTCCTTCTTTTATAGAAGCACTTGAACGATTACGTGAAAAGAAATCGACCGATGGTTCACCAGATTTTGAAGTGACCATTAATACGCTACAATTGGATGGTAAAGAAAATTACCATGTCAATTATTATTTAGAAGCCAAAAATTCTAAAGCAAAAGAAAATGGTCTTCGTTATGAATGGATCAATGGCCTAAATGATCAAATTCATTTAGTCAAAGAACCGCTAAAAGAAGGACAATTACAGTTTGTTTCGATAGATGAACAAACACTTGCTTGGCTCGAAAAAATACTCTAAGCAAAAATGAGTGCTAAATTATTTAGCACTCATTTTTGCTTATTTCTATTGCACGCGTGGGACATTTGCGGTACGCTTTTAACACATTCTCGCGTTCGTTTTCTGGAATAAATTGTTGTCGAGCATGCGGCTCGTCTTTAAAAAGGACAATCCCATGATCATCATAATCAAATATATTGGGCGCATAAACTTGACAAAGTCCACAAGCAATACATTTTTCAGGAACTAAACGTGATTGCATAAACAGTGACACATCCTATCTAAAAGAGGTTTACTATGGAAGCAACTTTTATTTTAGCGTTATTATCTCACGGATACAAGGTACGTGCATCAACTTTGTATCATCTTTTAAAAGGCAAACGGACTAGCTCTGTTTTGATTTATGGTTTTTTATATGATTGTTTACGGTTCATTGGCTGGTGGCCAACGATTTCCGAACAAGCCTATTTTCAAATTCTTGAAAAACTTTCGAAGGCGAAACAAATTCAGTATCACAAAGAGACAAATGAAATTCAACTAACAAAAGAAGGGCAACTATTTTTAAAGGAGCACCATTTTTCGTTGCTGGATTATCCTGCAATTGATCTTTATCGTTTTGGCAGAAGTGATCAAGAAAGTTGGCAACTCATTCAATTTGCCGTGCAAGTGACTTCGTATTTATCATTTGAGGAAAAACAGTATATTCCACTTTTATCAACACCGATTCCGCAACTATATTTGAAACGATGGTTACAACAAGACAAGAAAGAGCAGCGCATTCAATCAATCAAAGAAGAACTGTTGCGAGGGTTTGAGTTACTACCTGAAGCAGAAAGCGACTATTTGGTTGCGCAACTTTCTGGTTATCAGCAAACTGGCAAAGTTCCTCAGCAATTAACAAGCCATAAGACAGCTCTTGAACAGCGTTTGTGGCATACACAAGCGGTTCATCATTTACTGCAGTTGATAATGTACGGAGGAAACTATCCTGCTTTACAAACGCTTGTATGGCCGTATCTAGAAAAAAATCTAAACCAAAGTATGCAAGAAACTCAACGATTGTTAACGGAAGGTAAGACACTTCAAGAAATTGCTGAGCAGCGAAAAATAAAACTGAGTACCATTCATGACCATCTATTAGAGTTGGCTATTCAAGGGCAGCTGCAGGCGTCTGTTTATCTTGAAAAGGAGGCAATGCTCCAAAACTTGGCTCAAACAGAACAAGATCCGCGGTTGTGGGTGTATCGGGATTGGCGAGCCCAAGAAGAGACGCTTTCTTATTTAGATTTCCGCTTATATCAAATCAAACAAATTTGGCAAGAAAAGGAGTGAGTGTTGTTGACATTAGAACAAGAATTATTCACTCGATTTGGTTATGCAGCGTTTAAGCCTGGTCAAAAAGAAGTGATTACAAACTTACTTGACGGTATGAATACATTGGCTGTTTTGCCAACAGGGACTGGTAAATCATTGTGTTATCAATTTGTGGGCCAGAAGTTAGAGGGACTAACGGTAATTGTTTCTCCTTTACTTTCGTTAATGGAAGATCAGGTGCGTCAATTACAAAGACAAGGAATTAAAGGTGCGGTTGCCTTAAACAGTACGTTACAATATTCAGAAAAGCGTTATATTTTAGCGGAAATGTTCCAATACGATTATCTGTTTTTAAGCCCAGAAATGCTTTTGCAGCAAGAAGTACTTAGTGTGTTACAACGCCAAAAAATTGCATTATTTGTGGTGGATGAAGCCCATTGTGTTTATCAGTGGGGCGTCGATTTTCGCCCTGAATATAGTAAATTAGATCTGGTCCAAAAACAGCTAGACTTTCCTTTGACCTTGGCGTTAACTGCCACAGCGACACCCGTTGTACAGCACGCAATTATAAAACAATTATTTTCTCATGGTAGCTATCAAGAAGTTCTTTCTTCAGTGAATCGAAAAAATATTGGCTTGTTCGTGAAGGAAACGTCAGAAAAAGAAGAAGTGTTACTAGATTACTTATCTAAAACGGCTGGTAAAATCATCATCTATTGCGCCACGCGCAACAAAACAGAACAAATTAGTCAACTTATTCAGGCAAAAACCAGTTTTAAGGTGGCCTATTATCATGGGGGCTTGGAGGCTAGTGAACGTAGTCGCTTGCAAGAACAATTTATTGATAATCAAATCGATATTCTTTGTGCAACGAATGCTTTTGGGATGGGAATCGACAAACCTGATGTTCGTGGAGTGATTCATTTTGATTTGCCTGATAGCTTAGAAAATTACCTGCAAGAAATCGGGCGAGCTGGACGTGATGGTCAAAAAAGTTGGGCGCTATTATTGTATAAAAAAGGGGATGAATTTATTCATCGGTTTTTCTTAGAAGAGACAAGAGCGAATCGAGCGACCTTAAAATCGCTGATTGAAGGAGAAGAACAAGCAGGTTTGTTAGAAAATGCCACCGAGTTACAACAAAAATGGGTCCAAGGCTATTTAGCCAAGGATTATTCTTTTGAAGAGCTAGAGCATCGTTTAGAGGAGAAAGAAAAAGATCGTCAAGCACAATTAAGAGGGATGCTGACGTATATTGAAACCACAACCTGTCGAAGAACGTTGATTCAAACTTATTTTCAAGAATCGATTGTCAAACAATCACCGGAAACTTGTTGTGATAATTGTGCGTTATTCTTTGACATTTACCAAGATTCAATAGTAAAATCGAACAAGACCAGCAATCAAAATGAAGAAGATTGGCGTTCTAAATTTCTAAAATTATTTAAAGAACGTGATTAATTCATTTTTTTAGTCGGCAGTTGGCAAAAGCTATGATATAATAACAAGCGAGAGAAGTTTAGGAGGAAATTAGCAGTGAGTAAAAAGGACAAAAAGAAAAACCAAGCTCGTGAGCCATGGGAACAATCAATTTATGAACCTGATCAAAATGGTGGTGGTTCTCGTTTAGCAAAACGCCAACAGCAACGAGGAAATTCATTATTTCTAACTGTTTTAGTTATTTTGCTATTATTAATTATTGCCATTCCAATTGGGACTTTCTTATGGATGATGCAAGACAAGAAACCGAACGAAAGTGCTAGCAAAAATAGCCAGCCATCTTCTTCATTAGTCCAATCATCATCAAAAGAGAAGAAAAAAGAAAGTACGTCAAAATCAGTGGAAAGCTCAGAACCAGCAAGCAGCCAACCAGCTGAAAATACAACACCTTCAAGTTCAGATGCTGCTGCACAGCAACAACAGGACCAACAAGCACAACAACAGCAACAGCAACAGCAACAACAAGAAGCTCAAAATCAACAACAGCAACAAGCGCAGAACCAACAACCTGTTTATGATACCGTTCAAAGTGGCGAAGGGGCACGTCAAGTTGCCGAACGTAACGGAATGACATTAGAACAAATTTTAGCGTTAAATCCTGGGATTGATACATCTGTGTTTTATCCAGGACAACCATTACGTATTAAATAATCCAGAAAAAGAGGTTTGGACAGCACTTTCAAGGGCTAAACCGCGACGGATGATTACATGAGAATGCCAATAAGCAGAAATTTCCGAAAGATGTTTTGCGTCTTTCGAGGGATTTCGGCTTATTGCTTTTTCGTTAGAAACTCGTCATCAGTTTAAATCCAAGTTCTTTTCTTCTGATTTTAATATAAAAGAAGAAGCGCATTTTAAAGGATGCATATCAGTTAAGGAGTTTTTTCATGGGGAAAATCAGTATTGCTATTGACGGACCAGCTTCGTCAGGCAAAAGTACAGTTGCAAAAATTTTAGCAAAACAATTGAATTATGTGTATTGTGACACGGGGGCCATGTACCGAGCGATTACGTATTTGGCCTTGCAAAATCAAATCGACATTCAAGCGGAAGAGCCATTAGTAGCGCTTTGTGTCAACCACACTATTTCTTTTCAGCAAGCAGAAAATGGCCAACGTGTTTTTATCGATGGTCATGAAGTGACCGAAGCGATTCGCCAGCCAGATGTAACGAATGCTGTTTCAGCTGTTTCAAAACATGCAAAAGTTAGAGAAGAAATGGTGGCGTTACAACAGAAAATTGGTCAAGCCGGCGGAGTTGTCATGGATGGTCGAGATATTGGTACTGCAGTTTTACCAAAGGCCGAAGTAAAGATATTCTTGGTGGCTAGCGTTGAAGAACGTGCAGAACGTCGTTTTAAAGAAAATCAAGAAAAAGGGATTGAGACGGATTTTGAAACCTTGAAGGCGGAGATTGAACGTCGGGATTATTTAGATTCAACCAGAGAAGTATCACCCCTTGTCCAAGCAAGTGATGCTGTGAAAATCGATACAACAGGCTTGACGATTGAAGAAGTCGTCGCCGCCATACAAAATGTGATTAAACAAAAAGGTTTTGAACTTTTTTAAAGAATTTTAAGAAAAATAGAAGAAATCGCTTTATTTTTTTACAAAAATCTCGTACTATGTAAGTATATATAGCTAAGTTTTGGAATTTTTGTTGGCATAGGAGGATAAGAGGCATGACAGATTTTGAAGACAAACAAGTAGCAAACAACGAAACAATGGAAGATGCAATGAACAGCGTTCAAGAAGTCAGTGTTGGCGATATTGTTAAAGGCGAAGTTTTAGCCATCGAAGACAAACAAGTTGTTGTCGGCATTGAAGGAGCGGGCGTTGAAGGCGTTGTTCCTGCAAAGGAATTATCGACTTTACCAGTTGAAGATGTACACGAACTTGTGAAAGTCGGTGATGTGTTAGATTTAGTTGTTATCACATCAATTGGCAAAGATAAAGAAAACGGCAGTTATTTACTGTCAAAACGCCGTTTAGATGCTAAAAAAGTTTGGGAAGAAATTGAACAAGATTTCCAAGCGGGCAAAGTAATCGAAGCACCTGTTACAAATGTTGTTAAAGGTGGTTTGGTTGTTGATGTCGGTGTTCGCGGATTTGTTCCTGCCTCAATGGTTGAAGATCATTTTGTTGCAGATTTTTCTGAATATAAAGGTCAAACACTAGCATTTAAAATTATTGAAATCGAACCTTCAGAAAACCGCTTAATTCTTTCACATAAAGCAGTTGTTGAAGCTGAAAAAGAATCGAAAAAAGAAGAATTACTTTCTTCTTTACATGACGGAGACGTTGTTGAAGGGAAAGTAGCTCGTTTAACAGATTTCGGCGCATTCATTGATTTAGGTGGCGTGGATGGTTTAGTTCATGTTTCTGAAATTGCTCATCAGCATGTGGGCAAACCAAGTGATGCGTTAACTGTTGGCGAAGACGTTCAAGTAAAAATTCTTTCAATTAATCCAGAAGAAGGACGTATTTCTTTATCTATTAAAGAAACATTGCCTGGACCATGGACAGATATCGAAACAAAAGCAGCCGCTGGGACTGTTTTAGATGGAACAGTAAAACGCTTAACCAGCTTCGGTGCGTTTGTGGAAGTTTTCCCTGGTGTGGAAGGATTAGTGCATATTTCTCAAATTTCTCACAAGCATATTGCAACGCCTCATGAAGTCCTTCATGAAGGGGATCAAGTACAAGTGAAAGTTTTAGAAGTTAATCCAGAGGAACATCGTATTGCTTTAAGTATCAAAGCGTTAGAACCAAAACCTGAGTCTCAAGAAGAACCAAAAGAAGAACAGGAATATGAATTGCCTGAAGAAAATACTGGTTTTACCATGGGCGATATTTTAGGTGACGCTTTATCTGATGCGAAAGAAGAGGAATAACACGTTACTTTCTTGAAATTTATGAGTTTGACATAGCCGTAAATAGATCGGCTATGTCAAACTCATTTTTTCTTGAATTGGTTAGAAAATCAGCAGAAACTAAAACTTTTCTTGCACTTTAAGGTTTGATTAGGTAAACTAGTAAGGATTGAAATTCTCAAGGAGGGAATCAAATGGCAAATCCAACTATTGCGATTGTCGGTAGACCGAATGTCGGTAAATCGACTATTTTTAACCGCATTGCCGGTGAGCGTATCTCGATTGTAGAAGATACTCCTGGCGTAACACGCGACCGTATTTATACAACTGGAGAATGGTTAGGGCGTGAATTTAGTATTATTGATACAGGTGGGATTGATTTAGGTGACGAACCATTTATGGACCAAATCAAACACCAAGCAGAAATTGCGATTGATGAAGCAGATGTGATTATCTTTGTTGCTAGTGGCCGTGAAGGAATTACTGATGCAGATGAGTTAGTAGCAAAAATTTTATATCGTAGTAATAAACCAGTGATCTTAGCTGTTAATAAAGTTGACAATCCTGAAATGCGTAATGATATTTATGAATTTTATGCTTTAGGACTAGGGGATCCTTTCCCAGTTTCTGGTAGTCACGGTTTAGGCATTGGCGATGTGTTAGACGAAGCAGTTAAACATTTTCCTAACACTTCAGAAGAAGAGGACGAAGATACAATTAAATTTAGTTTAATCGGGCGTCCAAATGTCGGTAAATCATCATTGATTAATGCTATTCTTGGTGAAGATCGTGTGATTGTTTCAGATATTGAAGGAACAACGCGAGATGCAATCGATACGTATTTTGAATCTGAAGAAGGTCAAAAGTTCTTAATGATTGATACGGCTGGTATGCGTAAACGTGGAAAAGTATACGAATCAACTGAAAAATATAGCGTCATGCGCGCAATGCGGGCGATTGAACGCTCAGACATTGTTTTAATGGTCTTGAATGCAGAAGAAGGTATTCGTGAGCAAGACAAGCGTGTGGCGGGCTATGCCCATGAAGCAGGTCGGGGTATTATTATCGTGGTCAACAAATGGGATACAGTTAAAAAAGATACAAATACAATGCGTGATTTTGAAGCGGAAATTCGTGATGAATTCCAATATTTAGATTATGCACCTATTATTTTTGTGTCTGCATTAACCAAACAACGTTTAAACAAACTGCCTGAACTAATTGAAACAGTAAGTATGAATCAAAACTTACGGATTCCTTCAGCGTTGTTAAATGACGTTGTAATGGATGCTGTAGCAATTAATCCAACACCAACCGATAAAGGAAAACGTTTGAAGATTTTTTATGCAACACAAGTGGCAGTCAAACCACCTACATTTGTTATTTTTGTCAACGAAGAAGAACTAATGCACTTTTCTTATGCCCGGTTTTTAGAAAATCAAATCAGAAAAGCATTTACGTTTGAAGGTACACCGATTAAAATCATTCCGCGACGCCGAAAATAGTGCATTCTACCATACTTTTTTTAGATATTCAAATAAATTTATCAACTTTGAGAAAAAATGATTATTTTTTGAAAAAACTGGTTAAAATACACTAAAAACCTTGCTATTACAACTTTCTTATGCTATCTTGTTAACAGAATATTGAACCAGATCAATATTTGCTGTCTGTTTTTGGACCACTCAAAAATAGACGGAACTTTAGGTGTGTAAAAACATCGTATCTCTTATAGAGGAGGTGAAATGATCCATGGCAAATAAAGCAGAATTAATCGAAAACGTTGCATCTTCAACTGGTTTAACTAAAAAAGATGCTACTGCAGCAGTAGACGCTGTCTTTTCAACAATTCAAGAAACTCTTGCTAAAGGTGAAAAAGTTCAATTAATCGGTTTTGGTAACTTTGAAGTTCGCGAACGCGCAGCTCGTAAAGGACGTAACCCACAAACTGGACAAGAAATTCAAATCGCTGCAAGCAAAGTACCTGCATTCAAACCAGGTAAAGCATTGAAAGATGCAGTGAAATAAGACAGACAATTAGAACCCTTGGTTTCCAAGGGTTCTTTTTTGAATCATACATAGAAAATGTTATTTTAAGAGGTGGTCGAAACAGCACGCTAAAAGGTTAAATTGTGACGAAACTTGGGTGAAAAAACGTGCTTCGCTCCGAGAATCAAGTGGGAACGGTTCGACACTCGCTCCTTGCTTTTTTGATAAAAAGAGAAAGATTTATGAATGAAGGACAAAAATAAGTTGTTGCCAGTAGCTGTTTTTTAGTGGTTATGCTAGACTTGGGGTGAAAGGAAGAGGAAACAGTCTTAAGGTGGTGAATCAATGAAATACAACTATTCTAGAGGGGAAAACAAGGTCGCTATTATTTATGGAGAAACATTTGCTTCCGTCCTAAAAAAACGACCAGTAACGACGGAGTCAATCGTTGTTTTGGCGAATCAGCGTTACTATGATCTTTTTTCTGAGAAGATTAATTATGCCTTTGGGGAACAGTTGGGATTAAACTGGTATATTTGTCGCAATGATGTTCATTGCAATGACTTATCAGAATTAGAAAGTGTGTTACGTTTCTTAGCTGATTGGCCAGAAAATCAGGATGTTTTATTGATTGGTTTGGGTAATGAAGGGGTACTACAATTAACCGCATTTCTGCACCAAGTAAGTAAGTGTTCCTCCAAATGTTGGCTGATGCCTGTGTCTGTTCAAGCGTTACGGCAAGGACTTTTACCAAGTGCCACAATTCAGCAAGCACAGCATGCAACTATGCATATAGAAAATCATTCAGAAGAAATTTTGTTTGATAGTACCTTGACCAATAAAAAAGGTGCTGCCCCTTTAATTGATTTGCTCGTTTTTATTCGAGCGGGTCTTGTCTGTGATTATACTTATTTACAAATGCTATACCAAACGTATCCAGATAAAAAACGGTTGAATCAAACGTCATTTAATGGTATTTTAGACGAGTTGTTATCTTTGTATGAACAAGCAGGGGAAAAAGTGGATCAATTTGGCCGAGTTTTTGAAGTGGCCTTTGCTACAACCGAAAATGGCCATTTGTTATCAGGTCCCATGAAACGATTATTGGGATTGTTGTTACAAGTTTTATGGAGCCAGCAAGTCAATCACTTTGATTTTCAATTTAAAAATTTTATCGTTTGGTTTATTCGCTTAGGTTTTCCGGTGGCGTTTCCAAAAGAAATTTTAAGTGCTGATTACGCAGAACAAGTTTTGCTTCACACAGAAACACTAGGTCCTCCTATGGTGTTGGAAAAAATCGGTCAACTAGGAGCAGCTTTAAAGCCAACGCCCGATCAACTGTTAACAACGATTGAAAGATACCAAGAAATTTTAAAAGAGATTTGAGGGGAAATTATGTCATATAGTGAAAAAATGGTTCAAGCATTACAAGCTGAAAATTTAGCAGAAGCACAGTTAATGTTTGAAGAAGCATTAAAGAAAGATGATGAAAATACCTTAGCTGATTTAGGGGAAACGTTATTATCTTTAGGTTTTCTAGAAGAAGCCAAACAAATTTTCCAACAATTGTTGGAACAATTTCCCGATGCAGATGGCTTAAACATTCCATTAGCAGAAATCGCCATTGAAAATAATGAAATAGATGACGCATTCATCTATTTAGAAAAAATTCCAGAAACTAGTGACAGTTATGTCCAAAGTCTCTTAGTCACTGCGGATTTGTACCAAGTTTTAGGGATTCCAGAAGTCAGTGAAGCGAAATTAAAAGAAGCAGCCAATCTTATGCCAGAAGAGCCGTTAATTCAATTTGCTTTGGGAGAACTATATTTTACAAATGGTCAATTTGTCGAGGCTATTACTCGTTATCAAAGCATTGTAGAAAGTGGGACAGCGCAAATCTCTGCTATTTCCTTGAACGAACGCTTAGGAAGTAGTTACAGCATGTTAGGTGATTTTGAAGAAGCAGTTCCTTATTTGGAAGCCGCGGTCAAAGAAGAACAAACAGACGATCGTTTATTCCAGTTAGCTTTCACTTATTTACAGTTACATGAGAATCAAAAAGCCATTGCGTTGTTCCAGCAATTAAAAACACTAAACCCACATTATCAATCACTTTATCTATATTTAGCGGAAGCGCTCCAAGAAGAAGAGCAATTAGAGGAAGCAAAAGCGGTGATCGAAGAAGGAATTGCGGAAAACCCATTCCAAGTAGAGTTATACCAATTTGCCTCTGAAAATGCCTATCGCTTACACGACATTGCTGGTGCTGAAAATTGGTTGTTAAAAGCTTTGGAATTAGGTGAGAAAACAGATGAAAGTCGTTTGACCTTAAGTAATCTCTACATCACGGAAGAGCGTTTTGAGGAAGTAATTACTATCTTAAATGATTTAGAGGAAACGGATCATCCTTATGCTGAATGGAACTTAGCAAAAGCGTACAACGAATTAGAAGACTTTGCCGTCGCTAAAGTTCATTACGAACAAGCAGCGCAAGAATTGTCTCACGAACCAGAATTTCTAAAAGAATACGCATTGTTCTTACGAGAAGAAGGCGAACTTGAAAAAGCAAAACACTTGTTGCACCATTATTTGGAACATGAACCTGGTGATGTCGACATGCAATCTGTGCTAGCAGATATGGAAGAAAGATAGGAAACGACGATGTTTGTTAGTTTATCAGAAAAGAAAAAATTTTTAACTTGGTTAGTGAATACAGTGCCTTTTGGAAGAAGAGAAGTACTGTGGATTTTAAATTACTTATTAACGCACGATGCGATTTTAAATAATGTTCATTTTGTTGAGAACGTAGAGAAGACTGATCGAGGGATCCGCGTGGTAGCAGATGGTTTAGGTAAGGAGCCGTTATTGCTTTTTATCCAAGCACAAGAATTTACAGATCCGGAACAAATTTTTCATGAGATTCGAATGAATTGGCGGAAAGCTCTTTATTTAGAATGTGTATTTCCAGAGGCATGGCAAACGAGCCAGTATTTATCTGTTTTAGAAGATAATCCGTTTGCGCCATGGAATGAACAAGTGGATCAGGAAGTTGCCAGAGCGATTGATCAATACTTTAAGCAAGAAGAACAAACGCAACGAATGGCATTACTTAAAGCTCAAATTGATGATGCTTTAGAAACAGGCAACAAAGAAGCGTTTTTAGAATTATCCGATGAATTAAATCGTTTGAAACAACAATAAATAAAACCCAGCATTTTCAATAAATGCTGGGTTTTATTTATTGTTTTAATTTAAAGCGCCGTTGTTTGCTAGGTTTTGCATAAGTAAAGCCTTCGCCAATTGCTTCATGTACGTTAATGATGGACACAAAGGCTTTTTCATCTATTTCATTAGCAATCCGTTTGACTTCCATTATTTCTCGAGGGCTGACTACCGTGTAGAGAACCCGTTTTTCCACTTGTGAATAAGCACCTTCACCATTTAAATATGTTACCCCACGTTCTAAAGAAGCCATTAAACTTTGACCGATTTCTTCGGAATGATTGGAAACAATTAAAATTCCTTTCGCAGCATAGGCTCCGTCGAGTACAGAATCGACAACACGACTGAAAACAAAGGACACAATTAAAGTATACATCATTCGTTTGACATCAATATAGGTCAACGAGAGGAGTAAGACTGCAACATCAAAAAGTAACAACGAGCGGCCCATGCTAATCCCAAAGTATTTTTCGAAAATGCGGGCAATGACGTCGGTCCCACCAGTGGTTCCGCCTACGCGGTAAACAAGGCCACTCCCGAATCCTGCGGCCAAACCAGCTAAGAGAGCAGCAATCAATAAATCATGATCTAAATTAATTTCAACAGGAAATTTTTGCCAAAACCACAAAAATACCGATAACGACACGGTACCAATTAGCGTATAATAGAGGGAACGTTTGCCTAAAATTTTACCACCAATTAATAAGAGCGGAATATTGATTAATAATGTCGTATATGCTGGGTTAAAATGAAATAAGGCTCTTAAAATCAAAGTAATCCCTGTGACACCACCTTCGGCCAGGTCATTGGCAATATTGAAAGTAACCAAACCAAAGGCATAGATACAGCTTCCTAATACAATAAATAACACATCTTTAAAATAAAATCTTTGTTCTTCCATTTAATCACGTCCTTTTACAGTATAAACTGTATCATTCTCTATATAAAACAACAAGTAGAACCTTTCCAGATAGCCGAGTTTTTGATAAGATGTAGGAGGTAGAGTAAGAAAGGTTGGGGTAAAATGTCAGAATCAGAACAACGTAGTTTGCAATCGATGCAAACAGAAGTTGATGATTATATTCAACAGTTTAAAACAGGCTATTTTTCACCATTAGGACAAATGGCTCGTTTGACGGAAGAGGTCGGAGAATTAGCCCGTGAAGTCAATCATTATTATGGTGAAAAACAGAAAAAAGCAGACGAAAAACCAAAGACAGTATCAGAGGAACTTGGAGATGTCTTTTTTGTATTGATTAGCATGGCAAATTCTTTAGAGATTGATTTAACCGAAGTTTTTGAAGAAAATATGGCCAAATTTAACAAGCGGGATCGCTATCGCTTTGAAAGAAAGGATGGGAAAACACATGATTAAAATAATTGTCGCTGGGTTTAAAGGACGGATGGGCAGTACTGCTACACAAATGGTCTTAGAAACCGCAGACTTTGAATTAGTAGGTGTGTATGATCCTCATGAAGCACAAGAAACTGTTTCTTTCAATGATGAAACAGCAATTCCCGTTTTTCAGCGCTTAGAAGAAGTCCTAGCTGTCAAACCAGATGTTTGGATTGATTTTACGGTTCCTGAAGCCGCCTATCCAAATACGCGTTTTGCGTTGGAACACGGTATGGCGCCAGTTGTTGGGACGACAGGCTTTACGGAGGAACAAATCAACGAATTGACAAACCTATCTCGAGAAAAAGCCATCGGCGGCTTAATTGCGCCAAATTTTGCAATTGGGGCAGTTTTAATGATGCAATTTGCCCAAAAAGCGGCACAGTATTTTCCGGATGTGGAAATCATTGAATTACATCATGATAACAAATTAGATGCACCAAGTGGAACGGCTATAAAAACTGCAGAAATGATTCAAGAAGTTCGGCCAGCAAAAAAACAAGGGAATCCGCAAGAGGTAGAATCAATACCAGGGGCACGCGGGGCTGATTTCGAGGGTCTGCGAATCCATAGTGTCCGCTTACCTGGTTTAGTGGCACACCAACAAGTCCAATTTGGCAGTGTAGGTGAAGGGCTCACTATTCGGCATGATTCTTATGATCGGCGTTCATTCATGACAGGAGTGGCGTTAGCTTGTCGGCAAGTGGTACAGAGAACAGAACTACTTTACGGATTGGAACAGATGCTATGAAATTGACAACTATTCCAAACGAATTTAAAGAAGCCGCTCCCGTTATTCGTGAAATCAATGCACAGGGCTTTGAAGCGTATTTTGTCGGGGGCAGTGTCCGTGATGCTTTATTAAATAAACCAATCCATGATGTCGATATTGCGACAAGTGCCTATCCAGAAGAAATTAAGCAAATTTTTAAACGAACCGTTGATGTGGGCATCGAACATGGCACAGTCCTTGTATTGATGGAAGATCAACAGTATGAAGTAACAACCTTTCGTACCGAGTCAACTTATCAAGACTTTCGCCGACCAGATGAAGTCACCTTTGTTCGCTCCTTGAAAGAAGATTTAAAACGGCGAGATTTTACGATTAATGCCTTGGCGCTTGACAGCACAGGCGAAATCATTGATTTATTTGATGGTATCGAAGATTTAACTAATCAAACCATTCGTGCAGTCGGCAATCCCCATGAGCGGTTTCATGAAGATGCTCTGCGGATGATGCGGGGCTTACGCTTTGCTAGCCAATTAGATTTTAAAATTGAAGAAAAAACCTTAGCCGCTATCGCTGAATTTCATCCTTTATTAGAAAAAATTTCAGTAGAACGCATTACGATTGAATTTGTAAAAATGCTTTTAGGGGTTAATCGACAAGGTGGCTTAGCTCCGTTTATTGAAACAGAATGCTATCAATATTGTCCCAAATTACGAGAACAAGGGGCTGGACTTTTTCGTTTAATGTACTTGCCTGCTCGTCAAATTGAAACAGAAGCAGAAGCGTGGACGTTACTTATCCAATCATTGAATTTACCAGAAGCAGAAATCCGCTCCTTCTTAAAGGCTTGGAAACTTTCAAATCAATTAATTCAAAACGTTTCACAATTAGTACGTGGTCTGCGTTTTCGTTTGAATAACGACTGGCAGCCAATGATGCTTTATGAATTAGGCGAAGAATCAGCAGTACTTGTTGAAAGGCTTTTATATTATTACCAACAAGAGAGTCAAGTACAAGTAACAAAAGAGTTAGTTAAGGCATTACCCATCCATCAAAGACATGAATTGGCCATAACAGGAAAAGACCTTTTAGCCGTCTTAGAAGAAACACCAGGCAAATGGTTAGGGGAACTGATTGCTGAAATCGAGCAACACGTTGTTGAAGGTAGCTTAGAGAATAAACAAGAAGTTCTGCTTTCGTTTGCCAAAAAACAACGTTCAAAAGGAGAGAAAGCATAATGCCAACAGAAATGTTTACAAAAGAATTTTTGGTGAAAGAATCACAAACGGCAAAAATGCTCGGTTCTGGTGACTTAGAAGTTTTAGGAACCCCTGCTTTAGCTGCCATGATTGAACAAACAGCCAAAGAAGCTGTGAAGGACCAATTATCAGTTGGGGAAACAACTGTCGGAACGGTGTTAGAATTGCGCCACTTATATCCATCCGCGGTAGGGGCGACAATCGTTGTTACGATGACCAGCATTGAACAGACTGCACACAAAATACGCTATGAATTTGTTGCTTATGAAGGAGAACGAAAAATTGCCAAAGGTTCTCACCAACGTGCAGTAGTTGAGATTGATTCTTTTTTAAAAAGAATAACAAAAGATTAAGAATCTACAGCGAAAGTTTGTGACCGTTTATCAAAAGTATGGTAAACTAATAATGTAAGAAATTATTTTTAAGTAAGGAGATTTGTGCTATGGCTAGAGAAATGACAGGACTTAAATTTTATTTCAGAAATGGTGAAACTTGGACGATTGATCGTCGTTTTATTGGTGATTTATGGATTAAACATATTACAACAAGTTTTGGCCGTATCCATGGTAGTGAATTTGTTGAAATTCATCCATGTGAAGGGTTCAAAATTGAAATTTTCCAAGAAGGAGATCATGTTCAAACCCACGATATTAACTTAGGTGGCTTAGAATTAGGGATGTTCTCTCGTGCTTTAAAATATGAAGATATCGAACGTATGGAAATTCTTTACAAAAATGGCACACCAGATTTAGTTTATTTCCCTTACAAAGATAAAACAGATGAGGGCTTGGATAACATCTATCAATCTACAAAAGTCAGCGAAAAAACTAAAAACTTATACATTGTTATCGACCCAACACAAACAGTTGATGATGTATACGCTGAAGAATTAAAATAATTTTTGCCCCACAGGAATCAGTGAAATGACTGGTTCCTGTGGCTTTTTTAGTCTTTTGGCGAATAAAATAACATTGTTTTTAATGGAATAGTCAAAAAAATAAGCGAATAAGTGTTGACACATGTTTTTTCTAGCGGTATACTGTTAACAATTCTTAATTAAATCAGTTTTGGAGTGATTCTTATGACAACAACGAAGAAAAACCATACACAACTGAATAACTTTTACTTTAGCTATTTTAGATAGGTTTGTATTCATAACATTATGGGTACAGACAACAAACGTTTGTATCTATAATGGCTAGGGAAATTTAAGATGACTTTCAGCCATGTAGATTTAAGAAAATCTATAGTGGCTTTTATATTGCTTTTTTGTAGGGTATTCACTGTAGATTTTTCTTAAAATTTACTGTGAATATCCTTTTTGTTTGGCCAAAAATTAGGATTTCAGAAACTTACTAAAAAAATTTCGTAAAGGAGCACACAGGATGAAAGAAATAACTGGATCTACTCGTTTAGCTGGGTTATTCGCGAAACCCAGCCAACACAGTATTTCACCGTTGATTCATAATACAGCATTTCAAAATTTAGGAGTTGATGCTCGGTATCTGGCGTTTGACGTTGGACAAGAGACATTGCCACAAGCAATTGAAGCGATTCGAACGTTTCACATGTTAGGGGCCAACTTATCAATGCCCAATAAAGTGGCGGCTGTAAGTTATATGGATGAACTAAGTCCTACCGCCCAACTGGTTGGCGCGATTAATACGATTGTCAACAAAGATGGAAAACTTTACGGAGACAGCACGGATGGTACTGGTTTTATGTGGAGTTTGAAAGAGAAAAAGGTTGACGTTTTTCAGAATAAAATGACCATCTTAGGAACAGGTGGTGCAGCCTTATCAATCATTGCCCAAGCTGCTTTAGATGGCGTGAAAGAAATCGCCGTTTACAACAGGAAAAGCGCGGGGTTTAACGACAGTCAAAAAAAACTGGCAAATTTCACTGAACGAACCAACTGTGTAATTCATTTAAACGATTTAGCGGATACTGAAAAACTAGCAAAAGATGTTGCTGAAAGCGTCTTGTTAGTTAATGCAACGAGTGTGGGTATGCATCCACATGCACATAGTAGTCCTATAGAAAATTATGCAATGATTCAACCGAAGTTATTCGTGTATGATGCTATTTATAATCCCAGAGAAACACAGTTATTAAAAGAAGCCCGTTTACGTGGCGCAGAAACAAGCAACGGCTTGGACATGCTACTTTATCAAGGAGCTGCTGCTTTTGAACAATGGACAGGACAAAAAATGCCTGTATCAGTCGTAAAACGTAAAATTGAAAATAGATAAAAAGAGCGCCGTTTAAAGGCATGAGGAGAGAATATAATGATCGTAATTATGAAAGAAAATGCAACCGAAAAGCAAATGAAACAAGTCATTGATTTAGTAACAGGTGCAGGCTTAACTACTCAAACAAGTCAAGATAATGGAAAAACAGTGATAGGCTTGATTGGTGATACAGAAAAATTAGTTGAAGCAGAGTTAACAGCATTAGAAGGCGTGGAAAAAAGTGTCCGCATTTCGTTGTCTTACAAACTAACGAGTCGTTTATTTCATCCAGAGAATACAGTGGTTGATGTGAACGGTGTTAAAATCGGTGACGGCAGTATGACCATGATGGCGGGTCCTTGTTCAATCGAAAGCTTAGATCAGATTCGTGAATGTGCGCGAATTGCTAAAGCTGGCGGTGCAACAATTTTACGAGGTGGTGCATTTAAACCTAGAACGTCGCCATACGCTTTCCAAGGGCTAGAAGAAGAAGGACTGAAATACATTCGCCAAGCGGCTGATGAATTAGATATGCAAGTCATTACAGAAGTGATGGATGAAGCGAATTTAGAACTTGTCGCAAAATACAGTGACATTTTACAAATCGGTGCGCGCAACATGCAAAATTTCAAGTTATTACAAGCGGTTGGTAAAACTGGAAAACCTATTGGCTTAAAACGCGGGATTGCCGGTACGATTGATGAATGGCTAAACGCAGCTGAATACATTGCTGCGCAAGGAAATTTCAATGTGATCTTCATTGAACGTGGGATTCGTACGTACGAAACCGCTACGCGCAATACACTTGATTTAAGTGCGGTGCCTTTAATTAAAAAATTAAGTCATTTTCCAATTATTGTTGATCCGAGTCATGGTGTTGGTATCTGGGATTTAGTACCGCCAATGGCCCGAGCAGGTGTTGCTTCAGGTGCGGACGGCTTGATTGTAGAAATTCACCCAGATCCAGCGAATGCGTGGTCAGATGGGCCACAATCCTTGAATGAAAAAACTTACCTACGTATGATGAAAGAAGTTCATATCATCGAAAAAGCAATGAAAGAAATTAATGCTTTAGAAGATTAGTAAAGACAGAGGAGTAGAGGACATGAAATTAACCGTAACGTTACCTACACATTCATATGATTTAACCATCGAAACAGGTGCCTTAGATAAAATTGGCACCTGGGTACGTAGCCTGTGGCAGCCACAACGGGTAGCGATTATTACCGATGAAACGGTGAATAAATTATATGGCGCAGCTGTTGAGAAAGAATTGCAAGCTGCTGGTTTTGAAACATCATTGATTGCTGTAGCGGCAGGTGAACAAAGTAAGAGCCTCGAAACAGCTCAACTGCTTTATGATTTTTTAGCGGAACAGCAATTGACTCGAAGTGATGGTCTAATTGCTTTAGGTGGAGGCGTTGTGGGAGATCTAGCTGGATTTGTCGCTTCAACCTATATGCGCGGCATTCACTTTTTGCAAGTACCAACAACCTTACTGGCACAAGTAGATAGTAGCATTGGAGGTAAAACAGCGGTTAATACTAAAAAAGCCAAAAATCTTGTCGGTACTTTTGCCCAACCAGATGGGGTTTTAATTGATCCTAATACACTTAAAACATTAGAACCTAGACGTGTTCGTGAAGGAATTGCAGAAATTGTAAAATCAGCAGCTATCGCTGATGTTGAATTGTGGCACCGTTTATCCTCTTTGGAAAATGAACAAGATTTAGTGGCACATGCAGAAGAAATTATCACGGCCTGTTGCAAGATTAAACGTGATGTCGTCGAAGAAGATGAATTAGATTTGGGCTTACGTTTGATTCTGAATTTTGGGCATACGATTGGCCACGCATTAGAAAATACAGCTGGTTACGGGGTGATTGCTCACGGTGAAGGCGTTTCTTTAGGAATGATTCAAATAACTCAAGTCGCAGAACAACGAGGGCTTTCCCCACTTGGGACTACCCAAGAGTTGGTCACCATGCTAGAAAAGTTCCATTTACCAGTAACGACAGATCGTTGGCCAGAAGAACGTCTCTATCAAGCAATTACACATGATAAAAAAACACGTGGGGGACAGATTAAAATCATTGTCTTAGAAAAAATTGGTCAAGCGAAAATTGTCTCTTTACCAACGGAAGAAATTCGAGCATTTTTAAATAGAGAAGGAGGAATTTAAGATGCGCTTTATTACAGCAGGCGAATCACATGGACCTGAATTAACTGCTATTATTGAAGGCTTACCAGCCGGCTTGCCTTTAAGTAGCGAAGAGATTAACCGAGAATTAGCAAGACGTCAAGGCGGTTACGGTCGTGGGGGACGGATGAAAATTGAAAAAGACCAAGTACGTATTACTTCGGGTATTCGGCATGGTAAAACACTTGGCTCACCAGTAACGTTGATTGTCGAAAACAAAGACTGGAAAAATTGGACCTCCGTGATGTCAGTAGAGCCAGTTCCTGAAAAACAAAAGAAAATCCGCCGCGTCAGCAAACCACGTCCAGGACATGCTGATTTAGTCGGTGGAATGAAATATCAACATGATGATTTACGGAATGTTTTAGAACGGTCTTCGGCACGAGAAACAACAATGCGTGTGGCGATTGGTGCGGTTGCTAAAAAACTCTTAGCTGAATTGGATATCCAAGTTGCTGGGCATGTCGCGGTATTAGGTGGGATTGAAGCTACGATTCCTGAAAATTTAACGATTCGTGAAATTCAAGAACGATCTGAACAATCTGCCGTTCGCGTATTAGATCCTTCCGTAGAAGAAAAAATGAAAGAACTAATTGACCAAACCAAGAAAAATGGCGATACAATTGGTGGGGTAGTAGAAGTACTTGTGGGTGGCGTTCCAGCTGGCTTAGGGAGCTATGTTCAATGGGATCGTAAACTAGATGCCAAAATTGCGCAGGCTGTTGTAAGCATCAATGCTTTTAAAGGTGCTGAGTTTGGCATTGGATTTGAAATGGCACAACGCCCTGGTAGCCAAGTGATGGACGAGATTGTTTGGGACGAAAGTACAGGTTATACCAGAACTTCCAACAATTTAGGCGGTTTTGAAGGAGGAATGACCAACGGAATGCCAATCATCGTTCGTGGTGTCATGAAACCTATTCCAACCCTTTATAAACCATTGCAAAGCGTAAATATTGATACAAAAGAGCCTTATAAGGCCAGCGTTGAGCGCTCTGATAGCACGGCAGTACCGGCCGCTAGCGTTGTTTGTGAAGCCGTTGTTGCAACGGAAGTAGCGAAGGCTATGCTCGAAAAATTTGATAGTGACTCATTTGAACAAATGAAAGAAGCAGTGAAACGTTATCGTCTATATACTCAAAACTTTTAATGGAAGAAAGTCGCAAGTATATGGAGGGAAAAAATGAAGAAACGTATTTTAATCGTAGGATTAGGGCTAATCGGGAGTTCACTGGCTTTGTGTATCAAAAAAGGGCATCCAAACAGTGAGATTATCGGTTTTGATAATCAAGCGGAGTCAACTGAATTTGCTAAGAAAACGGGTCTAATTGATGAGATAGCTGAATCTTTAACAAGTGGGGCAAGACGAGCAGAGATTATTTTTCTTTGTTCCCCAGTTAAAGCAACTTTAGTACAACTAGAAGAATTAAACCAATTATCACTAGAAACTGCTCTGATCACAGATGTGGGTAGTACCAAGGTGGAAATTAATCAGTTAGCAACAAAGCTTAACATGAAAAATTTTATTGGTGGTCATCCAATGGCTGGTTCACATAAATCCGGCGTAACAGCCGCTGATGAACGTTTGTTTGAAAATGCCTACTATATTTTTACCGATGACCATGGCGAAAAAAGCAAACAGATTCAGGAGTTACAAACGTTATTAAAAGGAACGCATGCGAAGTTTATTACGATGCCTGCACAGGAACATGATGAAATTACTGGTGCTCTAAGTCACTTGCCACATATTGTTGCCGCAGCTTTAGTGAACGAAAGTCAGCAACTGAATACCACTTACCCTAGAGCACAGCAGCTAGCGGCTGGAGGATTTAGAGATATTACTCGAATTGCTTCCTCTGATGCAACGATGTGGACGGATATTTTATTAAGCAATCGCTTAGTATTATTGGACTTACTAGAAAATTGGCAAAAAGAGATGACTACTGTTTGCCAATGGTTAACGGAAAAAAACGCCCCAGCTATTCGTAATTTTTTTGATAAAGCCAAAGAAACACGTGCTCAATTGCCTATTCATAAAGAAGGCGCAATCCCAGCTTTCTATGATCTGTTTGTTGATGTACCAGATCAACCAGGAATCATTGCTGAAATTACGCAAATTTTAGGCGAAGCGGACCTTTCTCTTACAAATATTAAAATTTTAGAAACGAGAGAAGAAATCTATGGGATTCTTCAATTGTCTTTTAAAAATCAACCAGACTGCCAAGCTGCAAAACAAATTTTATCTAAAAAAACGAACTATACATGTTACGAAAAATAAGAGGTGATGAGGGTGCAACTACGTACAAATGTGAAACATTTACAAGGGACTCTGATGGTTCCTAGCGACAAATCGATTTCCCATAGAAGTATTATGTTTGGAGCGATTTCTTCTGGAAAAACGACGATTACAAATTTTCTAAGAGGCGAAGATTGTTTAAGTACCTTAGCGGCGTTTCGTTCTTTAGGTGTGAACATTGAAGATGACGGGACGACAATCACCGTTGAGGGGCAAGGATTTGCAGGCTTAAAAAAGGCGAAGAATACAATTGATGTTGGAAATTCAGGGACAACAATTCGTCTAATGCTAGGCATTTTAGCTGGCTGTCCCTTTGAAACGCGCCTAGCTGGTGATGCGTCTATTGCTAAACGACCGATGAATCGTGTGATGCTTCCTTTAAACCAAATGGGAGCGGAATGTCAAGGGGTTCAACAAACGGAGTTTCCGCCAATTTCTATTCGCGGGACTCAAAATTTACAACCTATTGACTACACAATGCCTGTTGCGAGTGCTCAAGTGAAATCGGCTATTTTATTCGCCGCTTTGCAAGCCGAGGGCACTTCTGTAGTGGTTGAGAAAGAAAAGACACGTGATCATACAGAAGAGATGATTCGACAATTTGGTGGGACGCTTGAAGTAGATGATAAAAAAATTATGTTAACTGGACCACAACAATTAACAGGTCAAAACGTGGTAGTTCCTGGCGATATCTCTTCTGCGGCTTTCTTTTTAGTTGCGGGTTTAGTAGTCCCAGATAGCGAGATACTTCTGAAAAATGTTGGCTTAAATCAAACGCGGACAGGTATTTTAGATGTGATTAAAAACATGGGCGGTTCCGTCACTATTTTAAATGAAGATGAGGCCAATCACTCTGGCGATTTACTTGTAAAAACGAGTCAATTAACAGCTACAGAGATTGGTGGCGCTATTATCCCACGTTTAATTGATGAGTTACCGATTATTGCTTTGTTAGCTACTCAGGCTACTGGCACGACAATCATTCGAGATGCAGAAGAATTGAAAGTCAAAGAAACCAATCGGATTGATGCAGTAGCGAAAGAATTAACAATTTTAGGCGCCGACATCACGCCTACTGATGATGGCTTAATTATACATGGGCCAACTTCTTTACATGGTGGAAGAGTTACCAGTTATGGGGATCATCGTATCGGGATGATGTTACAAATTGCTGCATTACTTGTAAAAGAAGGCACTGTTGAATTAGATAAGGCTGAAGCAGTTTCAGTTTCTTATCCAGCATTTTTTGACGACTTAGAACGTTTAAGTTGTTAACGAAGGAGGATAACGAACCATGGAAAGCATTGTTTTAATTGGTTTCATGGGTGCGGGTAAAACAACTATTGGTCAAAGTTTGGCCAATAAACTAAAGATGCCTCATCTTGATTTAGATACAGCGTTAATTGAAAAAATAGGACGCTCAATTCCTGACTATTTCGAAAAATATGGTGAAGCAGCTTTCCGAGAACAGGAAACCCAACTTTTAAAGGAGCTGTCAAAAAATACAGCCGTCCTTTCAACTGGGGGCGGGATTGTTGTCGGACCAGAAAATCGTAGCTTATTAAAATCTTTTCAGCAAGTGATTTATTTACATGCGACACCAGAAGAGCTGTTAAAAAGAATCACAGAAGATACTGAAAACCAACGGCCCTTAGCTATAGAACGTTCTTCAAAAGAAATCATTACTTTGTTTGAGTCTCGTAAAAGTTTTTATGAAGAATGTGCGAAGATGACAATTGATACGACCAATCGCTCACCAGAAGAAATTATCCATGAAATTCTGCAACAATTAAAGGAGTAGAGAAACGATGAAAGTTGGTTATTTAGGTCCGATTGGTTCCTTTACGTACAGTGCAACGTTGGCTGCTTTTCCTGATGCTACATTGATACCGTACGCATCGATTCCAGCTTGCTTGAAAGCAATTGAACAGCAAGAAGTGGCATGCAGCATTATTCCAATAGAAAACACGATTGAAGGAACTGTTAACGCATCGATAGATTATTTGTATCATCAAGCGCAGTTACCTGTCCAAGCAGAGTTAGTTTTACCGATTCAACAACAATTAATGGTGGCAAAAGAGAATCAAGCGATCTGGCAACAAAGTCAGAAAATTTTATCACATCCGCAAGCATTAGCTCAATCGCAGATGTTTCTAGAGAAAAACTTTCCAGAAGCGATTTTAGAAGCAACGCCTTCAACAGCTTACGCCGCCAAATACATTGCAGAACATCCAGAATTACCTTTTGCAGCTATTGCACCAAAACTTTCTGCGGAAATGTATGATTTGACCATTGTTGAAAAAAATATACAAGATTTATCGGTAAATCAAACCCGATTTTGGGTTCTTGGTTCTGAAAATTTAGCGATTTCTTTCCCGCTATCTGAGAAAAAAATAACGCTGGCGATTACGATGCCAAGTAATGTTCCTGGCTCTTTACACAAAGCATTAAGCGTGTTTAGTTGGCGAGGGATTAATCTTAGCAAAATAGAATCGCGGCCGTTGAAAACAAAGCTCGGAGAGTACTTCTTTTTAATGGACTTAGTGAATGATCAACCAGAAAAACTAATTGAAGCAGCTTTAACAGAACTGGAACTGATTGGCGCAGAAATAAAAATTTTAGGGGATTACCCGATCTATGTTTTGTCCACACTTTAAAGAGTTAAAAATGAAAATGAAGCTTACTTATTAGATAAAGTGAGTTTCATTTTTTATTAAATTACATATTTGTAATAGGAATTTCCTGCGAAATGAGGTATCCTAAGAAAGGTGATAAAACACAGAGGTAAAGGAGTGACACGATGAGTCGTGTAGATCGTTATAAACATATTCATGAAAAATCGAGACCAGCAGAGCATAAAAAGACCTTTAATCCCCGAAAATCAATGGGTGAACATAGAGAAGAAGAACCAGAAGAACTAGCTGAAAGCCTTCAAGAGCCAGTTTACGAAGACAGCTATACTGAGGACAGTCGCAGAAGGGAGAGGCGACATCAAACAGATTCAGGTGGCGGCAACGGTTCTGACCAACCACCCCGCGGAAAAAAAGACAAGAAACCAAAAAAGAAACGTAAAAAATCAAAAACAAAACGCTTTTTCAAATGGCTAGTGATCCTATTGATTCTGTTATTTGCCTATAGTACAGTCATGTTTTTAAAAGGAAAATCTGCAGCAGAACATGATGACTCGTTGCCTCAAGAAAAAGTAGAAACATTTAATGGTGTCAAAAGTAGCAATGGGGCTAAGAATATTTTAATTCTTGGCAGCGATACACGTGGGGAAGATGCTGGACGAGCCGACACAATAATGGTTCTCCAACTAAATGGACCATCAAAAAAACCGAAATTAATTTCATTTATGCGTGATACATTCGTGGACATTCCTGGTGTCGGGCCGAATAAAATTAATGCCGCATACGCTTATGGCGGTGCTGAATTGGTTCGTGAAACGTTAAAACAAAACTTTAATTTAGATACGAAATATTATGCTAAGGTAGATTTCCAATCATTTGAAAAAATTGTTGACTCTATGTTTCCAAAAGGTGTCAAAATCGATGCAGAAAAATCACTGAATTTAGATGGTGTTGATATTGAAAAAGGGCAACAGGTCATGGATGGACATGTCTTACTTCAATACGCTCGCTTTAGGATGGATGAAGAAGGCGACTTTGGTCGGGTTCGTCGCCAACAACAAGTTATGTCAGCTGTAATGAGCCAAATGAAAAACCCAATGACTTTATTAAGAACCCCAGAATCACTTGGAAAATTAGTCGGTTATATGTCGACAGATGTGCCTGTCAGTTTCATGCTAACGAACGGACCATCATTGCTGATTAAAGGAAAAGCAGGGGTTGAGTCATTATCGGTTCCGGTACCAGATTCTTGGAATTTTGGTGAATCCTCTTATGCAGGCAGTATTTTAGAAGTAGATGAACAAAAAAATGCTGACGCCATCGAAAAATTCCTGAACGAATAAGGAAAGCATTTTAAAATATCCTTTTTTATGCTATATTAGAAACAACGTGGAAAATTAGTGAAACGAGGTTACAAAATGAAAATTGCTATTGTGACAGATAGTACAGCTTATTTACCCGAGCGCATTAAAGATCATCCGAATCTTTTTGTAATTCCCATCCCAGTCATTTTAGATGGAAAAATATACAACGAAGGCATTGACATTGAAGCAGATGAATATTATGCATTGCTAAATAATAGTAAAGAATTTCCGACGACTTCACAACCTGCTTTAGGAGAAGTGTTAGAGCTTTACAAATCAATCGCTGAACAAGGGTACGACACCATCATCAGCATTCATCTTTCTTCAGGAATCTCTGGTTTTGTTCATACATTGCACGGACTTACTGATGAAATCCCAGGCGTTGCTTTGTATCCATATGACTCAAAAATTACAAGTATGCCAATGGGACACATGGTAGAAGCTGCTTTAGATTTAACAGAAGAAAAAGCCAGCTTAGAAGAAATTTTTGCCAAATTAGATTTAATTCGTGACAATACGTATGCATATCTAATTGTAGAAGATCTGAACAACTTAGTTCGTGGCGGTCGCTTAACGAATGGCGCAGCCTTGATTGCTGGACTATTGAAGATTAAACCTATATTGACTTTTGAAGATGGAAAGATTGTATTATTTGAAAAAATCCGTTCAACAAAGAAAGCTTTTGCTCGTGCAGAAAAGATTATTGGTGAACGAAACGCAGGGATTGAAGCACCAGTTAAACTGTATGTGATTCATGCTAATAACCGCATCGTTGCTGAAAAAGAACAAGCAAAATTACAAAAGCTATACCCAAATGCAGAAATTGAAATCGGTCATTTTGGTCCAGTTATCGGGACCCACCTAGGGGAAAAAGCAATTGGTTTAGCGATTTCAGCTCAATAATAAAAGATGAGACAAAAGTAAACTACTTCTGTCTCATTTTTTATTCTATTATTTTATCGTTCGCTGGTGTTACTCAGTCGAACACTTTTTGTTTATAAGAAAATGTAAAATTACTCCTTTTTATTAGAAAATATCTTGCAAATTAAGCAATTCCTTACAAAGTAATGTATACTAAGGAAGAGGAGGCGGTTAAATGAAAAGAAATATAGCCTTGTTGCAAAGCGAAAAAATGAAAAAAGTTCAAGCTTTAGCAAACTACTACCAAGAATCAATTGACTTACCGCCTGGAAAAAACCGTGAGGCGGTTATCAAAAAGATTAACGAATCAAAAAAAGAAATTAAAGAAATAAATGATATATTAACAGATATTCAAAAGAAAAAGAAATAAAGGAGTCGTTTGTGATTATCGATGGATTTACGTTATTGCTATTTTTATTTGTCGTCGTTATGTATGGTTACTTTTACTTCGTACGTAAAAGTATTGTAATTCCGGCTGCAAAACATCCTACAACAAAATATCTAGTTGCTTTTTTTAGTTTAATGATTCTGGCCAATGCATTTTCGGCAGGAGATAAAATTGAAATGATTCGAAGTGTGTTATATATTTTGATTATCTTCAGTTTTCTTTACGATGCAAGAGGTTTTGCGGAGAATTGTATTATTACGCATCCTTTTGACAATCGGGGCACGGCCTTTAAAGATATCGAAAAGATTGTCCTTGTTCAAAAACCGAACGGTATTCGTTTAGGGTATTTAAAAAAAGGCAGAAGAGGGGTGGTTTTACGCTTTTCTGCGCCACTAGAAGAAATGGTTCTTTTTCTTTCAACACGGATGAATGAAGAGGCAGAAATTGATATTATTGTTAATGAAGATTAACCATGTTCAGCTCCTAGAAATCAGCTTTTCCCGCGTTAAGTTTTGTCTGAATTTCTTTTGAAAAAAAGAAAGCAATTTTGCTTGTACTTTTGGTAAAATTTGTTATAATTAGTCAGATTAAATTTTGGAAGGAAGTTGTTTCGGTGAGTGAAGAATTTGAAAAGTGTGTCGCTGACTTGAAAAAGAAATATCAAGCAATCCCTGAAGAAAAACGACAACACTTTGCAGAACGTATGCAAAAGAAAAATTTCTTACGCTACAAAAAAATTGAATTAATTAAAGGAGAACTTCTTCGTTTAGAAGCACGACGCGCTCAATTGGAACTTTGCGAACGCAGTTCTGAGTTAGAAGAAGTTGAAAAGAAAATTATTCTTAAAAAGAAAAAATTACTTAAATGTTTTGATCGGTAAGTCAATAAAAATTTAATATAGAAGGGAATGATAGGATGGAATTTACCTTTCTAATCATTGTTTTTGCACTGTCTATTACCTTCTCAAACATATTCAACCGGATTGTTCCCGTCATTCCGCTGCCAATTGTGCAAATTATTGTAGGCGTTCTAATTGGTTTAACTAAAATGGGGCAGGAAATTGAATTTGAGCCTGAAGTGTTTTTAGTAATGATTATTGCACCGCTTTTATTTAGAGAAGGGGAGCTAATCAATCTGAAAGCAATGATGAAAAATTTCGGGATGATTCTTTTCTTGGCCTTTTTTGGTGTGTTAATCACTTTAGTCGGAGTCGGCTGGACCCTGCATATGATTTTGCCTACTTTACCATTAGCCGCTTGCTTCGCTTTTGGAGCGGCTCTAGGACCAACGGATGCGGTGGCGGTAGGTTCGTTATCAGGTCGAATTGACATTCCTGAACGTTCGATGAACATTTTATCTGGTGAAGGACTCATTAATGATGCATCAGGCGTTACAGCCTTTCAATTTGCATTAGCGGCTTTATTAACGGGGTCATTTTCGCCGGTGGAAGCGGCAGGGACCTTGGTTATTTCCAGTATTGGTGGAGCGGTAGTCGGAATCGTGTTAGTTCTATTAAAACAGCAAATTGTTCATTTACTTGAAACTGCAGTGGCAAAAGATGTTACAGGCTACTTGTTGATTGAATTACTCTTGCCATTTATTGCTTATTTAATTTCAGAGTTGATTGGCGTTTCTGGAATTATTGCTGCTGTGATTGCTGGAATTATGCAAGCGTCTAGTTTGAAAAAAGTTTCGCTTTTTGAAGCAGAGCTGTCAAATGTTGGCGAAAGTATTTGGAGTATGATTGAGTTCACCTTAAATGCCTTAGTTTTCTTATTCTTAGGAATTGAACTTTCTCAAGTGTTTTCGCCAATTTGGATTGACCAACAATATTCAAACTGGTTCCTACTAATGGTTGTTCTAATTATTAGCGCCGTTGTCTTTTTGATTCGTTTCTTAGCCATTTTCAGTGTTTACACGCTTCAACATGGACTTAAGAAAGTTAAAAACGCAATGAATGAAATGCTGATTTTAACTTTTGGCGGTGTTAAAGGAACAGTGAGTTTAGCCACCATCTTTATTTTGCCAACAGCGATTAACGGGGAGCATTTTAAAGAACGACCGTTATTACTATTCATTACGGCTTGTGTTATTTTGGTGACTCTGATTGGCGGGATTCTAGTTTTACCATTTTTAACTGATTCAGAGACAGAAGTGGAAAATGAAGAGTCAGTCGAAATTGATTTATTACGTGATGTCATTGATGTCTTAAAACAGCAAAATGAAGAGAATCCTCGTGGTGAAATGAATGCGGTCATTGAAAATTATCAGGATCGTTTAAAAGAATTGTATACCGAGCAGCTAAGTGCAGAACGAAAACAAGAAGTGCAAGAGTTGCGGACGTTAATTGTGTCCATTGAACGAGACGGCCTAGAAGAAAGTCTGAAACAAGGAGAAATTAGTGTCAGAAGTTATCGTATGTATCAACGCTTGATTACACGGATGCAACGGTCGATTGCCAAACAATTATTATCGATTGTAGGCTTTTGGTTATTATTTGCTCGACAAATCATTTCGATTCTTTTACATCCTAAGCTATTTTTCAATCGTGGTGAAGCTTCTGAAGAAGAAAAAGAATTACGAAATGAAGAACTAGAAAATATTCGCCAAGTTTTTCTAAGAAATTCTCAAGTTATTCTGAAGAGTTTAGATAATTTGCGCGGTGTCTATGATGATGATTTAATTGATTTCTTCATTGACGGACGCTTGGATTTAGCCCATAAGTTTGAAAAAGGCGAATTTATTGATTCGTATATTGTTCATACGGAGACAGACTATGTCAAAGACCTATTATTAGGCTTCCAAGAAGAACGACGGATGATTGATCATTATGAACAATCTGAACGCATTTCAATTATCGAAGCGAACGAGTTACGAAAAAATGTCAATTTATTAGAGAGTTATTCGATTAGCGGCGAAGTGAATAACGTTCCGCTGAAACGATTTGTTAAAAATTTTAATAAAGAATAAGTAATAGTGTATGAGATGAAACCAAGACGATTTTTATCTCATGCACTTTTTTTATAATCCAATTTTTGATACAATAAGCAAGACCAAAATAGAAGGAGTTGGTAGTGTCGGTGAAAGAATTAAAAGTAACAGATTTAACCAAAACATATGGGGAAAAAACACTATTTGATCATCTTTCTTTTTTGATTCATGAAAAAGATCGCATTGGTTTAATTGGGATTAACGGCACAGGGAAAACCAGTTTATTAAATATCATTGCTGGCGTAGATAGCGGTGATGGTGATCTTGCTGCGATTCAGCAGCCAAGTGATTATCAAATTGGGTACCTTTCCCAGAATCAAACATTTGACGAGAATATTACGATTGCAGAAGCCGTGTTTCAGGGAGACAGCCCGATCATAAAAGCGGTCAAAAATTATGAATTAGCGTTAGCTGCTTTAAGTGAGAATGGTTTAGACGAAGGGGTTCAAAGACGTTACACGCAAGCAGAAGAAGCCATGAATAAACAAGATGCTTGGACAGCAGATACCAATGCAAAAATTATTTTACAAAAATTAGGCATTCCCACATTGGAAAAGAAAATAGGTGAGCTTTCTGGTGGGCAGTTAAAACGAGTAAGCTTGGCGCAAGTCTTAATTGAAGCGCCTGATTTACTGTTATTGGATGAACCAACGAACCATCTGGATTATGAAACGATTGAATGGCTAGAAAACTTTTTAAATAACTATCGTGGTGCGGTTTTAATGGTGACCCATGACCGCTACTTTTTAGATCGAGTAACCAATCGGATTTTCGAACTTTCTTTTGGAAAACTGTATGAATACAAAGGAAACTATGAAACGTATGTAATGGAAAAAGCCGAACGTGAACGTGTCGCTGTAGAGCAAGAAGAAAAAAGAAAACGGCTCTTCAAACAAGAACTAGCGTGGATGCGAGCGGGCGTTCAAGCACGAGGAACGAAACAGCAAGCAAGAATTGATCGGTTTCAGGATTTAAAAGAAAACTTGCATCAGGTACAAACCAATGGCACCTTAGAAGCAGACTTTGCCACGCAGCGTTTAGGGAAAAAAGTTCTGGAAATCAAGGAAGGAAATTATGCCATTGATCACAAACAGCTTTTGAAAGACTTTAATTTACTCATTCAAGCAAACGATCGAATTGGCATTACTGGTAAAAACGGTGCAGGCAAATCCACGTTATTAAATATTTTAGCTGGCCGCATTCCTTTAGAGAGTGGCCTATATAGTATCGGTGAAACCGTCCGAATTGGCTATTATACCCAGCAAAACGAAGAAATGGATCCTAATCAACGGATGATTGCTTATTTGCAAGAAGCAGCAGAAGAAGTGAAACGCAGTGATGGAAGCAGCGTTGGGGTCGCTGAAATGTTAGAGCGCTTTTTATTTCCTCGTTTTATGCATGGCACACTGATTGGCAAACTGTCTGGTGGAGAAAAACGCCGGTTATATCTCTTAAAATTATTAATTAGTCAGCCTAACGTGTTATTATTGGATGAGCCAACCAACGATTTAGACATTGATACGTTGACCATTTTAGAAGATTATATTCAAACGTTTAAAGGAGCGGTAATTGCGGTTTCTCATGACCGTTATTTCTTGGATAAAACAATGGATAAATTGTTAGTTTTTCAAGGAAATGGTCAGATCCTATCATTTTATGGCACGATGAGTGAATATTTGGCGAACCAAAAAGAACAAGAAAAGGTCAAAGAAAAACCGCTCAATAAACCAGTAAAAGAAGCATCGACAGAAAAGAAAGAAAAAACAAAGCTGACTTATATGGAACAAAAAGAGTGGGCAACAATTGAAGAAGATATCACACAATTAGAAACGAAATTAGAAACATTAACTGAAGAAATGAATCATCAGGGTGATGATTTTGTTCGTTTACAAGAATTGCAAGAAGCAGTAACTGCAACGGAACAATTGTTAGAAGAAAAAATGAATCGTTGGGAATACTTGAGTGAATACGCGGATTAAGAGACGGAGGGAATAAGATGGAAGAAGCATACTTAGCGCTAGGAAAAAAGATTTTAGAAGAAGGTCATTTTAAAGAAGACCGTACAGGAACTGGGACGTATAGTTTATTTGGCTATCAAATGCGTTTTGATTTGGCCAAAGGATTTCCCTTACTAACAACCAAACGAGTACCGTTTGGCTTGATTAAAAGTGAGTTATTGTGGTTTTTAAAAGGCGACACGAATATTCGTTATTTGTTAGAGCGAAATAATCATATTTGGGATGAATGGGCGTTCGAACGTTACGTAAAAAGCGCAGATTATCAAGGACCAGACATGACGGATTTTGGGCATCGTGTCTTACAAGATCCAGCGTTTGCAGAACAATACAAAGAAGAACATCAAAAATTCTGTGACGCCATTTTAAACGATGAAGAATTTGCAGAAAAATATGGTGAATTAGGGAATATTTATGGTGCGCAATGGCGTCACTGGGAAACCAAAGATGGTAGCTTTATTGATCAATTAGCTAATGTGATTGAAATGATTAAAACCAATCCTGATTCTCGCCGTTTAATTGTTTCCGCTTGGAATCCAGAAGATGTGCCTTCAATGGCGTTGCCGCCTTGTCACACTATGTTTCAATTTTATGTAAATGAAGGAAAATTAAGCTGTCAACTTTATCAGCGCAGTGCCGATGTTTTTTTAGGTGTTCCTTTTAACATTGCAAGCTATGCTTTATTGACACATCTGATTGCGCATGAAACAGGTTTAGAAGTGGGGGAGTTTGTACACACGCTAGGAGATGCCCACTTATATCAAAATCATGTGGAGCAAATGCAAGAACAATTATCACGAGAAGTTCGTTCTTTCCCAACGCTCGTTTTGAATCCAGACAAGGCTTCTGTTTTTGATTTTGATATGGAAGATATTAAAGTAGAAGGCTATGACCCACATCCAACGATTAAAGCGCCGATTGCCGTATAAAAAAGGAGAGAGAAGCTATGTTAGCAGCTATTTGGGCCCAAGATGAACAAGGAGTGATTGGTAAAGAAGGCAAATTGCCTTGGCATTTACCCAACGACTTGAAATTTTTCAAGGAAAAAACAATTCATAATACATTGGTTTTAGGACGTGCAACTTTCGAAGGTATGGGATGTCGTCCGTTACCAAATCGAACAACGATTGTTCTTACCAGTAATCCGGATTACCAAGCTGAAGGCGTTTTGGTTATGCATTCCGTAGAGGAAATTCTTGCATATGCTGACAACTATGAAGGTGTGACCGTTATTGGTGGAGGTTCTGTCGTTTTTAAAGAACTGATTCCCGCATGCGATGTCTTATATCGGACGATGATTCATGAAACGTTTGAAGGCGACACCTTCTTTCCAGAAATCGACTGGTCTGTTTGGGAAAAAGTTGCCACTGTTCCCGGCGTCGTGGACGAGAAAAATCTCTATGCACATGACTATGAAACGTATCATCGAAACGATAAATAATAAAATGAAGGGAGGCATGAGCAATGCCAACATTGAAAGAAAAAATTATTCAAGAGAGTCAACGTTTAGGCATCGATAAAATCGGCTTTACTCATGCTGAACCATTTATTGAATTAGAAGATTCTCTGCATGAACAACGAGAGCGAGGATATAACTCGGGGTTTGAACATCAAAATGTGGAAGAACGAATTTACCCAGAAAAAACGTTTGAGCATCCTAAAAGTATTATCTCCATTGCTTTAGCTTATCCCACCAAAGCTCAGGAAAAAATGCCTAGAGATGAAAAGCGTGGACAATTTGCGCGAGCCTCTTGGGGAATTGATTATCATCACATTTTGCAGGATCGGTTGCAAAAATTAATTGCTTTTATTGAAGAGCAAGCTGCCACTGAAGCAGAAAAAGAACACTGGCGCTTTCGGCCGCAAGTAGATACTGGCGAATATGTTGACACCGCTGTTGCTCAGCGGGCGGGTTTAGGATTCATTGGTAAAAATGGTCTACTGATTACCGAAGAATTTGGTTCCTTTGTATATTTAGGTGAGGTGACCACCAACATTCAATTTGAACCAGATGAACCTGTTCCAAATGGTTGCGGTGATTGTACTCGTTGTATCACAGGGTGTCCTACAGGGGCTTTGTTAGGGGACGGTCGAATGAATGCTCAAAAATGTTTGTCTTATCAAACGCAAACAAAAGGCATGATGCCTGAAGAGTATCGGAAAAAAATGCGTAACGTCATTTATGGTTGCGACATTTGTCAGCTGGTTTGCCCTTATAATAAAGGAAAAGATTTTCATTTTCATGAAGAGATGGAACCAAAGATTGAAGAAGTCTATCCCAAATTGGCACCGTTATTAACTATTTCCAATAAAGAGTTTAAACAGCAATTCGGACACTTAGCAGGCTCTTGGCGTGGCAAAAAACCATTGCAACGAAATGCTTTAATTGCGTTAGCGAATTTGGGCGGCCGTGAAGCTATCCCACAAATTATTCTCTGTTTAAATGATCAGCGTCCTGTCATTCGCGGAACAGCTGCTTGGTCGTTAGGTCAGCTCGCAAAAAGAGAACCCGAGCAAAGTTTAGAAGCTTTAAATTATCTACTTTCTGTAGAAACTGAAGCAGAGGTTATCGAGGAAGCTCAAAAGGCTATTTACTTGTTAACAACCAAAAAAGGAAGCCGCTCAACGGAGTGACTTCCTTTTTTTTATTAAATATGATTCCGATATAAACCAACAACTTTACCTAAAATTGTAACGTTATCTAAAAGAATAGGCGCTAATGCATCATTTTCAGGCTGCAAGCGGATATGATTTACTTCTCGGAAGAATCGTTTACAGGTTGCTTCATCTTCATCGGTCATTGCGATTACGATGTCGCCATTATTGGCATTCGATTGCTTACGAACAATCACTTGGTCGCCATCTAGAATACCTGCGTTAATCATACTTTCTCCTCGAATCGTCAACATAAATAAAGCATTTTCTTCTGTACGTAAATCAGGAGGTAACGGGAAGAAATCTGATGCTTCTTCCACCGCTAAAATTGGTTCACCAGCAGTTACGACACCTAACATCGGAATAGTTGTCGGTTGAATTCCGATCTTTTCCAAGCCTTCTGGTGTTAATTCGATTGCTCGCGGTTTTGTTGGGTCACGTAAGATTAGACCCTTTTTTTCAAGACGAGCTAAATGTCCGTGAACGGTAGAAGTTGAGGATAAATCAACAGCCTTCCCAATTTCGCGAACGGTTGGCGGATAACCCTTTAATTCGACTTGTTCGTATATATATTTAAGTACTTCTAATTGTCTTGTTTCTGTACGTTTCGCCAAAACCCGCACCTTCTTTCAATTGATAAAATTAGTGTACCATAAAATGCGAACGAAATCAAACAAGCGTTCGTGTTTTATAAATATCAGAATATAGTTGTTTTTTTAAGGCAGTTCTTATAATATAGACAGTGAGAGTAAGGAGGGATTTTGATGTTATCGAAAGAAAAAATTGCCCGTATAAATGAATTAGCGAATAAAGCAAAAGTGGAAGAACTTAGTGTGAAAGAAAAAGTCGAACAACAAGAATTACGTAAAGAGTATTTAGAAGCATTTCGTGGAGGGATGCGTCACCATATCGAAGGAATGAAGGTCGTGGATCAAGAAGGGACCGATGTGACTCCTGAAAAACTAAAACAAATTCAACGTGAAAAAGGACTTCACAACAGAAAGTAATTGCTTTCATTGTCGAAATAAGCTACACTATGAATAAAGGTAAAAAAAACCTAAATTAGGAGATGATTTTTTTGTTTGACAAGACAGATCAATTGGGCGTTAATACAATCCGGACATTAAGTATTGAAGCCGTACAAAAAGCGAACTCAGGACATCCTGGTTTACCAATGGGTGCTGCCCCAATGGCGTATGCACTTTGGACAAAACATTTAAAGGTGAACCCAACAACTTCTAGAAACTGGGTTGATCGTGATCGTTTTGTACTTTCAGCAGGCCACGGCTCTGCAATGTTGTACAGCTTATTACATCTATCAGGATACAACGTAACAATTGACGATTTGAAAAATTTCCGTCAATGGGATAGTAAAACACCAGGGCATCCAGAAGTGCACCACACAGATGGTGTTGAAGCAACAACGGGACCTCTAGGACAAGGGATTGCTATGGCTGTTGGTATGGCAATGGCTGAAGCGCATTTAGCTGCAACTTATAATCGTGATAGTTTCCCTATTATGGATCATTACACGTACGCAATTTGTGGTGACGGCGATTTAATGGAAGGTGTTTCTCAAGAAGCAAGTTCAATGGCTGGTCATATGAAATTAGGTAAATTAATTGTCTTGTACGATTCAAATGACATCTCATTAGATGGACCAACTTCTAAAGCCTTTACTGAAAATGTTGGGGCTCGTTATGAAGCATACGGATGGCAACATATTTTAGTTAAAGACGGCAATGATTTAGATGAAATAGAGGCTGCGATTGAAGCGGCTAAAGCTGAAACAGATAAACCAACACTGATTGAAGTTAAAACAGTCATCGGTTACGGAGCACCAAAAGAAGGAACATCTTCCGTTCACGGCGCGCCAATTGGTGAAGAGGGCATTACAGCGGCTAAAGCTGTTTATGGTTGGGAATACCCTGACTTTACTGTGCCAGAGGAAGTCGCTGCTCGTTTTAAAGAAACGATGATTGACGAAGGCCAAAAAGCTGAAGCGGCTTGGAATGAGATGTTTAAGAACTATGAACATGCGCATCCAGAATTAGCCAAACAATTTAAAGAAGCTTTTGCCAACCAATTACCTGAAGGTTGGGAACAAGAATTACCTAAATATGAACTAGGAACAAGTGCCGCAAGTCGTGTAACAAGTAAAGAAACGATTCAAGCTATTTCAAAAGTTGTTCCAAGTTTCTGGGGCGGTTCAGCCGATCTATCTGCCTCAAATAATACAATGGTTGCTGCAGAAAAAGATTTCGAACCTGGTCAATACGAAGGCCGTAATATTTGGTTTGGTGTTCGCGAATTTGCAATGGCTGCAGCAATGAACGGGATTCAATTACACGGTGGTAGCCATGTTTATGGCGGGACATTCTTCGTCTTTACTGACTACTTGCGTCCAGCAATCCGTTTAGCCGCTTTACAAAAAGTTCCTGTAACTTACGTCTTAACACATGACTCTGTTGCGGTGGGTGAAGATGGGCCAACACACGAACCAATTGAGCAATTAGCAAGTGTTCGTTGCATTCCAAATGTTCATGTGATTCGTCCAGCAGACGGCAATGAAACTGTTGCTGCTTGGAAAATTGCTATGACTTCTACGGAAACACCAACTATTTTAGTTCTAAGTCGTCAAAACTTACCTGTTTTAGAAGGAACGTTAGAACACGCTTCTGCTTCTGTTCAAAAAGGTGCTTATGTATTGTCACCACAAAAAGGTGAACAACCAGCAGGGATTTTAATTGCGACTGGTTCTGAAGTAAATCTAGCAGTGGAAGCACAAGCGAAATTAGCGGAAGAAGGCATCGATGTATCTGTCGTGTCAATGCCAAGTTTTGATTTGTTTGAAAAACAATCTGCTGAATATAAAGAAAGTGTGTTACCTAAAGCTGTGACAAAACGTGTGGCAATTGAAGCTGCAGCAAGCTTTGGTTGGGAACGCTATGTAGGAACGGAAGGCAAAACAATTACAATTGATCACTTCGGCGCTTCTGCACCTGGCGGTCTAGTTCTTGAAAAATTCGGCTTTACTCCTGAAAATGTGGTTAATACCTATAAATCACTATAAATAAACATTAAAAAACCTGAATGCTTGTGATAGCATTCAGGTTTTTTGCTTCATTTCTTTTTGGGAGCAAAGAGCATAAAGTGGAAAAATAATGCGAACAATTGGAACCCAATACCAGTTAAAGTAACACCAGACCAACCATAGTTTTGCCACATTAATGTACCAATCAATGAACCCAGTGAACCGCCGATGAAATAGAAAAACATAAAGACGGTATTGTTACGATTGCTGGCTTCTTCTCCCAAATTTTGGACGCGTGTTTGATTGGCTACTTGCCCAAATTGAGTACCGATATCTAAAACAATAATTGCTAAGATTAGTAAGACCACATGTGTTCCACCTAGAAAAAGTAAGATAAAACTACCGAACTGCATCAACAGGCCAATCAAAACAATCTTCCGTTCTGGATAATAATCGGATAGACGACCAATGATGGGTGCTACGAAAGCTCCCGATAAACCAAAAATTGCTAGAATACCGACTTCTTTCGGTCCCCAATAATAAGCTGGACTACTAACAAAGAAAATTAATGTAGACCAAAAGATTGAAAAGGTTGCAAACATAAAAAAGCCATTGACAGTTGCTTCTCTTAACAAAGGTTGCGATTTGATTAGCTTAGGAAGACTTTTCAAAGAACCCAAATAAGTTAATCGATTTGAAGTTTGAGTATGTATCACTGTTTTGGGTAATTTTAATTGGAGTAGAACGACCAATGCTAACACGAATATTACGGCGATTAGGTACACTGTTCGCCAAGAAGCTGCACTAGCAATGAAACCCGAAATCGTTCGAGACAATAAAATACCTGTCAATAGTCCGCCAAGCATTCGACCTGTTACTTTACCACGGTTCGCTGGCCCCGCCATGACCGCTGCATAAGGAATAATAATTTGGGCGACAATAGAGAGCAACCCAATAAAAAAAGAAGAGAGTGCAAACAGGAGAAAACTTGGTGCAAAAAACGCAGCACTTAGAGACAGCGAGGAGAGTGCGGCTACTCGAATGATTAATTTGCGGCGATCAACGACATCGCCTAATGGAACAAGAAAAAGTAAGCCTAGCGCATACCCTAATTGGGTCAGCATAGTAACAAAACCAATAGAACCAATACTGACTTGAAAGGCCTGAGCAATTTGGGTGCCAATTGGTTGAATATAATACATATTGGCGACCACGACCCCGCAAGTTAACGCTAATAAAAACGTCACTTGATTTGTTAAACCCGATTGTTGTTTCTTCATCTAACCACCTACATTTCTATGTAATTCATTTTGTAATACAACAACTACTCGGTAATAGTTGTTTTGACTAAAAAAACAGACTTCTCTTATAAAGTTTGTTCAAAAAGTGACAAGTCCATTAAAAAGTTTATCACAATAAATAAAGAAAAGTAAGAGGATAAATAACAAAAATCTCATCAAAATGAAAAGAAGAAGTGGTTGTTTTCACAAGTGTGAAGAGGGTTAATTAAATACAAACAAGATTTCAATTACATTACAGAAATTTTAAAACTCAAAATTTAATACGTTTATTTCTTGTTTCAATAGGAAATTAACGGTAAAATAGAAAAGTGAGACAGTGAGGAGGAAAAATGAATGAGCGAACAGTTAACAAGAAGTAGTAAACATATTCAAAAAGCTCTTAAAAAGCAAAAAGCTTATAAACGTGCTACCGCCGTTGCGGGGACTTCAATGATTTTAGCACCTGTGGTTGGTGCTGCGGTACCTGCCCAAGCAGAATCGAGCCAGCAAGCATTTATTAATGAAATCGGAAATTCAGCAGCAGCCGTTGCCAATAGCAATGATATGTATGCTTCCGTCATGATTGCTCAAGCGTTGCTAGAAAGTAGTTATGGTAGTTCTGGGTTAGCATCTGCACCGAACTATAACTTGTTTGGTGTAAAAGGAAGTTATAATGGACAATCTGTTTATATGCCAACAAAAGAATATTTAGACGGACAATGGGTGACCGTCACAGCAGCATTTAGAAGTTATAATTCTTATGCGGAATCGTTCCAAGATCATGCCAATGTTATTCGTTCCACTGCTTTTGGGGATACATACCATTATTCAGGCGTTTGGAAGAGTAATACTAGCAGTTATCGCGATGCAACAGCCGCTTTAGCTGGAAGTTATGCAACTGATCCAGGCTATGCCGAAAAATTGAATTGGTTAATTGAAGCATATAATTTAACTCAATATGATTGGGGAGCACCAGTCGCTCAAACCACTAGTTATTCAGATACAACGGGAACCGTTGATACAACAATCGATACAGCGGCTTCTGCAACAGCAACAGCAGAAACTGTAGCTAGTCAAAGTTACACTGTCGCAAACGGCGATACATTGTGGGACATTGCTGCACGTTTTGGAACGACAGTTGATAATTTAATGTCACTAAATGGATTAACATTGGATTCTGTTTTATCGGTGGGTCAAACCATCCAAATCGGTTAATTTTGCAATTATTTAGTTGAAGAAAGACCTTACAAAAGCAGTAGTTTTTGTAAGGTCTTTTATCGTGAAAATAGGTAGGGCCAGCAGCAATTATTTGGTGAGCATAATCCGTTTTTTTATTTAATTTTTCACAAACTAAAATTCGTTTTTCTGGTAGAAATCGTTTTTTTGAGCTATGCTTAGAGAAAGAATTATTATATTGTTTGTAAAATTGGAGGATGTAGGATTATGACTAAAGGTTATGTAAAATCAGTAACAGAGTTAATTGGTCAAAGCCCAGTTGTGAAATTAAAACGGATGGTACCAGAAGGAGCTGCAGATGTTTTTGTTAAACTAGAGTTCTTTAATCCTGGTGGCAGTGTGAAAGATCGAATTGCTTTAAGCATGATTCAACAAGCCGAAGCAGATGGTCGCCTAAAACCTGGACAAACGATTATTGAGCCGACTAGTGGTAATACAGGCATTGGGTTAGCAATGGTAGGTGCTGCGTTGGGATATCCAGTTAAGATTGTGATGCCAGATACTATGAGTATTGAACGCCGCAAATTAATGCAAGCATATGGGGCTGATTTATTATTAACCCCTGGTGCCGAAGGAATGAAAGGGGCAATTGCAAAAGCTACAGCATTAGCAGAAGAACACGGGTACTTCATGCCTTTGCAATTTAATAATCCAGCTAATCCAATGGTACATGAACAAAAAACAGGAAAAGAAATTGTTGATGTCTTTGGTAAACGTGGCTTAGATGCGTTTGTTTCTGGTGTTGGCACTGGAGGAACCGTTACAGGAGTTGGCCATGAATTGAAACGGATTTTTCCAGATATTGAAATTGTTGCAGTAGAACCAACGGAGTCGCCTGTTTTAGAAGGTGGCGAACCAGGTCCACATAAAATCCAAGGAATAGGCGCTGGCTTTGTCCCAGAAGTTTTAGACACCACCGTTTATCAAAAAGTTGCCGCCGTTTCTAGTGAAGACGCGTTAGAAACTGCTCGTTTAATGGGGCCAAAAGAAGGCATCCTTGTGGGGATTTCAGCAGGGGCAGCAATTAAAGCTGCCATTGATTTGGCAGTCGAATTAGGCGCAGGCAAACGTGTCTTAGCGTTGGTTCCGGATAACGGTGAACGTTATCTTTCGACAGCTCTTTACGAATTTCCAGAATAAAAAACACGCCAAAAAACGAGCATTTCTCTTAGTTTAGTAAAATGCTCGTTTTTTCCACGAGAATCCTACAATAATTCTTGTCAATCGTAATAAGAAATAGTATTATTTAAGAAAGATAGACAGGGGAGGGATACAAAGATGGACAACGTATTGGTTAAAAATGCACTTGCTGAATTAAAAGAAGCCAATATCCGAATTACTCCGCAACGTTATGCTATCTTGGAATATTTAATCGAAAATCATACACACCCAACAGCTGATGAAATTTATCGCGCACTAGAAGATCATTTTCCAAATATGAGTGTAGCAACGGTTTACAACAATCTACGTTTATTTACTGAAATCGGTTTCGTTCAAGAAATGAGTTATGGCGATGCATCTAGTCGTTTTGATTTTAGTTCGAAGAAACATTATCACGTGATTTGTCAAAAATGTGGTAAAATCGTTGATTTTCATTATCCAGGGTTAGAGGACGTTGAAATGGCCGCTAGTAAATTAACAGGCTTCGAAATTAATGAACATCGTTTAGAATTATATGGATTATGTCCAGATTGCCAACAAGCACAACAGGAGAATGTGTAAAAAATTACATACTGTTAAAAATTTATCAAAAGATAAGTCACTTGTCTAGGCAAATTTCACAAGCGTAAGAGTTTTCACTCTTATGCTTGTTTTTTTGTGTGGTTATTGACTTTTAAATTCTTAAAAACAAAAAATTAACTAGCTATTATTAAGAGTTAGCAACAGTTTGTGAATTTTTTTATATGCGATTCACAAGCATAGAACTCGAATAAGCTTGATTCCTCTGATATATTTTAAACAGACAGAGGGAGACGTCACCTCTGCAAAACAAAGATTGTGAAAGAAGGGATTTACAACATGAAAGTCGTAGTCGTAGGATGTACCCATGCTGGAACTTCAGCAGTTAAAAGCATTTTAGCAAATCACCCGGAGGCGGAAGTCACTGTATATGAAAGAAATGACAATATTTCCTTCCTATCTTGCGGAATTGCCTTGTACGTTGGAGGCGTAGTTAAAAATGCTGCTGATTTATTTTATTCAAATCCAGAAGAACTGGCTTCTTTAGGAGCAACAGTGAAGATGGAACACAATGTTGAAGAAATCAACGTGGACGACAAAACTGTTATAGCGAAAAACTTACAAACGGGTGCAACAGAGACCGTTTCTTATGATAAATTAGTAATGACAACTGGTTCTTGGCCAATTATTCCACCAATTCCAGGAATTGATGCTGAAAATATTTTATTATGTAAGAACTATTCACAAGCCAACGTGATCATCGAAAAAGCGAAAGATGCCAAACGTGTCGTTGTCGTTGGTGGCGGTTATATTGGTATTGAATTAGTAGAAGCTTTTGTAGAATCAGGTAAACAAGTTACTTTAGTTGACGGGTTAGACCGCATTTTAAATAAATATTTAGATAAGCCATTCACAGATGTTCTAGAAAAAGAATTAGTTGATCGTGGCGTTAATTTAGCTTTAGGTGAAAATGTCCAACAATTCGTAGCAGATGAGCAAGGAAAAGTAGCAAAAGTCATTACACCAAGTCAAGAATTCGAAGCAGATATGGTGATTATGTGTGTTGGTTTCCGTCCAAATACAGAATTATTAAAAGATAAAGTTGACATGTTACCAAATGGTGCAATCGAAGTCAATGAGTATATGCAAACAAGCAATCCTGATATTTTTGCTGCGGGTGATAGTGCAGTTGTTCACTACAACCCAAGTCAAACAAAAAATTATATCCCATTAGCAACGAATGCTGTTCGTCAAGGTATGCTAGTAGGTCGTAATTTGACTGAACAAAAATTGGCTTATCGTGGCACACAGGGAACTTCTGGCTTATATTTATTCGGTTGGAAAATTGGTTCAACAGGTGTGACAAAAGAAAGTGCCAAATTAAACGGACTAGATGTCGAAGCAACTGTTTTCGAAGATAACTATCGTCCAGAGTTTATGCCAACAACTGAAAAAGTTCTGATGGAATTAGTTTATGAAAAAGGAACACAACGCATTGTTGGTGGTCAATTGATGTCTAAATATGATATCACACAATCTGCCAATACTTTATCATTAGCGGTCCAAAATAAAATGACTGTCGAAGATTTAGCGATTTCTGATTTCTTCTTCCAACCACATTTTGATCGCCCTTGGAACTACTTAAACTTATTAGCCCAAGCCGCTTTAGAAAATATGTAATTAATAATAGAAAAAGGATGAAGAACAGAAGTTCTTCATCCTTTTTGTTAGTCACTAAGCGCTCCAGTTGTTTGGTTCATTAATGCCATTAATTGCTCTTTCGTTGTTCGTTTGATAGAAAGAGGGGGGAGATTATCTAAAGAAAAATAAGCACAATTCGAGGTTTCAATGTTTTTTTCAAAGGGATGATTTTCTAAAATCTCACAAGAAAAGATCATTTTATAGTACTGAAATAGTTGAGGAATGTCTTTTCGTTTATCTGTATCATAAACAGCAAGCAATTCTTTTGCTGTAACAACTAAGCCAGTTTCTTCCAATACTTCTTTTTCAATATTTTCTTTAGGGGAGTAGCCAATTTCGGCATAGCCACCAGGTAATGACCATTCTTTGGTCCGTAAATCTTCAACTAATAAAAAACGATTCTCTTTTTTTATCAAACCGCGAACATCTACTTTCGGTGTTGGATAACCTTCCTCTTTAGTTAAGATTTTTTCTAAGTCGGGCAAGACAGTCGCTTCGTGTCCGGTTGCGCTAATAAGTTGTAACGTAAGTTCCCGTAGTTCTTGGTAACGTTCTTGATCAAAAGCATCTTTCCCGTAAAAAAGACCTGCATCTGCCAATGCTAGCAACCGCTTATAGGTGTTCAGATAATCCATATACGCACGCTCCTCATAGACTTAATACGTTTAGTTTAACAGAAAAAAATAAAGGAAGGGCAGATTAAGTGAAAAAAGGAGTCGGTTTAAGGAAATAATAAAGAATAAATGACTAGCTTACATTTTTAAACTACTTATGCTATTATTTAATAAAAAGGATCGTGTATACAATAATTTTGTTATGTAAACAAAAAGGAGGTTGTAAATTGAAAGAATTCACAATTATGAGGGAAAAAAATGCAGATAAAAAGACTCAGATAGCACAAGAGGTATTGTTTAATCTTCCAGAATGGTTTGGCCTTGAAAAAGAGACCCGTAAGTATATCGATATAGCTAGTACTTTACCTATGTGGGTGGCAAAGGATGTAGAGAATAAAATACTCGGTTTTATAACACTTTCAGAAACAAGTAAAGATACAGTAGAAATCCATTGTATGGCAGTTAAAAAGCGGTATCATCGCAAAGGTGTCGGCAAGTTATTGATAGAAAGCGTGGAAACGTATTCTAAAAATAACTATTTTTTTATTCAAGTCAAAACAGTTGACGAAGGAAATTATTCCGTGTACGATCATACTATTCGTTTTTACGAATCATTGGGTTTTAAGCGCCTTGAGGTTTTTCCGACATTATGGGACGCTTGGAATCCTTGTTTAATTTTAATTAAACAGTTGATTTAATCTACAAAGGAGTTTTAGTATGTCAGTATTTATTAGAGAGTGTACCGTCGCAGACGTACCAGAATTAGAGGCCATTTGCCAAGAGACTTTTGCAGATACTTATGGAAATGGCGAAAACGAAGAGGATTTACAGGCACATTATGAGAGGAAATTTAGTCCAGCAGTTTTAGAAAGCGAAATCTTACATAAAGATTCGCAATATTTCTTTGCTTTTTATAATAATGAACTTGCAGGTTATGTGAAATTAAATCACGGTGATGCTCAGATTACCTATCAACATCCACAAGCGTTACAAGTTGAGCGCATTTATATTCGTAAATCTTTTAAGCGTTTAGGCTTAGGCAAACATTTGATTACGAAAGCAATTGAATTAGCAGAAGAAGCAGAAAAAGAGACGGTTTGGTTAGGTGTTTGGGAACATAATCATTCAGCGCAAAAATTTTATCAATCATTAGGCTTCGTCAAAACAGATGAACATGATTTTTATATGGGAAATGAACGTCATACCGATTATACAATGACGAAACAGTTAAAAGAGTCAACGTAAAGCAAAAACAAGGAAACGGACGCAATGAAGCCGACGATTCCTTGTTTTTTTATCTTAAAATTGTGAAGGGGATTTTCCATAATATTTTTTGAATAATTTACTGAAATGATAGGCATCTTCGTAACCAACCGTTTTTGCCACTTCTTTGACACTTAAGGAATCATTTTTCAGCAATTCTTTCGCATGGTTTAAGCGGATTTGAATTAAATAATTGATTGGCCCAACGCCTGTGGCCGCTTTAAAGGTTTTCGACAAATAAGTCGGGGTAACATATAACATTTCAGCTAACTGTTCCAAAGTAATTTCTTCGTCATGGTGCGTTTCCAGATAATAAATCGTATGATTGACTAAATTTCGTTTTCTTTTTTCCGTTTTCGATAGCCGAGTTTCAATTTTATTTTCTTGATCAACTGCTAAGCTTCTTAAAATATAAACCAATAGTTCAATAACTAAAGCTTTAATTTGTAACGCTGATTCAACTTCTTGATGGTTTAATTCATGAACAATTTGCCAAGCTTTTTCTAAAAATGCACCATGTAAATGACTCAAATTTAATAAAGCTGATTTATTTGGAAATACGTTTCGCGCTAAGCCTTCTAAATAGAGATTTGAAATGCCAATGTGTAGTTGATGTGAGTAAGTTCCTACTTTTTGTTGCTCACCATGTTCCGTTCGCGGATTAAAAAGAAACACCGTACCAGCAGTGGCATGGTACTGTTGCCCTTGAACAATATATTCAGATTCACCTTCTAAAAGAATAGATATTTCCAGAAATTCATGATGATGACAATTATAAGGGTGGGTCTCTTCGTTCCAAGGATCGAAGGCATATAAAATTTCAGGATTAAACGTTCGACTATTTGTGTAGTTCATAAAAAATCACTCCTACTTGTATCCGCTTTCTATACTATATTGTACATCAAAATATACAAGAATGCCCATTTCTTTTCCTATAAAAAAACAGTAATCTTATACACGTCCATAAAAACAAGAGAGAGTAGGGGAGAAAATGAATAGTTTTGAATGGATTTGGCAATATGCTAAAAAAAATAAGAATAAGTTACTGCTAGCTGTTATTTTTGTCGTTATTAACGCTATTTTAATTGTTATTATTCCATTGTTATCTGGCAGAATTGTAGACCAAGTAATCAATCAGGGGAAAACTGAAGAGCTTGTCCCAATTCTTGGGATTATGATTGGGGTGACCATTATTCGGACAGTTGTTCGTTATAGTTATCAAGTCTTGTTTGAATCGGTTGGACAATCTGCGTTATTTGACTTAAGAAAAGATATGTATGTCAAACTTCAAGAATTAGATTTTGATTTCTTTAATCATACACGTGTTGGCGATATTATGGCGCGAATGACAGGGGATACAGACGCTATCCGCCATTTTGTTTCTTGGGTCACTTATAACCTCTTAGAATGTATTTTATGGTTCATCGCAGCCGTGATTGTGATGGGGACGATCAATTGGCAATTGATGCTAGCATTAATTTTAATTACACCTTTGATTTTTCTGTTAACACAAAAAATGTCGAAGGAATCGCATCCGGTATTTTTTGAGATCCGGGAAAGTTTTTCTCGGCTAAATTCGATGGTCGAAGAAAATATTGGTGGAAATCGGGTGGTTAAAGCTTTTTCTCAAGAACCTTATGAAATTGAAAAGTTTAACAAGCACAATGAAGACTATAAAAAATGGAATATGGCTTCTGCAGATGTCTCAAAAAAATATTTACCGTGGTTAGACGGTTTTGCAGGTAGTTTAAATGTTATTGCCTTAGTTCTTGGTGGCCTCTTTGTAATTCAAGGTCGGATGACAATTGGTGATTTAGTGGCCTTTAACGGTTTTCTCTGGATGTTGAACATGCCGATGCGAATGAGTGGCTGGTTGATCAATGATGTGCAACGCTTTACGGCATCGTCCATTAAAATTCGTCAGTTATTAGCAACGAAACCGAAGATTCCCATTGCTCGGGAAAAAGAAGCAGAACCAATCCAAGGCTATGTGACGTTTGATCACGTGTCCTTTCATTTTTCAGATGATCCAGAAACCCCCATTTTATCGGATGTTTCATTTTCAGCAAAACCTGGTGAAACAATTGGTATTTTAGGGGAAACTGGTTCAGGCAAAACCACTTTAGTTAACTTAATCGCTCGGTTCTATGATCCAACAAAAGGCACTGTTTATATTGATGGAAAAGATGCTAAAAGCTATTCTGTTCGTAAATTGCGAGAAAATATCTCCATGGTTATGCAAGATGTCTTTCTTTTTTCCAATACAATAGAAGATAACATTGCTTTTGGTAACACATTGGCTAACTTGGAACAAGTGCAAATGATGGCTGAAATTGCTGATGCCCATAGCTTTATTTCCAGAATGCCCGAAGGTTATGCAACAATTGTTGGTGAACGCGGCGTTGGCCTATCTGGTGGCCAAAAACAGCGGATTTCACTGGCCCGTGCCTTAACCAAAGATCCAGCTATTTTAATTTTAGATGACACAACTTCCGCTGTTGATATGGAAACAGAATCAAAAATTCAAAAAGAACTAGGTCGTTTGACGGAAAAGAAAACGACATTTATTATTGCCCACCGAATTTCTTCTGTGAGAGAGGCCAATTTAATTTTGATGATGGAAAAAGGCCGTGTGGTAGAAAGCGGTACGCATAGCGAATTAGTCGAACAAAGAGGCAAATATTTTGACGTATATCAAAAACAATTAGGTCTGACAAAGGAAGGTGAGTCGCGTGGCTAGAAATACGTTTGATGTAGATGAGACTTTAGAAAAAGAATTTAATTGGTCCCACTATAAACGATTAGGCGCCTATATTAAGCCTTACAAAAAAGCTGTTTTTAAAACATTATTTGTCATCATATTAGCTAATCTGGCAAGTATGTTAGGCCCTTACTTTACTAAAATTGCGATTGACCAAGTAATTCCACAAAAGAATCTCTCGTTACTCTTGGTACTAGGAGCTATTTTCCTATTTTCCTTGGTGATTATTGGTTGGTGTATGCGCTATCGGATATATGCCATCACAGAAATTGGACAAGATATTTTAAAAGATATGCGTTTTTCAATTTTTGAGCATCTACAAAAATTACCATTTTCTTACTTTGACAGTCGGCCGCATGGGAAAATCTTAATTCGGGTGGTCAATTACATCAATACGTTAAGTGATTTATTAAGTAACGGATTGATCAATTTAATTTCTGATTTATTTAATGTGATTATTACCTTAATTTTCATGTTATTTATTGATGTGAAATTAACCTTATACAGTTTACTGCTATTGCCTGTGTTGTTCGTGATGGTTCTATTTATTCAAGGGAAACAACGGAAAGCTTACCAAGAGCTTAGCAATAAACAATCAAACTTAAATGCCTATATTCATGAAAGTATTTCAGGAATTAAAATTACACAATCTTTTGCACGAGAAGATGAAAATTTCCAGATTTTTAACGAGGTAAGCGAAGAATATCGTCAATCCTTTATGAAAGCTGTGCGTGTCCAGTATTTATTATGGCCAGCAGTGCAAAATATATCCGTCATTACGACTTGTTTTATCTATTTCGTAGGAATCCGTCAATTAGGTGTGTCCGTTACTACTGGGACGCTAATTGCTTTTATCGGTTATATCAATAACTTTTGGAATCCAGTCATCAATATTGGTAACTTCTACAATTCTCTGATTACTGCAACTGCCTATTTGGAAAGGATTTTTGAAACGATGGATGTTGTTCCAGAAATTCAAGATGCGCCGCATGCTATTGCGTTGCCGCCAATTAAAGGAACCGTTGACTTTCAGCATGTTTATTTCCGTTATGAAGAAGGGAAAAATATTTTGACCGATGTTAGTTTTCATATTGAGCCAGGACAAACAATCGCCTTGGTTGGGCCAACAAGTGCGGGTAAAACAACAATCATCAATTTGTTAAGTCGTTTTTATGATGTGAATGAAGGGGCCGTTAAAATTGATGGTTATGATGTTCGCGATGTGACACTCCGTTCGTTAAGGAAACAAATGGGGGTAATGCTTCAAGATACGTTTATTTTTTCAGGAACAATTATTGAAAACATTCGGTACGGAAATTTAGCAGCCACAGAGGAAGAAGTTATCCAAGCCGCAAAAATTGTTCGTGCGCACGACTTTATCAAGGATTTAAAAGATGGCTATGAAACAGTTGTGGAAGAGCGGGGGAGTACACTCTCGGCAGGACAACGCCAATTAATTTCATTTGCTCGTGCTTTACTGGCAGATCCCAAAATTTTAATTTTAGACGAAGCAACCTCCAGTATTGATACAAAAACAGAAGAATTGTTACAAGAAGGACTACAACAACTTCTGAAAGGACGGACATCGTTTATTATTGCTCATCGACTTTCTACCATCAAAAATAGCGATAAAATTTTCTATATTGATGGTGGTCGTATTGTGGAAGAAGGATCTCATGATCAACTAATGGCAAAACATGCGTTATATCATCATTTATATCAATCGCAATACGACTTATTAAAGAGTTAGATGATAAAACAGAGAAAATTCTTAGTTGAATCTTTCTCTGTTTTTCTGTATCGTAACCTTAACAAAGGAAAAAATGATGAGGTGCCAAATGAAACGGAATTTTGAAGTGGAATTAACAACATTATGTATGATTAGAAATCAGAAAAATGAAATCCTTGTGCAAGAACGACAAAAAAAGGATTGGCCTGGTTGGACGTTCCCTGGCGGACATGTTGAAAAAAACGAGGGCATGGAAACAGCCATGGTTCGCGAACTCCTTGAAGAAACAGGATTAGTGCTGAAACCACAATTAGTAGGTGTTGCAGAATGGCTGAATGATTGTTCGGGTGCGCGGGAATTAGCCACATTATTCATTGCAGAAACAGCGGCTGAACTACCAGAAGAAACGGAACAACCCTTGTTTTGGGTCACTGAAAAAGAATTGCGAGAAGGCCCTTTAGCTGGCAGTTTAGCAGAACTTTTCCCAGTATTTTTTGGCGAAAAGCAATTTTATTTTAAAAATAATACAGCTTAATGATTCAAACCTAAAAGATTAAATCAATCCCATTTATTAAAAGAGAGGAAATCTAAAATTAAACATTGCTATTTATAAGCAATGTTTGCTATTCTTAATAAAAGGGAATTAATTTTTTATATAATGAGGGGGAAAAAGTGTGTTAAAAAGAAAAGTGGGGATTATCGCAGGCGTTTTCTGTTCAGCTTTGTTACTGACAGGCTGTGGCAAAAGCGCGAAAGATGAGTTCATTCAAGGAATCGGCAATCAAAACGCACAAGAATCTGGGGTTTGGGATTTCTCTATGTCAATTAGTGACATGAAATTTTCACAAGAAGATGGTGCACAAACGAATCCTATGATTGGGATGCTCATCACGCAAATCAAAGACGCATCGCTTTCTGGGAAGATTCAAGTAGATGCCAAAAAAGAAAAAGCATTCAACTTAGAGATGAAATTAAAAGCGATGGGCATGGATGTACCGATTTCATTGGTTGGATCATTAGATAACGAGGGCAAAGAGCCAAAACTCTATTTAGCAACAGATATGATGGAATATATTGTCGCTGTCGCAGACTCAATGACTGACGGTGCTATTGATAGTTCTCAGTTAGATACAGAAAAACTAAAAGGAAAATACATTGATCTTTTAGCCGTGAACGAGGAAAGTGCGAAAGAATGGCAAGATACAATCAAAGAGTATCAGGAATCGGAAAAAGAACGAAAACAGTCTGCTAAGGAATACAAAGAGTTTTTAGAAGGATTAGACAAGGATACGTTCGAGAAAAAAGGGGATACCATTACCCATACGTTTACAAAAAAAGAATTACAAAAGTTAATCAAAATTACGACAGAAACATCTGAGAAAGGTAAAGAACAAGATCCTTTCGAAAAAGTCAAAGATGTTTCTGCCAAAGTTTCCGTTAATACAAAAGAAAATAAAACAAATATGTTGATTAATGTGAAACCGCAACAAGACAAGAACGTTGACATGGGACTTGAATCATTATCTAGTAAAATTAGCATTACACAAAAAGCCAAAAAAGCGATGATTTCAATGCCTAAGAAAGAAAATATTTTATCAGAACAAGAAGTTGAAAAAATTTTTTCCGATAGCACCTCTATGACAGGTCTATCGACAGAAGACACGACTGTTGCAATCAATCAATAACCATGAATTAATGCTTTGTATAACTTGCTGCCTAAATTATGCTAGGTCTTTTTTGAATAAAAAACTGCAGCAAACAATCAAAGAAAATTTAATTAACAAACATAATTTTTATAACGTAAATGACAAAACCAGTCTAGATAACTAAAGACTGGTTTTGTTTTCTTTTCAATGCTTTTTACTCTACTTTGTATAATGTATATTATGTAAACTAGAATAAAATAAAAACTTTAGCCGATAAATTGCCACTTCTCCTTTCGACTAATCAATTCACCCAACTAACCTTACAGTTGTTTGCTAAGCTAGTTGGGTTTACTGTTTATTGAAACCTTGGATTGTTCATTTCTTGATGAATTTCTTTGCTCGCTTCATATAGAAACAATGTTTGTTTTTTACTTGATGCATAATCGACAATGGGTTTTGGATAATTTTCTCCTAAATGTACATGAGATTGCGTTTGTAAGGCTTCGTTCATTAGATTTGGTTGATGAATATACTTTTGTGGCACTTGCTTAAGTTCTGGAACATATTTTTTGATAAACTGGCCGTCATTATCAAATTTTTTTGACTGGATAATTGGATTAAAAATCCGAAAATACGGGACAGCGTCCGTTCCCGTTGAAGCAGCCCATTGCCAGCCACCGATATTATTGGCGGCATCATAATCAATCAACATTTTTTGAAAGTATTTTTCACCCCAACGCCAATCGATGTGCAAATTTTTAACTAAAAAAGAGGCAGTTATCATTCTTAAGCGGTTGTGCATCCAACCAGTTTGATTCAGTTGTCGCATGGCGGCATCAATTATAGGGTACCCCGTCTCCCCTTTTTGCCACTTGACAAACATTTCTGGGTCATTTGCCCATTGAATATAACGAAATTTTTCTTGAATAGCTTCCTCTTTTTGTTGTGGAAACGTACTATAGATCATATTGTAAAAGTCGCGCCAAGCTAATTCTTTTTTGAAGGTTTCTTTACTTAAGCTAGAAGGCGCAGATGCAAGCTCTTGCCAAATGGTGCGAATCGAAAGTTCTCCCGTTCTTAAAAAAGTAGACAGATGACTCGTTTGATCCTGATAAGGAAAATCACGCTTATTTTCATAGGATTGAAGTTTTTGATCAATAAAAGTATTTAAGCACCTTCTGGCTGTTTTTTCGCCGACACTATAGTGTTTTAAAGGAATCCTTGCAATCTGTTCACGATAAGCTGCTTCCTCTTCTGGAAAAAGACACGCACTAAAAATTTTTTCAGCTGTATAGGAAACAGGAATCGGTGTTTCTTTAGGCGCCTCTTTCCATTTATTGTAATAGGGCGTAAACACTTGGTACTTGCTGCCATCGTTCTTCTTAATTTCTTCAGAGCCATGCAAATAGGCATCTTGAAAAGAGAAAGACTGAATATTATTTTCTTCAAAAAAGCGCATAGCTTGCTGGTCCCGCTTTGCCCCAAAGCCACAAGTATCTTCATTAAAATAAATGGCCTGCCAATCGGGTAATTTGCGTTTCAAACGTGAAAATAAATCTAACGGTTCGCCGACCATGATTTGTAAATGTGCCTCTTGATCGATTCGTTCTTTAAACGAGGCTAAACTTGCAAAAAAAGCGTTATGATTAGCACTTTCTTGAATAAATTGTTGAGGATTCATTTGGAATAATAAAATCAATTCATCAGCTGCAGAATTTTGTAACGCGTGTGCTAATGCTTTATTATCTTGTAATCGTAAATCACGTCTAAACCACATTACTCTTTTCATTTTTAAATCCTCCTAAATACTTCGTCTTGCTTATCGTAACCGTGACTGCTGATTTTTAAAAGTAACTTGCCTAGACTTTTCAAAAAGCCGGTAAAAACTGAGTTTTCAGCTTTTACCGGCTTTTTGATTAAATTAATAGGAAATATTAAAAGCTTTCATATCTTTCTCAATATATTGCAGGACTTCTGTATTGCCAAAAAATTGTGTAAAATAATAGGCTTGACGATAGTCATCGGCTGTGTCTTCCCCGAGCATTTGTTTGTTAAAGGCTTTTTCATATAAAAGATAATCTAGCAAATAAATGGAGTGTTTGTCACGACAAATCTGAATCCCTTTTTCGCTTAAAATGACACTTTTTTGGTAATCTTTTATTTCCGAGTAGAATTTAGCAGAATTATAATAAATTCTACAACGCTCCAAGGAACATTCTAATTTAAATTGTTCCAATTCTTGTAATGATTTTTCGTAATACACTTGCGCTTTTCTCATATCTTTTTCCAGTTCGTATAGCGTACCTAGCGCATTCAGGCTTAAAATGTTGTAAATATTGACTTTACGGTCAATTTCCGCGCCCCGGTATAGGTAAAACAAGGCCTCTGCTTTATCTTTTTTTCCTAATAAACAAGTAATTCCCTTATAATATAACAATTTAGTCGTTAGTTCATTATTAGATAAGATAAGACCTTCAGGCACTTCTTGTAATAATTTGTAGGCCTCTAAGTGAAATAACCGTAAAGATAAATCCTCGACTTTGTTTAGTAGATTTTCAATTTTCTTTTCTTCAGAAATCATCATGCATTCTTCTACTTCTAAATCTAATCGGAGGCAAATAGATGAGAAAATATCTAAACTGTCACATAGATTACGGTTTTCAATATTACTAATTGTTGCTTGCGTACAGATGCCGTTAGCCAGCTCTGATTGTGTGATTTTTTTAAGTTTTCTCGCTTGTTTTATTTTGTCTCCTGCTACCTTCACGAACAGACCTCCACTTGTATTATTATGTAAATTCATTAAAAGATGTTATACTTTGATTATCAATTAAAGGAGGTACATGCTATGTTTGATTTACTTGCATTATTGACTGGAACATCAACTTATGGCAACGTTCCCCATGTTTAATTAGTCAATGCGTGTCAAGTATGGTCTTCCATACTTGGCATGTTTCCTTTAAAACTGACTCAATCATACTACAAACGGATAGACAAATACAACCGAAAATTATTGGTTTTTTCTTAAGAAAAAGAACAGCAAGAAGTATTCATCACTTCTTGCTGTTCTTTTGTTTAGTTAGGTGTATTTAGATTTAAAATAATTTGTTTCTTCTTTTTAACAACCTTGCGGATAATCTCTAATTAATTGTTGATACCAATAAAAAGAATCTTTCCGATAACGGTCTAATGTTCCTGTACCATCGTCATGTTTATCCACGTAAATAAAGCCATAACGTTTTTTCATTTCACCTGTTGTGGCACTGACTAAATCAATCGGTGCCCAAGTTAAATAACCAATTACCTCAATAAAATCTTCTGTCATGGCTTTTTGGACTTGCTCAATATGTTGTTGCAAATAGTGAATACGATAGGTGTCATGCACAGTGCCGTCTTCAAAAACATCAACAGCCCCTAAGCCATTTTCCGTTATCATAATTGGCAACCCATACCGTTGGTAAAGCATATTTAATAAATAACGAATACCCATAGGATCTATTGCCCAACCCCATTTAGAAACTTCCAAGTGAGGATTTTGAGTGCCACCCCATAGAGAACTTTCAGCGTCGTCGTCTCCTTCAAATTTCGCAACTTCGCTAGCATAATAGTTTAAACCAATCCAATCAATTTTACCTTCGGAAAATACTTCCTGATCTTCGGGCGAAATAGTAATGTGGAGTCCAAGTTTCTCGTATTCCTTTTGTTTATATAGTGGAAAGGCCCCATTGCACATTGCATCTATCTGATAAAAATCACGAGTTGTTTGTTTTAATGAATTTAACGCATTTGTTGGATGGCAATCTTTGGCATAAGCGGGTGTCAAACCAAAAACACAACCAATTTGGAAATCAGGATTAATTTTATGACCTAATTGAACAGCTTTTACTCCGGCCAGTGTCATATTATAGCCGATTTCGGCTAACACTTGTGGCCGATTTTGGATTTTACCGTATTCTAAACCTGTCAAAATATAGGTGAAAGGTTCAGAAGCGTTTGAGGTCGGATCGAGGTGATTCATTTCGTTAAACGTAGACCAATAAGTAACCTTCTCTTTAAACGATTCAAAAACAGTCTGACAGTAATGCAAATAATAATCAATAACTTTCCGATTTTTCCATGAACCATATTGTTTGACTAAATGAACTGGCATTTCAAAATGATACAAAGTGACAATTGGTTCGATTCCCTGACTGAGTAATTCATCAATGATTTGATGATAGAAAAACAAACCTTCTTCATTCGGTTCGGTTTCATCTCCTTTTGGAAAAATTCGTGACCAATCAATAGAGATACGAAGTGAGGTAAAACCCATTTCCGCAAATAAGGCGATATCTTCCTGATAGCGATGGTAAAAATCAATGCCAGTGTGTGAAGGATAATATTTGTCTGCCTCAATGGTTTGGGTGATTTCTCGTGGCTGATCTACAGCACCCACTGTAACCAGATCCATGATTGCTAAGCCTTTGCCGCCTTCTTGATAAGCGCCTTCTAATTGATGAGCGGCGATACTGCCGCCCCATAAAAATTTTTTGTTTTTCATGATCGGTGTCTCCTTTTTATAATACAATATTTAGCATTTCTTGATCATACGAAGCACATTCTCCTGTAGTTCCGATAACATCTAAAAATTCATTTGTATTGGTAATTACACAAATAACAGTATCTGAAAGTCCCTGTTGGCGAATGTAATCAAAATCAACGGTGACTAATGATTGTCCTTGTTGAACATGCTCGCCTTCTGTCACATGGACAGTGAACCCTTTACCATTTAAAGAAACAGTATCAATACCGATATGAATCAACAATTCGACACCATCTGCATTTTTAAGTCCGATGGCATGCTTTGTCGGGAAAACAGAAACAACTTCGCCAGAAAAAGGGGCAACCACTTCGGTATCAGTTGGAACGATACCAACGCCTTTACCTAATGCTTCTGTTGAAAAAGCCGCATCTTCTACTTCACTTAGAGGGATGACGGTTCCTTTAATTGCTGCAAAAACAGGATTTTTGGTCAGTAGTCGTTCTTTTTGTGTTGTTTTGTTAGTCGTTGTTTCTTTAGGTAGTTCTTTTTCTTCTGATGGAATCCCTAGGATAAACGAAGCAACCGCTGCACCGACAAAACCGACAATTACTGCGATTAGCATAGCCATAAAGTTCTTCGTATCATTTGTTTTGCCTAAATAAGAAGGCAAACTAGTTAGGCCCCACACATAGCCATAAGTTTTGACTTTCAACAGTCCAGCAATTAGTCCTCCTAAACCACCGCCAATCATTACAGCGATAAACGGCCGGCGGAATTTTACGAATACACCATAGACAGCAGGTTCCGTCACTCCCATCAATGCAGTAAAACTAACTGAGCCAAATAATTCACGTTGTTTTGCTTGACGAGCACGCAGGAAGTAACCAAACATGGCTCCCGCAACAGCAATATCTGAAATTGTTGAAGCATGTAAAAAGATGCTATCATAACCTTGCTCGCTTAACATTTGCATAATAACTGGCATAACGAAATTACCAGCACCCAGTAAAATTAAGAATGGTTGGCAAGCGGCATATAAGGCTGTGACAGCCCATGAACCAACTGTATTTTGTAAAATATCACAAACGAAGAACAACGCATCACCAATCCATGTACCTAATGGTCCAAAAATTAATAATGTCACTGGTAAGGTAATCAGCATAATTAGTAATGGATTTAAAAAATATTGCAAGGCATCAGGTATCCATTTTTTAAAGCGCTCAGTTAAAATCCCCATAAACCAAACACCTAAAAAGATTGGCACAAAACTATTTGAATACGTAATTTGTGGTAAACCTAACCCAAAAATACTTAGACCTTTTACACCGTCAATTGAATCAGACAATAACGTAACCGCTAACAAAACGGCTAAATAGGGACTCGCTTTGAGACGTTTAGCTGCCGATGCTGCAATAAACACTGGTAAAAATTGAAAAGCAGCAGTACTAATCGTGTTTAACACAATGAACGTGGAGCTATCTTCTTGGATAATTCCAAGTAATTTAAATAATGATAAAAAGCCTGCCAAAATCCCGGCAACAAAAATTGGTTCGATTAAAGGTGTCATTGTTTCACTCACGACATCCACAATTGCTTTGAATGGATTAGTCTTTTTCTTTGGTGCGTCTGTAGTTGTTTCTCCTATTCCTAACATAGGTAATAATTCTTGATAAATATCTTTCACCTGTGTTCCGACAACGACTTGATAAGCCACATTATTGTCGATAACGTCAATCACTTGTTTCATTTCTTGGATTTCGGCTGTTTGGGCTTTACTACGATCTTTTAATTGAAATCTCAAGCGCGTGACACAGTGTGCAACACTATCAATATTTTCTGGTCCACCAACTAAGACAATTAATTCTTTTAAAAATGTTTCATATTTCATTTTCTACACATCGCTTTCTTTTCGCTTTTCTGTTCGTTCAGTCATGCGATGAATGTGCATCATTAAGTATGTTTTTTCATCTTCAGAAATCAGTTTTCCAAAAGTGCCAATGACATACAATTCGATTTTTTTCACCGCACCATAAGCTTCTGGGTAGAGCTGTGAAATTTGTTGATATAACTCAGAATCGTTTTCACTATACGTATCATTGGTTAAAATCCGTTGGACGAAGTATTGTAAATGCTGCATGAAACGCGTGTAATTAATGGATTCATGATTCATTGGCGCACCAAAATGGTATTGAACGATGGACACAATATCTTTCATAATTTCTGTGACTTTTTCATTCTCTTGGCTATTTTGTACAGCTTCTTGGATATTTACCAAATGTAACGCAATTGAAGCAGCTTCGTCTTCTGGAAATGAAACGTTGTATTCTTTGTTTAATCGTTCCACCACTTCTACTCCTAATTGATAGGACTTCGGATAATAGCGCCGTACTTCCCAAAGAAGAGGATTGGAAATATATTGGCCTTTCATACCACGTTTCAGGGCGTAATCAATATGATCTAAAAGCGTTAAATACAGGTAATCAGTTGCTTTTTTTTGAAAAAGCTCCTCCGCTCGTAAAATAATGCTACGAACAATTTCAAATAATGATTCTTCTGTATTCGCTAACAAATAACTAAAATGCTCTAAAACATCTGCCGAGTCTAACACAAAGACTTTGTCTACTTCTTCTTTAGAAACTGATTGGCCTACTTTTTTTCGAAAAGCAATTCCTTTAGAATAGACGATTACCTCATTGGTTCCTTTTGTTAAAATCGCTACATTGTTATTTAGTATTTGTTTGACTTTCATATAACCCCTTCTTCCTATAAAAAACCGCGAAAAAAACTCAACAAACAAACTGTCATCCTTAACCCATGTAAAGATTTATAACAGTTGTCTGTTGAGTTCTGCCTGGTCGAACCAGTGACATACTCTTTTCTTGCAACCCCTTGTTGCAATCGTTTTCTTCTTACCCTTATAGTAACAATTTTTATTCGAAATTACAACATCTTTTTGTCTGTTTTATCATTTTCCCTTAATTCCAAAGCACAGAGATTAAATAATACAACAACATGATCCCTACAAATACACCGAGCATTAGTAAAACATACCACCAATTTTTGGCGCTATAGGTTTCATTTTGATTTTTTTCGGTTCGTTTACCTGCAACCCATTTCCATAAATCGTAATTATTCATCTCTCTCACCACCTTTAACGGGTTTATTAGTAAGCCTAACACGGAATGAGAGAACTTGAAAACAAAAGGATCACCCACTTATGCAATGGATGATCCTTTTTGGTCATTATTCTTCTGGTAAACCGTTATTTTTAATCACTGATTGGTACCAATAAAAACTATCTTTTTTAATACGTCGTAAATCTTTTAACTCATGGTCTTCACGATTGACGTAAATAAAACCGTAGCGTTTTTTGAATCCTTGATGAGAACTTAAAATATCCATGACCGACCAAGGGCAATAGCCAAACAACTCAACACCGTCAGAAATAGCCGCATGACAAGCAGCAATATGGTCATGCAAATACGCAATTCGATAGTCATCATGAACTTTTCCGTCCTCTGTTAGGCGATCTGGTGTGCCTAAACCGTTTTCTGTAATGATTAACGGCAAACGGTATTGACGATAATAATCATTTAAAACTAAACGTAGACCAGTTGGATCAATTTGGGCACCATACTTAGAGGTTTTTAAATGTTGATTTTTTTCGATTTTAAAATAACCGTATAGATCAAAATCAATGTCCTTTTCTTTCGTACCCAATGGGTGTTGCTCATCTGTCGGTAAATAGCTAGCGACTAACGTCCGATAATAATTAAGGGCGATAAAATCTGGTTTAGCGGCTTTCAAAATTGCTTGATCTTCTGGCTGTGTTTCGGGATAAATGCCGCATTTGGTCAAATACTCTTGATAGTAACCAGGGTATTCGCCAAAACAATACATTTCTAGAGCGTAATTCGTTTTAAAGTTATCATTCATACGAGCCGCCCAAACATCTTCAGGCTTATTGGAACTAGGATAAGTCATCGTTGAGGAAACAGAGGGACCGACTTTTCCCCCAGCGACCAATTGGTGACAATCATTCGTCGCTAGCGCATGGGCAACAAACATATGGTAATCCATTTGTGCACGAATTTTTTCAGCATTTTCTGGTGCAACATCGTACGTACATATTCATTCGTTCATCGACACGAATCATTAAGTTTTGTTCGTTTGTAACCTGCCAATTTTTGACTCGATCACCAAACGCTTGATAACAAACTTGCGCATAGTGTTGAAATGCGGAAACGCAGCGACGATCCGCCCAACCATTGTATTTTTCCACCAACGCAAAAGGTAAATCAAAATGATACAGTGTGACAAACGGCAAAATATCGTTTTCTAAAAGTGTATCAATGACGGCATTATAAAAATCGATGCCGGCTTGATTGATTTCGCCATCACCTGTTGGAATGATTCGTGCCCATGAAAGAGAAAAACGATAGGTTTTTAAGCCTAATTCTTTCATTAACGCAATGTCCTCTTTGAAACGATGGTAAAAATCGCTGGCGACTTTCGTATCTGCTTGTACAGCTGACTTTTTAAAAGAATTGTAATCAGCAACTGTTAGGCCTTTGCCGTCCTCATTCCAAGCTCCCTCAATTTGAAAAGCGGAGGAAGAAGCGCCCCATAAAAAATCGTTCTTAAATTGTTTAACCATTAGTTTTGCTCCTTTACTTGCATGAAAAATAAATTTGTTTGTGGTGTAATCTCTGTTTGTTTGGTTGTCTCAATTATAGCCATTTCCGCAGTATTTGTTACGATGACTAAGACGGTTGGATCATAACCAGCAGCTTGGATGATTTGTTTATCAAAAGAGAGCAGTTTCTGTCCTAGTCTGACCCTTTCTCCTACTTTTACGAACGTTTCAAATCCCTGCCCTTTTAATTCGACGGTATTGATTCCAATGTGAAGGAGGATTTCAGCACCATTGTCTAACTTTAAGCCAATTGCATGATGAGTTGGATATAAAGCCGTCACCTGCCCATTTCCTGGAGAAACAATTTGTTCCTCTATCGGATAAATAGCTAGTGTTTTTCCCATTTGTTGAGAAGCAAAGACTTCATCGTTGATTTGGTCTAAAGATACGAGTTGTCCTTGAAGAGGTGCTTGAATCCGTTGCTTTTCTTTGACTGTCGTTGCCTCTGTCTTTAGGACTGGTTCTTGACGTGACTCGTCAAGCGGTAAATCATTAAAGCCTAGAAAAATCGTTAATAGAAATGCACCAAAAAAAGCAATACCACAACCTAATAAATAACAAATAAAGGCTTTGGTTCCTGCTTCTGCGTAAACTGGGATGGTCAAGAGTCCTTGGTTAGCGAAGGCTGTCCCATAGGAGCCGCCCCAGCCCATTAAGGCCCCACCTGCTGCTCCGCTAGCCACCGCATAAATCATCGGTTTTTTTAGCCGCAAGTTTGCACCATAAATGGCTGGTTCTGTGATACCAAATAATGCAGTCACTGTTGCAGAGGCAGCAACGGCTTTCAAGCCTTTATTTTTTGTGCGGACAAACACGCCAAATGCGGCGCCCGCTTGAGAAAAGTTCGCTGCACCAGCAAACGCTAGCAAATTTTGCCGACCTGTTCGAGCGACATCATTAATCCCAATTGGTACAAGTCCGCGGTGAGCCCCAAAAATGACTAAGACACACCAAATTCCACCGATAAAACCGCCTAACAAGATGGGACTCAAATTCATTATATAATAATACAACCAATTTACGCCGTCACCTAAATAAATCCCTATCGGTCCAAATAATAATAAAGTGGCTGGAATCATTAAAAGTAATGATAGCGTAGGAACCATAATAATTTTTAGAACTTCTGGAATCACTTTTTCCAAAAAGCGTTGCACATAAGCTAAAATAAAAATTGCAAGAATAATAGGAATTACCGTGGAAACATAATTGGCTTTGGTCACATGTAATCCAAACAAGGTAACCGCTGATTCTTCAGTCATTAATGAAACGATGGTCGGATAACATAAGGTGGCACCAATTACCATAGCGATATATTCGTTTGTTTTGAAAACCTTAGCAGCTGAATAACCTAAAATAACTGGCATAAAATAAAAAAGTGCATCGGAAGCGGCGCTTAAAATAATATACGTATTCAAAGGTTTTAAATCGACCTGGTAAAAATTGTTTGCGACCATCACAGCAATGGCTAGAATTCCTTTTAACATGCCTGAAGCGGCAATTGCTGGTACGACAGGCGTGAAAATCGCGGCAACAGTATTTAAAATTCGATTGCCTAATGAATTTTTTTCTTTTATGGATGTTTTGGTCGTAAGTTGCTGAGCCAACAAAGGTTCTAAAACATTATAGACATGCGCGACTTTATTGCCTAAAACCACTTGATACTGACCGCCACTTTCAACAACAGAAATGACACCTTCTGTTTGTAGTAAGGCTTCTTTGTTCACTTGTTTCGTGTCTTTCAATACGAAACGCAATCGTGTATAACAATGTGTGACATCCACGATATTGTCTTTGCCACCTACGTCTTTCAAAATTTCTTTTGCTATTGCTTGGTAGTCCATGGTGACCACTCCTTATCTATAAAATAACAGCTCAATAAAAAAGATCAAATCACACATGCACGTTTCAGCAAACACACTCAATATTTGCTCGTCGTGAATGTCCCTTTGATCTGATCTACGTAATAACTATGTTTCTCACGATAGAATAGCTGATTGAATTTATTTTTAATTTACCATTATTTAGAGGGATTATCAATGAATTAGGTAGACCACCTCAGTGTTTTGTTACTAAAATCAGCAGTGAAAATAGTAGTTTACTACATTCACTGCTGATTTATTGATTACAAGACTGGTGACAACAAGCGTGAAAAGTTTTGCTTGAAGCGTAGCCAGTACCCTTGTTTTTTAATTATCTCGTCGGTTAGTAAGACACTTTTTTCTATATCTTCTTCAAAGACTTGCGCTAACATCCACGCAATGTCGGGATTGTAAATAAACGTACTTACCTCAAAATTCAATGAATAACTGCGAATATCTTGGTTTGTTGTGCCAACCATAGCTAATTCATCATCAATCACCATTGTTTTTGCATGAATAAACCCACTATCATAAATATAAATTTTAATGCCGCGTTTGTGTAAGTAATTCGCGTAATATTGTGTTGCGCGGTAAATAAAGGGATGGTCAGGCATACAAGGAATCATAATTCGCACGTCGACACCTGAACGAACCGCCACTAACAACGCATTAATCATACTATCGTCAGGGATTAAATACGGTGTTTGAATCCAGACACTCTTTTCTGCAGAAAAAATCATCCGAACAAACCCGCTTTTCAAAATTTCTTCTTCTGAATCAGGACCATCTGAAACAACTTGTAAGGACAAATGCTCCACTTCATGATCTTCTGGTAATTTAAAATATTTTTCATGATACGTCATACGTTCTTCAGGATATTTGACTGAAGCATTCCAATCCATGATAAATATCTCTTGCAATGAAAATACGGCCGTCCCGACCAAACGAATATGGGTATCTCGCCAGTAACCAAATTTTTCGGTGACATTCAAATATTGATCCCCAACATTGAACCCGCCGGTCCAGCCAATTTTCCCATCGATGACAACAATTTTTCGATGCAAGTGATAATTTAGACGTGTTTTACGGATCATATCGCGAGAAGTAATAAAGGGAGCTACTTTTCCTCCAGCGTCAACGTAACGAGCAAAAAACTTTTTATTTGCGCCGGGTGAACCCCAAGGATCGTAAATTAAGTAAACTTCCACGCCTTCATGCAACTTTTCGATTAATACATCTAAAAATTGATTGCCAATTGTGTCATTAAAAAACGCATAATACTCCACATGAACGGTTTCTTTCGCTGCACGAATATCTTCAAATAATGCTTGGAATTTTTCTTGGCCATCTGTGAATAATTGCAAACTATTTCTTTTGGCCAACGGTGATGCGTCCATATTCCGGAAATAACGATTTAAAACTTTCGCATCATAAAGTAAATCATAACGTTTATCGCGCCCTGCTTTTTTGTTATCAACGTCCACTTTTTCTTTAATTCGTTGAACCATTTGTTTTTCATCATCAGACAATTTAAAAACTTCTTGTCCATCGATACCTCGCCCACAGAATAAGTAAATAATAAAGCCGATACCAGGCAAGAAAATCAACGTCATCATCCATGCTAAAACGCTGGAAATACTACGAGGTTTTCTAAAAACAGTAATTAAGGCAGCAATAACGTTAATTACTAATAAAAATAACAAAATCCAAACAAAAATTTTCATCGCTTACCTCCTTCTTACTTCATACTAAGATTATATCAAATAACAGTTAAATTAGGCGAATAATATGAGCGAGTATTCAAAAAAGAATTCATTTCTATAAGTGTTTCGCCTTTGATTCTCAGTTTTTCTGTACTATAATGAGGGCTGGATGTAAAGATTTTGAAAAGAGGTACTTATTTTATGGTCGTTGATTTGAAAATGTTAGCTATGATTTTTATCATTAATTTTGCGTATATTACCTTAAATACTATTCGTTTTATGTTAACGATGAAAGGTTATCGGGTTATTGCACCGCTGGTTAGTATGGCTGAAATAACAATTTATGTCTTAGGGCTAAGTATGGTTCTGAATCGGTTAGACAATCCTTTAAATTTACTTGTTTATGCGCTTGGTTACGCTGTTGGCATTAGTGTAGGAATTAAAATCGAAGACTATTTGGCCTTGGGTTATATTATGGTATCGGTTATCCTCCCTTCTACTACTGAACAATTTCATTTACCAGAAACACTTCGTGAACACGGCTATGGTGTTACGCAAAGTGTCGCCTACGGACGCGAAGGAGAACGAATGGTTTTAGAAATTCTTTCCCCAAGAAAAAACGAACGTACATTGTACAAGTTAATCAATCAATTAGAGCCGAGAGCATTTATCATTTCCTATGAGCCTAAGTTCATTTCCGGTGGTTTTTGGACGAAAAAAGTTCGCAAAAGAAATGACGCCATTTCTCACTAAGAAGCGGCGTCATTTCTTGTCATTGATTTTTAGTTTACATAATAAAATTATCGTAACTTTAATTTATTCTAAGATAACTTAGAGAGTTCGTACCTAGTTGCTCAATCAATTGTTGCATAAAAACTAAGCGTTCGATGGCCGATCGGTTAGCAATTTTTTCATAATAAAATGCTAGAATATCCGACTGTGCTTCTAAAGGCTCGGCTTGTTCCGTTGCTACTGGTAAAAGGAGTTTTAAGTGGTCCTGGTCAATCGTAATCACTTGGGTCAAGTGCAAACTTTCTTGAAAAATATTAGGCACAGTACTGACTTTGCGGCCTCGCAGAGCTTGTTTAATAACTCTTCTCGCTTGTGAAAGATAGTATTCAGGATTTACGTCTCCTAGCAAGTCATATAAAGCACTGAAGGCTTCTGGCAAGGAATGCTCTTTGCCCAAGTAATCAAAATAACGAGGCATTGTTGGAACCTCTGTCTTTTCTTTTTCAAGCGTAATTATAGATAGTTGTGCCGAGGCCAATCTTTGTTTTTGATAGAATGAGGGGCCACCGCTCACGCCAAAAAAATAGTCTTCCTCTTCTGGAAACACTTGTGGCCAAAAAGATTCAGCTAGCCAAAATAATTGCTCTGTTACAGTTCCTTTAAACTTAGGAAGTTCGTCTTCAGCCAAGGTCAAACTCGCAACTTCAGCTGCCGTATAAATAGGAAAATTCAAACGATATTGACGATTTTCCCGAATGATTAACTGACAATCAATCATTTCTGATAAAAATTGTTCTAACTTGCCTTCTGTTGCAAAGGCCGCTTTTAATTGTCTTAAAATGATTCTTTCTTCCCGATGTTCATACATAAAAGTAACAAGAGGGAAAAAAAGTGATTGGTTGAGCAAATGATTGTATTGTTTCGTTTGTTGCGGAGAATGATAGTAAATTGCTAAATCATTCATGTTAACGCCCCTTTACTATTGAAGCGCCTAAGCAACAAGGAATTTATCGCGTTGCTTAGGCGCTTACGGTTTTAGTTAAAGACTTCTGTTAATTGTGGTACTACTTGTTTTTTACGAGAAACAACGCCTGGTAAGAACGCACGATTGTTAACTAATGTTACATTGAATGCTGCTTCAATTTTGGCTTGTTCCGCACCAATCGCTAATAATTCAGAATCACTGTCTAGGATATTCGTAATAATTAAGACAAACAAGTCATAATTATTGGCTGCATTTTCTGCGGCCATAGCTGCTTCTAATTCAGCTTGACGATCTAAAACTTCTGCTAAATCGACGGTATTTACTTGAGCAACACGAACTGTTTTGCCGTTCATTGGGAAGCTCTTAGCATCTAAATCTAAAAGGACTTCAGCTGATTTATCGCTTAAATTTGTTCCTGCTTTTAATAAGTCAAGACCATAGCCTTCTAAATTGATTTCAGCAATATCAGCTAGGGCGTGCGCTGCATCGATGTCTTCTTGTGTGCAAGTTGGTGATTTAAATAATAATGTATCAGAAATAATCGCTGAGACCATCATACCAGCAATTTGAGCTGGAATTGTAACGTTATTTTCTTTAAACATTTTATAGATGATTGTACTGGTACACCCTACTGGTTCTGCACGATAATACAATGGATCTGCTGTTTCGAAGTTGGCAATCCGGTGATGATCCACTACTGCTAAAATGTTTACTTCAGCGATATCTGAAATGCTTTGTTGGAATTCGTTATGATCCACTAACATGACTTGGTTTGTTTCGCTAGCTGCTTCAGTGACAACACGTGGTGCTTCAATATTGAAGTAATCTAAGGCATATTGAGTTTCTTCACTTGGTGTTCCTAAAGCGACAGCTTCTGTCTCTTTTCCTAATTCTTTTTGTAAGTAAGCAAAACTAATTGCTGCTCCGATAGCATCTGTATCAGGATTTTGGTGTCCAAAAACTAAAATTTTTGACATAATACACACTCCTTGGTTTTGATTCACTCTTAATGATAACAAAAAATAGAAAAGAAACAACAAAAAAATTGTCTTCTTTTCTATTTTTTCGTTTGTTAACGTGCTAGATAACCTTGATAGTCCTCGACATGTAGTAGTTTTTTCGCATTTTCAACACGATCATTTTTAGGAGGCTCAATTCCTTCTAATGGATAAGGAATACCTAGTTCTTCCCATTTGTACTTGCCCATCGTATGGTAAGGAAGCACTTCAACTTTATCTACATTGTTTAATGTTTTTATGAAGGCATCCAGACGGATTAAATATTCGTCGTAATCACTACGTTGAGGCACCAATACGTGGCGAATCCAAACAGGTTTGTCAATTTCAGATAAATAGGTAGCCATCTCTAAAATATTATCATTTGATTGCGTTGTTAACAGTTTATGCTGCTCGTTATCAATATGTTTGATGTCGAATAAGAGTAAATCTGTGTACTTCATCAATTCATCAAATTGACTAATGAAGGGTTCTTCCCGAGTAAAAGGCTTGCCACACGTATCTAAGGTTGTATGAATGCCTTGTGCTTTGGCTTTTTTAAATAAATCGATCAAAAAGTCCATTTGCAATAGCGGCTCACCACCACTGACAGTGATACCACCCTTTTCGCCCCAATAAGAGCGAAAACGTAATGCTTCCTCTAATACTTCGTCAGTCGTCACCACACGACCACCGGAACCAATTTTCCAAGTATCTGGATTATGACAGAATTGACATCTCATGCGACACCCTTGTGTAAATACGATAAAACGGACACCTGGGCCATCAACGGTACCAAAATTTTCTGTTGAATGAATTCTACCTGTAACTGGTGTTGTCATAATGATCCCTCTTCTTTCAAACGAAAAGGATGACACGTTAAATGTCACCCTTTCAGTTAAATAATGTAAATGTTTTTTATAGTCTGTCGTGTGAAGTTCTTGAAATAACGTCTGCTTGTTGTTCAGGAGTTAAGTCACGGAATTTCACGGCATATCCAGATACACGGATAGTTAAGTTTGGATATTTTTCTGGATGTGCTTGTGCATCTAATAATAATTCGTTTGTAAATACGTTTACGTTTAAGTGGTAACCACCTTTATCGAAGTAGCCATCTAATACGTTACGTAAGTTGTTAATTCTTGTGTCGTCGTCTTTACCTAAACCATTAGGGTTGATGGTTTGTGTATTAGAAATACCATCTAAAGCGATTGTATATTCTAAACGAGCTGTTGAGTTTAATGAAGCTAACAAGCCATTTTTCTCACCTAAGAATTTACCGTCTTGATAACTTGGGTTCGCACCTGGTGCAAGAGGTTTGCCGGCCCGACGTCCGTCAGGCGTGTTCCCTGTTGCTTTACCATAAACAACGTTTGAAGTGATTGTTAATAATGAAGTCGTTGGTTTAGAGTTACGGTATGTGTGTTGACGTTTAATTTGTGTCATAAAGTAATCTAAAATCCAGTTAGCCATTGCATCGGCTTCTTCGTTATCGTTTCCGTATGTTGGGAATTCTTTTGTTGGTACATAATCAATTGCCATACCATCTTCGTCACGGATTACTTCTACTTCACCGTGTTTAATTGCCATGATACTATCAGTCGCATGAGAGATTCCGGCAATACCAGTTGCGAATGTCCGTTGTAAATCAGTATCCATTAAAGCTAATTGTGGTGCTTCATATGCATATTTATCATGCATGTAATGAATAATGTTTAATGTGTTAACATACAATTCAGCTAACCAGTCTAAGATGTCTTTATAGCGTTCCATGAATTCATGGTAATCTAATTTGTCACCAGTCATTGGACGATATTTTGGTGCTACTTGCATTTTAGTTTTTTCGTCGACCCCGCCGTTAATTGCATAAAGAACAGCTTTCGCTAAGTTCGCACGAGCGCCGAAGAATTGCATATCTTTACCCATAACTGTTGCAGAAACACAACATGCGATTGCGCAGTCGTCAGAACCCCAGTTTTCACGTAATAAGTCATCGTTTTCAAATTGGATAGATGAGCTTTCTTTCGCGATTTTAGCTGCATATGTTCTGAAGCCTTCTGGTAAGTGAGAAGAATACAATACAGTTAAGTTCGGTTCTGGAGATGGTCCCATGTTTGTTAAGGTGTGTAAGATACGGAAGTCATTTTTGGTAACTAATGAACGACCGTCAATACCCATACCAGCAATAGATAATGTTGCCCAAATTGGATAACCAGAGAATAATTGGTTGTATTCTGGTGTCCGTGCAAATTTAACCATACGTAATTTCATGATTAAATGGTCAATCATTTCTTGTGCTTCAAATTCAGTGATTAAACCAGCTTCTAAGTCACGTTGGATATAGATGTCTAAGAATGCTGAGATACGACCAATTGACATTGCCGCACCATTTTGAGATTTAATGGCACCTAGGTAACCAAAGTATAACCATTGGATTGCTTCTTGCGCATTTGCAGCAGGACGAGAAATATCGAAACCATAAGAAGCAGCCATTTGTTTTAAGTCATTTAACGCACGGTATTGTTCAGAAATTTCTTCACGTAAGCGAATAACATCGTCTGTCATTTCTTTGTTACCAGTGTTATCATGATCTTTTTTCTTTTGTTCCATTAAGTAGTCGATACCATATAATGCGATACGACGATAGTCACCGATAATACGGCCACGGCCATAAGCATCTGGAAGACCAGTAATGATTTTGTTTTTACGTGCTAAACGCATTTCAGCTGTGTAGGCATCAAAAACACCTTGGTTATGTGTTTTTCTGTATTCTGTGAAGATTTTTGTCATTTCTTCGTCAGTTTCATAACCATTTGAAACTAAGGCATTGTTCGCCATTTTAATACCACCGAATGGCATAAATGCTTGTTTTAATGGTACATCTGTTTGTAAACCGACAATTTTTTCTTCTTCTTTGATTAAGTAACCAGGTTCATGTGACGTAATAGTTGCTGGGATATCGCTATCCATGTCATAAACGCCATTTTTTTCATGTTGGATTTCAAATAATTCTTGTAGTTTTGTCCATAATTTGTCAGTGCTCGGAGCGATTGGTTCTAAGAAACTGTCGTCGCCTTTGTACTCTGTGTAGTTGTTTTGAATAAAATCACGAGTGTCAACGCTTGTTCTCCATTTGTCGCCTTTAAAGCCTTCCCATTGTTTCATGAAGTGTTTGCCTCCTTAGTTAACTGCTACTTGATTGTATGTAACAGCTTTATGTGATTAGTATAACACATAACCTTTTAGATGCAAGCGTTTTTTTATTATTTATTGCACTTTCTTAATAAATAAATGGGGAGCGAAGATTCTAAACGCTGATATATAAACATTTATACTTGTGAAAATAAGAACGATTTATAGTTGTTATCACTTGTGAAAAATGTACTTCTGTATTAAAAACAGCAGCCATCTGTATTAATACAGATGGCTGCTGTCGAGATATTTATAACACAGTTTAGTTTGTTTGCTCTTCTTCAATCACTGCAGAATGCATCTCGTGGACTTCCATTACTTGGCCATCTTTTTGTTCATCGATGACAAAGGAACCGTTGGATGTTCGTTCACTGATTGGATAGTTTTTCGACTGAATAACTTCTTGTGTGCCTTTTTGCGTAGTAACTAATAAATCTAAATCGGTACTTTCAGACATAAAGACAACACGATGTGGATTTTTCTTCAATTCCCGTAAGACCATTAATCCACGTTTTGCTCGTCCTAATTGTGTTAATTCTTGGGCTAACATACGTTTAACACCGCCACGTTGGGTAACGATGACAATTGGTGTATCCCCTTCAGAATGAACCAGTAAACCATTAACGACATAATCGTCTTCTTTGAGGTTCATTGATTTAACTCCAGCCGCTTTACTACCCACGACTGGTACTTCATATAATGGATAACGTAAGCCAAAACCGCGATTGCTAACGAGGAAAACATCCAATAAGTCTTGATCATTTGTTAAATAAACATTGGTAATTTCATCTTGGTCTGATTTTAATTTCATACAAGATGTCGGGCGGCTCTTATAAGTGCGCCAAGGCTCAAAATCAGCCATTTTGGTTTGTTTAATCATGCCAGCTTTTGTAATGAAAACAAAGGTTTTTGTCGGACTTAACTCTTTATAAGGATATACAGCAATAATCGATTCATCGATAGCAAGATTTAAAATGGTTTGAGAAATATGTTCGCCAATTTCTTTCCAGCGTAAATCTGGCAACTCATGGACGGGGCGATAGATCATATTTCCTTTATTTGTTACTAGTAAAAGATGATCTAATGTATTGACTTCGCCAGCATATAGTAAAAAGTCGCCTTCTTTCATGCCGATTTCTTCTGGTTTTGATGCTGTATAAGAACGAATACTACTCCGTTTGATATAGCCTTCGTGCGTCACGGTTACGACCACGTCTTCCTGTGCAACTAACACGGCTGTTTCAATCTTGATTTCTTGGATTTCCTCTTCAATTTGAGTTAAGCGAGGATTGCCATATTGCTTTTTAACTTCGCGAAGTTCTTTTTTCATGACTGAGAATAGTTCTTTTTCATTGTTTAAAATGTTCAATAACTCAGCAATTTGTTGCTCTAAAGTTTTTGCTTCTTCTTGTAAATCAGTAATATCCGTATTGGTTAAACGGTATAGCTGTAAAGTAACGATTGCTTCAGCTTGTTCTTCAGTAAACGCATAGTCGGATACTAAGTTCTTCTTCGCATCTTTTTTATCTTTACTGCCACGGATTGTTGCAATCACTTTATCTAAGATAGACAATGCTTTAATTAAACCAGCAACAATGTGCTCACGTTTGCGAGCTTTGTCCAACTCAAATTGACAACGATTAATGATAACTGATTTGCGGTGCGTAATGTAACTTTCTAAAATCCGTTTAAGGCCCACTTGTTGCGGGGTCATGTTGTCAATCGCAACCATATTAAAATTATAGTTAATCTGTAATTCAGTATTTTTAAATAGATAATTTAAAATACCTTCTGCATTGACATCTTTTTTTAGTTCAACAACAATTTGCAAGCCAGTTCTGTCACTTTCGTCACGAACTTCGGCAATGCCGTCTACTTTTTTATTTAAACGGATTTCATCCATCTTCTTCACTAGCGTTGCTTTATTGACTTCATAAGGAATTTCAGAAATGACAATTTGTTGTTTGCCGCCTTTTAAGGGCTCAATCTTTGTCTTCGCACGTAAAATTACTTTACCACGGCCGGTTTCGTAGGCTTTTTTTATTTCTGCTTTTCCTTGTAAGATCCCACCTGTTGGAAAATCTGGTCCTGGAATGTATTCCATTAATTTCTCTAAACTTGCATTAGGATGATCAATTAAATACACGGTCCCATCAATAATTTCCGCTAAATTATGTGTAGGAATTTCTGTTGCATAACCTGCTGAAATCCCCGTTGAGCCATTTACCAATAAATTAGGATATTTGGCTGGTAAAACAGTGGGTTCTTTTTCTGTATCGTCAAAATTCCAGACGAAATCGACGGTATTTTTGTCGATATCTTTTAACAACTCACCACTTAACTGTGATAAACGAGCTTCTGTATAACGCATCGCCGCTGGCGGGTCGCCATCCATACTTCCGTTGTTTCCGTGCATTTCAATTAGTACTTCCCGTAATTTCCAGTCTTGACTTAGACGCACCATCGCTTCATAAATACTACTGTCGCCATGGGGATGATAATTCCCCATAATGTTTCCGACAGATTTTGCTGATTTACGAAAGCCTTTATCAAAGGTATTGCCATCTTTATTCATTGAAAAGAGAATGCGGCGTTGTACTGGTTTTAGCCCATCTCGAATATCTGGTAGGGCCCGTTCTTGAATGATGTATTTGGAATATCTTCCAAAACGATCGCCCATTACTTCTTCAAGGGTTAATTCTTGAACTTCTTGGCGTTTTTCCAAAATTGTCACTCCCTACTCTATGTCAAACAAACTGATTTCAGTGTCATCGGTTTGTTCTGCTTCTTTTGTTTTTTCCGCATCTAAAAGACTTTCTCCTATTGGTGCAGAAGTGTCTTCTTCTGAACGATCTAAAATACTGCCATCTTCTTCCAACGTAAATTGAACATGTTGCTCAATCCATTTTCGACGAGGTTCGACTTTGTCGCCCATTAATGTGGTCACACGGCGTTCTGCTTGAGCTGCATCATCAATCCGAACACGAATTAAGGTTCTAGTTTCAGGATCCATCGTTGTTTCCCAAAGTTGTTCTGCATTCATTTCCCCCAGACCTTTATAGCGTTGGAGCATATAGCCTTTACCAACTTTATCAATCACTTCTGCCAATTCACCATCGGTCCAAGCATACTCAATGACTGATTTTTTTCCAGTTCCTTTAGAGACTTTATAAAGAGGAGGTAAGGCAATATAGACTTTGCCGGCTTCAATTAATGGTTTCATATAACGATAGAAGAACGTTAATAGCAACACTTGAATATGGGCACCATCGGTATCCGCATCGGTCATGATGATGATTTTATCATAATTACAATCTTCAATTGAAAATTCAGGACCAACGCCTGCGCCAATTGTATAGATCATAGTATTGATTTCTTCGTTTTTCAAGATGTCTTGCATTTTCGCTTTTTCCGTATTAATGACTTTTCCTCGTAGCGGTAAAATGGCTTGGAATTTCCGATCGCGTCCTTGTTTTGCTGAGCCACCAGCCGAGTCTCCTTCGACAAGATATAATTCATTTTTCTTAGGATTTCTGGATTGAGCCGGTGTTAATTTTCCAGAAAGTAACGATTCACCTTTTTTCCGTTTTTTACCGTTCCGGCTTTCTTCACGGGCTTTACGAGCCGCTTCACGGGCTTCACGGGCTTTAATCGCTTTCCGAATTAATGATTGACTCATTTCACTGTTTTCTTGTAAATAGAAGCCCATTTGTTCGCCTACGACGTTGTCGACAACGGTTCTTGCTAAAGGTGTACCTAATTTTCCTTTGGTTTGGCCCTCGAACTGTAGTAAGTTTTCTGGTACTCGAATAGAAAGGACGGCTGCTAAGCCTTCACGGAAGTCGCTACCTTCTAAATTTTTATCTTTTTCTTTTAATAGTCCTACTTTACGTGCATATTCATTGTACGCCTTTGTCATTGACGTTTTCATACCGACTTCGTGGGTACCGCCATCTTTTGTGCGGACATTGTTAACGAAAGATAAAACATTTTCAGAATAGCCATCGTTGTATTGATAGGCTAATTCAACTTCAATACCTTCTTTGGCTCCTGAAAAATAAACAACGGGTGTTAATGTATCTTTTTCTTCATTTAGATAGGCAACAAATTCTTTAATGCCTTCTTCGTAGTGAAAGATTTCTTCTTTGGGTTCTTCCCCACGTTCATCCGTTAAAGTAATTTTGACGCCTTTTAATAAGAAAGCTGATTCTCTCAAACGTTCTGCTAAAATTTCGTAAGAAAAATTTGTCGTAGAGAAAATGGTGTCGTCAGGTAAAAAAGTAACGGAGGTGCCGTTGCGTTTTTTTGTTTTGCCGATTTTTTTTAAGGTACCAACTGGTTTACCGCCGTCCTCAAATCGTTCCATGTATTCTACGCCATCACGAACAATATGAACTTCTAACCACTTAGATAAGGCATTAACAACACTGGCACCCACCCCATGGAGTCCGCCTGAAGTTTTATAGCCACCTTGGCCAAACTTACCACCCGCATGTAAGACAGTAAAAATGACTTCTACTGTTGGGATACCAGAAGCATGCATCCCTGTTGGCATTCCGCGGCCAGAGTCTGCAACACAAATACTATTATCTTTTTGGATAGTTACGTTGATTTCATTCCCGTAGCCAGATAACGCTTCATCGACTGCGTTATCGACAATTTCATAGACTAAGTGATGGAGTCCACGGCTATCGGTTGAACCGATATACATACCAGGTCTTTTCCTCACTGCTTCCAATCCTTCTAGAACTTGGATAGAGGCATCATTGTACTCATTGTTAATTTTTTTAGCCAAAGAAAAAACTCCTTATACTTAGATTCTCGTTTAGTTAATAAGCGTACATTAACTATTTCTTAAAGAATTAGAAGAAGAGTGAGCCGGTTTCTTGCGTTTTCCGTTCGCTCCTTCTAAAACCATCATTACAATAATACTCTATCTGGGTCAAAAAAAAAAGAGCTTTCCGTTCAGGACGCTCTTTCTTTATAAAATTACACGTGTTTATTCAGCATCTGCCATTTTTGCCAATTCAATTTTAATACAACGGTTCATAATAACTTGACGACCTTCATTTAATAACAAGTTCGCTGCCTCTTCATTTTCCAAACCTAGTTGGGCCCAAAAGACAGGCGCTTCTGTTTTCAATGTTTCTGCGGCCACTTCTGGCAAAAATTCACTCCGCCGAAAGACGTCAACAATATCAATCTTTTCAGGAATCTCTGTTAATGTCCCATAAACCGTTTCGCCAAGCACCGTTTCGCCTTTTAAAACTGGATTGACAGGTAACACACGATAGCCATGTTGCTGTAAAATTTCCGCAATTTTGTAACTCGTGCGGTCGGGCTTGTTACTCAAACCAACCACCGCAATATTTTTTGCTTGTTTTAAAATATCAAAAATTTGATTTTGACTTGGATTCTCAAATGTCATTCACTCAACCCCTTTTTTTCGTTCTTATTTATTATAACGCTGAGTAAAGGGTTTTGGCAAAATTATTCTCTGACTGCCGGTAAAATAATTATTGGCTTTGCCAATCTGCTGGATAAGTCACGTAGACAAAGCGGGCATCACCCGTCACTGAAAATTGAATTTTGCTACTTTTCGGGATTAAAATAATTTCACCGGCTGTTGCAGAAATTTTACGTCCGTCAATCAGTATATCCAGTTGTCCTGAAATAATATAATCAATTTCATCGTATTCTAGTGTCCAATCGAAGGTGGTATCTTTCATCACCATTAAACCGCAACCAAGGCGCGGGCTTTCTTCTAAAGAAAACAGATCTTTTGTGTAAACAATGTCCGCTGGGTTGCCTGTATCTAAGCGATCGTCTTCTGTTACGTCAATTTCGGGTAATTTGATGGACATAATTCCACTGGGATCCACTTGTTTAGTCGGCATTAATTTTTCTGTGACAATTTGTCGAACAAGCGTTTCAATCATTTCACGATTTAATTCTGTCATATTTACACCTCATTATTTCACTTCTGTTTCGGGTTTCCCTAGCATTCGATTTGCCATAAAGATAGCCACAAAAATGGCGGTAATCCCTCCAACTAATTTGCCAACAATCATTGGAAAAATCATTTCTTTTGCTACGCCTGCAGTAAAACCAAGGTGATCACCTAAAACGAAAGAAGCCGAAACAGCAAAAGCGATATTAATAATTTTTCCTCGATTATCCATGTCTTTTAACATTTGGAACATGGGAATATTGTTAGCTAATGTAGCAACCATTCCTGCAGCCGCTACTTCATTCATTCCTAAAACTTTTCCTAGTTTCATCAATGGTTTATTAAAGACTTTCGTAATCACAGCTACTAAACAGAAAGCGCCAGCTAAAGTTAAAGCAATCCCGCCAACGACTTCAATACCTTCAGTAACTGGTGCAATACCAGGAATCACTGTAATTCCTAATAATAGTTGAATCGCCCCAACAACTAAACCAAAGATAGCGACAATCACTACGCCTTGACCAAAAATTTGGAAGCCTTTAATCATGCCATTTGGCGCTAACCACAAACCTAAAATAATTAAAGCGGCAACAATAATAATTGGAATTAAGTTAGGAACAATCAATGACAATGGCATGCCAGCTGTTAAACCACCTGCTAATAAACCAAAAGGAATTGTAATAATCCCGCTCAAAACACCCGTTGCTAAGAATTGTTGGTCGTCTTTTTGGATAATGCCCAGCGCTACTGGAATTGTAAAGACTAACGTTGGTCCCATCATTGCACCTAAGATTGCCCCCGCAAATAAACCAGCTTGTGGATCATTGGCTAATTGTTGTGCTAACGCAAAGCCGCCCATATCATTAGCCAATAAGGTTGTGGCAAACATTGCTGGATCAGCACCTAGTAATTCATAGACAGGAACGACAATCGGACTTAAAAGATTGGCTAAGACAGGCGCTAAAGTGATAATCCCTACCATAGAAAGCGCTAGAGAACCCATAGCCATAATCCCTTCCTCAAATTGCTCCCCTAAACCTAGTTTGTTGCCAATACATTTATCGATTCCTCCAATAATCATGAAAAGAACCATAATATACATAATAATTTCATTAATGCTCATGTCTCGTCCTCCCTATTCTTCCTCTGTAGAATCAATGACACCAACAATCATTGCATCAATTGGGACATTCGGATCTTCTGCCGAAATACGGGCAGCATTGCCTTGACTAATTAACACTTTGTCCCCGACACCAGCTCCAGCGTTGTCAGCAGCAATTAAAAATCCTTGCTTTTCGTCCTCTTGATTCAAAATATCAACCATCATAAATTTCCAGCCATTTAATTTTTCATCTTTTCTTGTTGACCAAAGGCTACCAGTCACTTTTCCTAAAAGCATCGTTTTTCCTCCTTACGTCAGCAATTGATGTTTCCTAGCATAATCTTTCGCTAACGGGGTTAAATAGGCATTTTTACTTAAAGAAACACCTGCTTCTGTCATTCTTATCAATTGTTTTTCAGTAATGTAGGTTCGTTTGGTCTCCGCCAAAGAACGAAATTGTTTTTGACAGGCCGCCTGAAACATAGCATAATTTTCTGAATCATGATAAAAAATCATCCCAAACTGTTGGCACATGTCCACGTTTTCCTGAATCGTTTGTTTCAAACGATACTTCAATCGTGAATTTTTAATCACTGAAGGTATTGGGGTTAAAACCAATACCGGCTTACCTTCAAATAAGAATGCTAAGATGTTTTTGACTAATTCATCCGTTTCCTGTAAATGCGCAATCGCATTTACTTGGGAAAGCGTTAGCCTCTTTACAATCAAACCTCGTGCTTGCTTCTGCTCCTTGGTTACCCAATTTACATCAGGAAAACGAACAAACATTTCTTCAGGAAATGCTTCTTTTGCTTCTGCTAAAGCCACTGAATAAGACGACGACAGCAATTGTTGACAAATTCGATCAGTAATCTGTTGAATCAAATTTTCCATTTCAGAAACGTTCATTGTCCTTCCTCCTTTTACTTAAGAATATAGCCACGAGCTCCTTTGGTTAAGCCGCAAGCGTTGGCTTCATCGTAGTCAATATGCATGTACGTTGCAAATCGCGGACTGATTCGCACAACTACATCATCAAAGATTAACGGACGTGTGCCTTCCACTTTGACTTGCACAATTTGGCTATTGCTTACTTTATTTTTCAAGGCGTCTTCGGGTGTCATGTGAATATGACGTTTGGCAACAATTAAGCCGTGACTTAATGTCACAACTGCTGATCCGTTCATCAGCGTGACACCTGGTGTCCCTTCTGTCTTGCCACTCTCTCTAACTGGGGCGTTAATTCCTAAAATACGTGTATCCGTCATAGAAACTTCAACTTGTGATTCGCTACGTTCAGGGCCTAAAATAACCACATTTTGAAAAAGTCCTTTAGGTCCAGCAACCGTAATTCGTTCTTTACAAACGAACTGTCCAGGTTGTGATAAATCTTTCACTTTTGTTAGTTGATATCCTGGTCCAAATAATGCATCAATCTCTTGACGAGACAAATGAACATGTCGGCCAGAAGCTTCAACTTCAAAAGTATTTTGTTGTTGTTGCTGAATTCGTTTAACAACTTCTTCAACAATTTCATTCATTGAATCCAATTTGTTCATCTCCTAGTTTCGTGATATTTCAGCCATGGTGCTAATTAATTCTGTAGCCCAAGATTGAAAAAGGCCGAACAGTTGTGATTCTCCTTTTAACTGGAGAATAATTTTATCTAGTTGTAATTGAATTTCTTTTGAGGAATAGCGCCATTGTCTCTGTTGGTTAGTTAGAATACTTACCTTTGATTCCAAAATGACTGGTTCCATTACAAGCGACTGTTCTAAAATAAATTTCTCTAACCACAGTTGTTGTTGTTCGAAATATAACCAACCTTCTGTTGATAACGCTTCATTCGTTAAGAAAGGCAAATACAATAGATGGCTTAAGTGCCGAATCTCATAAATTGTTTCTTTTGATAAATGTTCTTGTTTTTGTTTTTGTGAGGAGGCCTTCACTGAATGAACCTCAGAAAGCAATGGGTTTGTTGAAGAGAAGCTGCTATTAATCCGATGCTCGCGTAGATAGCTTTTGGCGGCTGGCGTCAGAAAACTGCCTACAGGAAACACAAAATCCGTGCCATCTTCTAGTTCTTTTTTAAGCCTTTTGTTGCGAAGCATATCTTCTGTAATAACTGTCATAACACCCCTCCTCAATGAAAGTTTAGGACAGAAGTAATGAACCTACCTCTGCCCCAAAAAATCAAAATTATAATTCAGTTGTTGCGTGAGGTAAAATAGCGTCTACTTCTGTATGTGGACGTGGAATTACATGGACAGATAATAATTCGCCAACACGTTCTGCTGCGGCAGCACCAGCATCTGTTGCTGCTTTTACAGCACCAACGTCACCGCGAACCATTACTGTAACTAAACCGCCACCGACTTGTTCTTTTCCAATTAAAGTAACGTTTGCCGCTTTCACCATTGCATCGGCTGCTTCAACAGCACCTACTAAACCACGAGTTTCGATCATTCCTAAAGCATTTGTACTTGACATTATAATTTCCTCCTAAGATGTATGTTTTATTTTTAAAAATTTGGGACAATTAGCAATTTGACTTAGGTCCCAAACCCTAAATCCAATAATTCATTTGTTTTACTCTTACTCGCTCGTTTCTTGTTAGTTTAAGCGAGCTAAAACTTGAGCCACCAAGGCATTTACTAGTTCTTCTTGATTGGTTGTTTCGCAAGAAGTAGCCACAGATGTGGTTGATGTTTGACCAAATTCTTGACGAATCTCTTCTAAATCACGCACGCCATAAGCAACACGACGTAAATTGAACAGATTTTCAACTCCAATATTATCAGAAGTTGAGCTGCCACCAACTGCGCCACAACCAAGTGTTAATGCTGGCACTAAGTTAGTTGAAGCACCAATTCCGCCAAGTGTACCAGAGGTGTTAACAAGCAAACGAGAGACGGGTTTTCTTAAGCCAAATTCACGAATGACTTCTTTGTTTTCTGTGTGAATACCCATCGTATGACCCGCACCTTCACCTTTCAAAATTTCAATTGATAACGCGCAAGCTGCTTCCCAGTTTTCAACTGTATAGAAAGCAATAATCGGCGCCAATTTTTCTCTTGAAAATGGATATTTCAAGCCTACATGTGTTTCCTCGGCAACAATTAAGCGGCGATCTTTTGGAATAGATAAACCAACTAATGAAGCAATATGTTGAACGGAACGTCCTACGATTTGCGGGTTCATTGTACCGTTTGGTCGTAAAATAAATTTAGCTAATTTGTCGGCTTCGGCTGGACTTAAGAAATACGCGCCCTGCTTAATTAACTCTTCTTTGACCGCTTCACGGTTGACAGTTTCAACAATAATTGATTGTTCCGATGCACAAATTGTACCGTTATCGAAAGTTTTTGAATCCATTATCTGTTTCACTGCATGAGGAACATTTGCGCTTCGTTCGATGTAGGCTGGTCCATTACCAGGCCCAACACCGATTGCTGGTGTTCCAGAAGAGTACGCTGCTTTAACCATTGCGTTTCCACCAGTAGCTAAAATTAAATTTGTTTCTTTATTTTTCATTAATTCGTTGGTCGCTTGCATAGTTGGCGTTTTGATGACCGAGACACAACCTTCTGGTGCCCCTGCAGCAATAGCCGCTTTTTGGATAATTTCTACTGTTTCAATAATCGATTTCAACGCATTGGGATGTGGTGAAAAAACAATGCTGTTGGCAGCTTTTAATGAAATTAATGCTTTGTAAATGACTGTTGATGTCGGGTTGGTAGAAGGAATTAATCCTGCAATTACACCAACTGGGACAGCAATTTCAGTGACTTTTTTGGCAGCATCATCATTGATCACACCAACTGTAGGTTTGTCCTTCATTTCGTCATATACTACTTTTGAAGCGAAAGCATTTTTGATGATTTTATCTTCATAGATACCAAATCCTGTTTCTTCATTGGCCATTTTCGCTAACTTTTCTCGTTGGTTAAACGTAGCCTCTGAAACTGCTTGGACAATCGCATCGATTTGTTTTTGCGAAAATGTTGCTAATACTTGCTGTGCCTCTTTGGCTTTTCTGATTAAATTTCTTGTTTCTTGGATGGAACGTAAGTCTTTATCTACTAATTCCACTCGTCTTCACTTCTTTCTATTTCAGCCATGATTGCTTGAATTAAAGCTTCTTTATTGGCAAATTTAATCTCACTTTTCTTTAAACTACTTAGGTTCATTTTGTAGGCTTGTTTGCGTAAATCAACCACGCGTTGTGTTTCTAATTTTTGGCGTGTGCCAGTGTGTTCTTCCAAGTCTGGTGTTTCAATCTCTTCTTCAATTACTTCTATTTGTTCCATCGGTTCAGGTGCTGACTTGGGTTCTGGATCTGATAAAATCACTTCCGTTTGAGCATCAACCCGTGAGATCACATGATGAGCAATTAAACAATTTAATTCTTTAGCTACTTCCGTGCCTACTTCAACGGCAGCTTGAACCGCGGCAACGTCACCAATCAGTTCCACAGTTGTTAAACCGCCATTAATAATTTCAGCTTTTAACAAAGTAACGTCGGCGGCTTTTAATGCCGCATCGGCCACACTAATGGCACCTAAAAACCCTTTGACTTCGACCATTCCTAATGCTTTCATTCAGGTCACATCCTTAATAACTCAACGGATTGTCAGCGATATTTTGAATGACTTGTTCAAACGCACTGCAAGCAGCTTTACATGCAGATTGACTACCTGTCAATAAGGCGCCGCCAAAGTTCGTTTCAGAAGGTGGGCCATAAAAGACACCCATTTGAACATCGGCAGCTTTCATTGCTGCATCTAAGCCAACCATTGCTTCTAGCGGTGGAGCAATCAGATAAGCAATCGCTTCACCTTCAGGAATATTCGCTTGTTCAGATAAAAAGCTACCCGTTCTTGACACTACATGCGCAAAATAAACAATACTGTCATCTTCGTTAGCACTATAGAAGCTGGCTTCTTCTTCAATGACTTGCGTAATGACACTCAAGCCACTATTGATTTCGGCAGGACTCGGACCAGCAATAATGCCAATCACTTCACCGGCTAATTTGGTTGAAGCATTTGCTGCGCCAGCATACATACTTTTACCGTAAACTACAGTAACATCGGCGGCTTTAGTTGCTTCATCTAATGCAACATAAGTGACATCATCACAATCGGAAGTAACAATTCCTAATGAGCGATGTTCTGGTTTCAATGATAATTCTTTTGCTAATGCCGGATCGACATTGGGAATGACTTTCATACTTAGGACATTTGCACCTAGACGATCATTTTTCATGAGAAATCCTCCTTTATTCAGCTTCTTTTAAATCAATACCAGATTTTTTCTTGTCTAACATTTTTTTAATAATTTCGGCAATGTAGGCGCCTGCTTCAACAGCCGGTGTCCCACCTTTGTGAATATTTGAAATAACTGTCCGCCGTGCTTCTGGCATACCGACAGTTGGTTTGTAAGCAATGTAGGCACTCATAGATTCAGCTGTTACTAAACCAGGACGTTCGCCAACTAGCAAGCAAACAACATCAGCGTCAGTGATTTCACCAATTTTATCCATTGCTGGCACACGACAATATTTAACAAAAACTACATTGTCGAAATCTAAGTTGTACATGTTTAATCCTTGTTTAATTGCTGGTAGGACTTCTTTAATATTCGCTTCGATAGCAGCTGAACTAAGGCCATCCCCTACGACCATTTGGATTTTGGCTTTTGGTGTCGTATTTTTCCGAATGATTTCACTATTTTCTTCATCAAATTGACGACCATAATCTGGACGTGTTAAATATTCATCTTTACTGTTACAGATTGTTTTTGTAGAAATAAAATTCATTTCTTTTACCAAGTCTTCGCTTACATCTGAAAAGACCGCATCTTGTGCTGCCGCATGGTCTGCTCGGAAACGTAATGTTGAACTAGTCATATAACGCGTCCCTGCACGACCAACGCCTAAACGAGCTGGCGAGAAAGCTTTCATTTTTAATAGTGCTTCAGGATCTACGGCATTTTTCAATAGTAATTGTTTACGTAAATCTACTTCAGTAATGTCAGGAATTAGGCCTTCTTCAATTTCTGTCGTTTCAGTGACGTGTGTTGTGACTGGTTTTTCTTCAGCAGTCACAGTGGCAGTCGAAACCGCTTGATTGTCAGCGACCATTTCTGTTAAAATTCCGGCAATCATTTCTTTTAATTCTTTTTCGTTCATTTGTATTCTCACCTCGTTTATTTAATAAATACAGATGCATCGCCAGCGCGACTTGTTAATTTTCCGTTTTCCATTAAGCCCATTTTTTCCATCCATTCTTCAAATTCTTTAATTGGACGTAAGCCTAATGTTTCACGAATCGTCGCAGTTTCATGGAACCCAGTTGTTTGATAATTTAACATGACATCATCGCCATGAGGAATCCCCATGATATACGTACAACCAGCTGTTGCTAATAACATTGCTAAGTTTTCCATATCATTTTGATCAGCTTTCATATGGTTGGTGTAGCAGACATCACAGCCCATTGAAATTCCAGTTAATTTGCCCATGAAATGATCTTCTAAACCAGCGCGGATGACTTGTTTTGAATCGTAAAGATATTCTGGTCCAATAAAGCCAACAACGGTATTTACAATATACGGATCAAATTTTTTGGCTAAGCCATAACAACGCGCTTCCATTGTGACTTGGTCTGCGCCAAAGTTCGCTTCAGAAGAAAGTTCTGAGCCTTGACCTGTTTCAAAATACATCACATTAGGACCAGCTGCTTGACCACTGTGAAGTGCTAAATCTTGTGCTTCAGCTAAAATTTCTGCATTTAAACCAAATGCTGTGTTCCCTTTTTCTGAACCAGCGATGGATTGAAAGACTAAGCCAGTTGGCGCGCCTTGACGCATGGCTTCCATTTGTGTCGTTACGTGAGCAAGCACGCAAGTTTGTGTTGGAATTTCCCATTCGCTACGGAACTCTTCAAATTTGTTTAAGATTCGTTTAACACTTTCTGTAGAATCATCAACAGGATTCAAACCAATTAAAGCATCACCGGCGCCATAAGAAAGACCTTCCATAACTGAAGCCATAATGCCATCGACATTATCGGTTGGATGGTTCGGCTGTAAACGATTTGAAAAAGTTCCGGGACGGCCAATCGTTGTGTTGGCGGTTTTTTCAATATTGATTTTTTTTGCGCCAACAATTAGATCCATGTTGGACATTAATTTACAGACAGCAGCAATCATTTCAGAAGTGAGTCCACGGGAAATTCGTTTGATATCAAAATCGGTTGTTTCCGAAGATAAGATAAATTCGCGTAATTCTGCGACTGTCCAATGTTTAATACTTTCAAAAATTCGCATATTGACTTGGTCAATAATAATGCGTGTCACTTCGTCTTCGTCATAATCAACAACGGGATTGTTAAACAAGTCATTTAAGGACAATTCCGATAAAACGACTTTCGCTGCCACGCGTTCTTCGGCTGAATTAGCAGCTACGCCAGCTAACTTGTCGCCAGACTTTTCTTCATTGGCTTTGGCTAAGACTTCTTTAACGGATGTAAATTGATAGACTTTGCCAAATAGTTTGGTTTTTAAAATCATCTTTGTGTCGCTCCTTTTTAATTAAATACTAAGGTCTTAACAATGACTGGAAGGACGGCTCCTTCTGCCACTGGTAAACCGATATCTACATAATCACCGTTTTCTACTTTGACCGAGTCAAGACAGATAAACAGATAGTCTTTTGGCAGATGGGCACTTAAGGCATGCCCTAAAGCTTTCGCCATGTCTTCATCCACCATAACAATAATGGGAATTTGTTCAGCAACTAAACTAGCTAATCCTTCCACAATCCCTTGACCATAGCGTTGAATATCAGCAAATGTTGGATTGCTCATGCCTCTAATTGCTAGGGCAATCTGGGGCGTTTCTTCAATACGATGCCAATTGAGTTTTTCTTGGATTCGCTGGCCTAATTCTGTCACAGTAAGGGTTTCATCCTCTTGCGCTAATTTTAGAATTGGGATATTTTTTACCGGCAAAATTTGCTCACGGTAAGCAATCGTGCTTCCGCTAATTTCAGCAGTATGTGAACCTGCTCCGACGACCGTTGCTCGGATTGTTTCTGCGCTTTCTAAGACTTCTTTTTCCGAAAAAATCAGTGACTTTCTCAAGTATTTCCCTAAAAGTAAGCCGATGTCCCCATATTTAAAGAGATTCGTACTTGTCGTATTTAAGCAATCAGCCACACCACCAGAAAATGTTACAATTGGTAATTCCTCACCTTTTCGTAGTGGATGGTTGGTTACTAATAACTGGTAGAACGGACTTTGTGTCCCCAAGCCAATGCTATTTTCTAACACGGCAACTAATTCCGAAATAATTGGCAGTAAGTTTTGTTCGGTGGCTTGGTCACCAAGGTGCAAGGTTAGCCCTTTTTTATTTATAATTTCTTGAATTTTCGGAGCTATATAGGTGATTTTTTGTTGTTGATCTAATTTAATTAAGCGTCCGCCAATGTCAAAACAAGCCGTGTCAATCACTTCACCATCTTTAAAGACAGCTAAATTTGTCGTTCCACCACCAATATCTAAATTAACCACCGGTCGGCGTTTCGTTTCAGAATAAGTTTGAGCACCAGCGCCTTTCCCGGCAATGATACTTTCTAAATCAGGACCAGCCGTAGCAACGACAAAATCACCTGCATAGCCACTAAGTGCTCGTAGCACATTGTTGGCATTGCTTTTTCGAGCAGTTTCACCTGTGATAATTACCGCACCCATTTGAATATCTTGTTTATGAATGCCTGCTTGGCGATATTGCTCCGCTACAAACGCTTTGATAGGTTCTGCATCAATTTCTGATTGGTTAAGTAAGGGTGTAAAGATAATGTCACTTCGGTAAATGACTTTTTTATCAGAAATGCTGATACGTGGTACTGTAAACGCAGAGGCAAAATTTTCAACAGTTAATTCTGACAAGACTAATTGGGTTGTAGACGTCCCTAAATCAATCCCTACGGTTAAAAGTGTTTCCTTCGACATCGCCTGACTCGCCTCCTTTTGCATACAAAAAGGCACTTAAAGAATCGTTAGAAAATTTCTTTCTACTTTTCTTTAAGCGCCTTTGCTTAATCAATGAACAACATCACTGGTGTTCTGTTCGAAATAGAAACAGGTTTTAGTTCCCTGTTTATTGGATTCAATTGTAATTTTTCCTTTTAATTTATCTTTTACGTAGCTTTTGACAATCATCAAACCTAAACTGGTCTCGTTACTTTGATGAACGTCATAGCCTTTACCATTATCTGTAACAGTAATGGTAATCATTTTATTATCTAATGTTCCACTAAGTTTAACAACGCCACTTGTTTGTGGCTCAAATGCGTGATCAAAAATGTTTTGTAATAGTTCGTTGACAACAAGGGAAATGGTGACCATTTGTTCGCTAGAAACCATAATGGCTGGATCAACATCCATCATCATCTCAATGGGTTGTGCGCCTTGAAAAAGATGTCTAAAATTATACATCACTGCTTCCAATGTTTGCCGTAAAGCAACGTCATCTTTGACTTGTTTTGACAGCAATTCATGGGTGGCTGCAATCGCCATAATTCGATTGACACTTTCATGAAGGACTTTCTTTGCTTCGGGGCTTTGCGTTCGCCGTTCTTGAATACGCAATAAGGAAACCACCGATTGCAAGTTATTTTTAACACGATGATGAATTTCACGAATCGCAACAGATTTGGAAATAATTTCCGCTTCTTTTTCTTTAAATTCTGTATTGTCTTGAATAATCATAATCAGTTGTTCTTCTGATGCCAACCACACTTTCCGAACCTTAAAATAATAATTAAGGTAGGTCGTTTTGCTTTCAATTGGTTGATTACTCATTTTATATTTCATTTGATACAACACATATTCAAAAGTTGTATAATCGATGGACAAATTGTCATAGCTCATTCCAATGATATTATCCCGATAACCAAGTTTGCGATAAAGCTCTTGTGCATTGTGATTGGTAATTAATAAGTGACCCGCCGCATCAAAAATCAAAACGGCTTCTGCCAATTGATCAATAAATAATGCGTCGACTTGACTAGTTGATTTCGCTACTTTTGCTAACTGGCAGTTATTTAACTCCTCTTTTTGTAAGTCCGCTTGAATCTCTTCATCTGCCGCAATCTCGACAATAATGACACCAATCGTTCGATGTTCATTGCGAATGGGATAGATATTTTGCTTAATCAAACGATTTTCCTGAGTCACTGCTAACAAACCAATGCTATTTAAGCTAGTTTGCATGGTACGCAGAACACCAGGTTCATTTTTTAATAAAGCTTCCATCCCGACGACATCTCCGCTATATAAAGAAGTTGTCTTCGCAGGCGGCTTATGATAAACGACTAGTGCTTGCTGTGACATTTCCTTATACACATCAATAAAAACATCTGCACTTTGATAGAGTGTCGTCGAAGAAAGATAACGTGCTGTACGTTGTAATTCTTTAATGTCTGATTCTGAAAGATTGGTATATTGGTGACATAATTGCTCTAATCGTTTCATTTATTCATCATCCATTACAATCAATTCTGCAATTTCACTCATACGTGCGCGTTTGTTCATACTTAACGTACGCAACATTTGGTAGGCTTCTTCTTCCGATATATGATTTTCTTTTACAAGAATACCTTTGGCTTTTTCGATAATTTTACGTTCTTCTAATTTTAAACTTAATTTATCGATTTGATTTAGTAACAGCTGCGTTTGTTTGCCTCGTTCAATGCTCATTTCAATTGTAGGTATTAATGATTTTTCATCTAGAGGTTTAACTAAATAACCCAGTGCGCCTAATTTTTTAGCCTTGTCCGTATTTTGTACGTCACTGTATGCAGATAAAAAGACAATACTACTGGCTAGTTGGTCTTGAACAATTTTTTTACCTGCTTTTAGACCATCTAAAATTGGCATTTGAATGTCCATTAATACTAGGTCAGGTTGTGTTTTTTTACATACTTCAATTGCTTCAAAACCATCGGCCGCTTCACCGACTACTTCGTACCCTGCTTCTATCACAATATCACGAATATCGAGTCTCGTAATAGGTTCATCATCGACTATTACAATTCGTCCATCCATTTTCTTCACGCCCTTGTCCTTTCAACGCTATGTTCTGGTAATTTTACAAGTTACAGAAAAGTTTAAAATCTGTTGTAAACCTTCAATCACCGCTTGTAAGGCTGCTTCTACTGAGCTTACGTCACCAGAAATGACCACCGATCCAGAAAATCGATCAATAAAACCGATTTGGATATCTCCGCTTTTAGTCGCAATATCAACAGCGATAATTGCCGCTTCGCTCGGAGTGATTGTCAAAATACCTAGTGCATTGCTGGTGCCTTCTGGCAATCCTAATTTTGTATAAATTTCTTTATTAGGACTAGCAATGATGTGCGCTAACGTTACTTGTTTCCCAGGAACATATTCTTGAATCATTCGTTGTTTTTCTTCCAACCAGACTCGCTCCTTTAATTTAGCAAATAAAAAATCCTCAATAAAAAACGTAAAGGTTCCACTTTCGCTTTCTACTAAGGAGCTTCTTTGCTCTTAAATTTTGAAGCACGCCGTTGTGCTACCCACATTATATGTTATCGATTTCATCCTGTCAATCGCTTATAAGATAGAATTTAAAATTTTTGTCACTTCTGCTGCTGTTGGTTGGACAGGATTTGTTTTGGTACAGCCATCCATCAATGCGCCTTCAGCTATTTTTGGGATCGCAGCTTGGACTTCTTCTTTTGGTAAACCATAATCACTAAAAGTGGCAGGCATGTTTAATTTGTGACGGAGTTGCTTGATTTGTCGAATAAATTGTTGAACACCAATCCGTGCATTGGTTGTCTGTGTATCATTTAGACAATTTGCTAACTGCGCATAACGTTTGGCTGTTGGTTCGTTGGTGACTTTGCCATTCGCTAAGCCACTGTTATATGCAATGACTTCAGGTAAGAGCATTGCATTCATTCGTCCATGTGGCACATGTAAACGCGCACCGGCCGCATGAGCAATACCGTGATTCAAGCCTAACGAAGTAACATTAAACGCCATCCCTGCCATACATGAAGCTAAATGCATATTTTCACGAGCTTCTTGGTTGCTACCCTCATTAAAGGCTATTTCTAAATTGTCGAATACCAGGCGAACGACTTTTTCGCACAACGCATCTGAAATCGGATTTGCTTCTGTTGAAACATACGCTTCAATAACATGCGTTAAGACGTCCATTCCTGTATCCGCTGTGATTTTTGGTGGCACACTCATCACTAAATTTGTATCTAAAATCGCAATTTCTGGTTGAATTTCATCCGTTACAAGCGGGATTTTCGTGCCAGTTTCTGCAACCGTAATCACTGAAAAATTCGTAACTTCTGAACCAGTTCCACTAGTTGTAGGAACCGCAATAAACTCAGCAATCTGAGTTTGCAAAGTACGTTTGCCAAAAAATTTCATTGCTTTGGCCGCATCAATAGCGGATCCCCCACCTAAAGCTAATATCGTATCTCCTTGAAATGTCGCTAACTGCTTAATTCCCGCAGCGATTTTATCAATTGGTGGATCGGGGATGATGTCACTAAAAATTTGCCATTCACTTTTTGTTAAATGCTTTGTCACTTCATTCACAAATCCAGAGTCAACCATGAATGGATCTGTGACAATGAAAACACGTTTATCATGAAGTGTTTCCAAATTGGCTAATGCGCCTTCTCCTACCCATAGTTCGGTAGGGAAATGAATTGTTTTCATCTAAATTCCTCCTTAATAAAATACAAAAAGACACTTCAAACAAACGAAAAATCATCTGTCTGAAGCGTCTTTGCTTCCTTATGTATACGCCATTGTACACGAAACCTTATCCATAGAGTACAACGCCTTTAATTAATTGTCAATAAAAAAAGGGAATATAGCAGTACGTCATTGTACCTGAAATCTCCTTCAACATTGAAAGACCAGCCCAAAATTCCCAAAAGCACTTCCTCGTGCCATTAATTGGATTAATACAAATATCTTGGGCTGGATTTTCAACACAAGCGTTGTTAAGAAACATCCTGTTTTGCCTCGAAACAGCATGCCCAATAATGAAAAAATGAAAAGACCTGACTTAAAAGCAACCTTGCTTCTTCACAGTGGCGGGACCGTGCCAGATTCTCACTGGCTTCCATTCATATTTTTCATAAAATATTCGTTTAATCTATCTGAAATTTACCATAAGTTTTTTAGAAAAGCAACTGTTTACAATCCATCCTCTTTAATTTTATGGAAAACCTTTTCGCTTCGTTCATAAAAAACATCAGGTCGTTGTGCTTGAACATTTAAATAGCGAGCCAACGCATAAAAATAATCTGATAAACGATTGGTAAAAATTAATACCTCTTCGTTAATTTTGGCTGTCCAATTTAAACGAACAATGATGCGTTCTGCGCGCCGTGCAATCGTCCGAGCCACATGAACCATACTGGCTGCTGAGGTTCCGCCAGGTAAAATAAAACGATCAATATCTGGTGATTGTGCAGTGTAGAAATCAATCCGCTGTTCTAGCCAATGGACACTTTCCTTTTGTAATTTAAATGGTCGTTGTGCTTCAATCGGTGTTGACAAATCTGTTCCCGCATCAAAAAGTAAATGTTGTAAAGCTTCTAGTTCTTCTTTAATTTCTTGATTTTCTTGTGGAAGTTGGCTGATAATGTAGCCGACCCAAGAATTCAATTCATCAATTGTTCCATAACTTTCAACTCGATCAGAATCCTTAGCGACGGTTGAGCTGCCGACTAATTTCGTCATTCCCTTATCGCCAGTTTTTGTATAAATTTTCATTCTGCTTCATCCTCCTCTAAATAATCTACTAATTCTTGCAAGCCAATTTTTTCAACAGAAGAAATTTCAAAAATTCTTGTTGCACCCGCACTTTTTAATTGTTGCCGAACAATCTCTAACTGCTGAGAATCTTGTGCTAAATCAATCTTGGTTAAAATACCAATGATTTCTTTCGGGAAAATACTACCAAATCCTGGTGAAAAAACTTGTTGTGTTTCTACAGCACTTTGAACCAAACCGATCACATCTGCTTCTGCCGCTGTGACGTTTAATGCATTATAATATTGCCGATGCAAAATAAACTCGCCCGGTGTATCAATCATTTCTGTATGAAATTCCACCGCCTGTGTTTTATCATAAATTAATTCTTTGCCTTGCAGAGCTTGACATAACGTGGTTTTGCCACAACCGATAGCTCCCATTAAAATGATTCGTTTCATCGCTACCTCCATAAAAAAGGAGCCCAAAGCAAGTACCATCACGTACTTAGTCTTGGGCTCCTTTGCCGATTTGTTAAAACACGCCATTGTGTTTCTGATTCTTTGCCTTTATCTTACCTGTTTCCAAAAAACTTGTCAAAGTTATTGGATAGTTTCCCAAACTTTATGTTGTTTCTGAAAATAGGAAACAATATCTGTTTCAAAAATCGTTTGTAAAAATTCTTTTGAAGCCAACGTTTGAAAATCACCTTGCGCGGCCACTTTCCCTTGCTTCATAAACACAATTTTTTCACTCAGCGTTAACGCTAAACGGATATCATGAAACACCCCGATTAACGTTTTCCCTTCTTGCGCACTCCACTCATTTAACTGCTGAATCAATTCTTGTTGATACCGAATATCCAAATGATTATTGGGTTCATCCAATAAAATAATTTCTGGATCTTGTACAAATAATTTAGCCAAAAATACTCGTTGTTGTTGTCCTCCTGAAAGCTGATTGACAACTTTATCTTTTAAAGGCAATAAACCCGTGCGTTCTAAATAATAAAGGACTCGTTCTTTTTCTTGTTTAGAAACAATCGGTAAAAAACGTTGTGCTTGTTGTCGATACGCCCCCATCAAAACTGTTTCGTAAACCGTATAATCAAAAGCAACTGTCGTGAATTGACTCATCATCGCTACTTTCGTTGCCAATTCCTTCCGCTTTTGTCCATGAACTTCTTGACCATCAATTAAAACAGAACCACTATAAGGGACAAGTCCGGCAATCGTTTTTAAAAGTGTCGTTTTACCGCAACCATTTGGACCTAAAATACAAGTTTTACTACCTGTCGGAAAAACGAGGGAAATATCTTTTAAAATGGGGGTTTGTTGGAGTGTTACAGCTGTTTCTTTTAATTCAATCATGCAGCAACGCCCCTTTTTTTAAAGTAAATATACAAGAAGAATGGCGCTCCAATCAAGGCTGTTACGGCCCCGATGGGAATTTCTCTTGGTGATAAAATCGTGCGGGCAATTGTGTCCCCTATTACCATGATGGTCCCACCTAAGATTGCTGAACCGGGAATCAACCAGCGATGAGTCGCCCCTAGATAGCGACGGACAATATGTGGTGCTATTAAATCAACAAAACCAATCACACCGACAAATGAAACCGCACTTCCTGCTAGTAAACTAGCCAAAAGAATAATGCGTAGTTTTGCTGTTTTGACTTCTACTCCCGCTAACATCGCATGTTCTTCTCCTAAGCCAAGAACATCCAATGCATTGGCATCAAACCAAAGAAACAGACTACTGACAAGCAAGATTGGACAATAAATAGCAATTTTTTGCCAATTACTGCCAGAAAAACTACCCATTTGCCAAAAGACTAATTGTTTCAAATAATCTTGGAAAAGTGCTGTAATCAACGTCAAAATAGCACCGACAAACAAGGTCATAATCATCCCCACTAAAACAACTGTTTGATTGGACATTTGACTATCCATTGTTTGCGTAAATAACAAAACTAAAAAGACCGTTGCTAAGCCAAAGATAAAACCAGTTAAAGGCAATAAAAATGCCCCTAAGATCGAAGCAGTTACTCCAGTTACCATGATTAACGCAGCGCCTAAGGATGCTCCCGCTGATACGCCCAAAGTATACGAAGAAGCTAAAGGATTACCTAAGAGCGATTGCATCACCGTGCCACTTACTGCTAAGCCTGCGCCCACGAGATAGGCCATCACGACACGCGGTAACCGAACATTCCAGATGATTCCCTCTAAAATCCCGTCTTCTGAAACCGTCTTTTTCACTAAAATTTGAAGCAAATCCGTTAACGAAATCTGAACACTTCCAATTTTAATACCCAAAAAGAGCATGCTCATACTGATCAAGAGCATCAGTATGAGACACGTTTTTTTACTCATCTTTTAAATCCTTATATTCCTCTGGATAAACAGCTTTTGCCATTTGTTTTAATGCTTTGGTAATGTGGTTATTTGGTAAAGAGCTAGACATATTATCAATTTCGAAAACTTCTTTGTTTTGAACTGCTGGAACGCTTTCCCAGTTTTTACGAGCTAAAATTTCTTTGGCGGGATCTTTCATATAGTTAACATTGGTTAAAATGACTTCTGGTTTTGCAGCAATGGCCGCTTCTTCTGTCACTGGTAACCAGCCTTTTTCATTTGCCAAAACATTTTTTGCCCCAATTGTTTCAATCATTTCATTTAAAAATGTCCCATTACCAAAACTATAAATGTCTGGTAAGGCAGCCACTTCAAACAAAACAGTTTTTGGTTTTTTAATAGTTTTCCCAATTTTGGCTACTTCGTCGATTTCTTGATCCATTGTTTTGATTAACTTTTGTCCTTTTTCATGTTCAGATAAGCTATCCGCGATGAATTGGACGTCTTCTTTGATTGCTTTGATACTTGTACTAGTGGGGATATTAACGACTGTAATTCCAGCATCTTCCACTTGTTTCCAAACACTTTCTGAACTAGCTAAATTGATGTCATTCACATAAACAATTTGTGGTTTCAAGGCAATCAATTTTTCTGCATCGACAGCCATCATATCCATTTGTGGTAATTTTTTTAAATCAGTCATCATTGTGCTACTTTGAGTATCAACTGCGATTAATTGGTCGGTTTTACCTAAGTCTTCAATCACTTCTGTTGTTGATGGCACTAGAGAAATAATTTTGGTTGCTTCTTTGGGTAAAGTAATTTCTTTGCCGCTACGGTCTTTGGTTGGTAACGTTACTTCTGTTTTTTCAGAAGAGGTAGTTGCTTTCTTTTCCTGTTTACCACACCCTGCTAATCCAAGTGTTGCTACTAAACCTAAAGTCATCATTGTTAAAGTAAATTTTTTCATTTTTTCATCCTCGCATTCGTCTATTTTATTTTGGGGAAAATTTTTTGAAATGAACCTCCTTTGTCTCAACGTCAAAACAATACAAAAAAACCACTTTTTTCTCCAATAGAAAAAAAGCAGTCACTTAACTATGCTAATGATATACTCAGCCAGTTATCTTCAAAGCCCCTTCTTTTTCCTACAAAAGAATGATTAGACTTATCAAGCCGGTATCCTGACTTAGCTTCTTCTTACTCCCAATCCTTCCAGAATAATCTGTGGTCTTATTGGTTTCATCCACCATACAGTAGGTAGGTCTGTAGAGGATTCGCACCTCTTTCCCTGACACTTCATAAGTACATATATATTGTATCTTCGTTGATAACTAATTTTCAAACCAGTGATTAGACGTCTTTGTCTAATGACACACATTTATTATAACGGTTATCAACCATTTGTCAACGCTTCCTCAAGCAAAAGAAAAACTTTTCTTGTTTTAGTTATTAGACGTTGTTCCGTTTTTCTATTCATGATAAAATAAATCCTAGTTTGAATAAGAAAGAGGTTAACTTGATGAAAATCGTCATTTTGTTACTTGTTGCCTATTTATTAGGTTCGATTCCCTCAGGTGTTTGGATTGGCAAACTTTTCTTTAAAAAAGATATACGCCAATTTGGGAGTGGGAATACAGGAACAACCAATACATTTCGTGTCTTAGGGAAACCTGCCGGAATTACGGTATTATTAATGGATATCTTGAAAGGAACGTTAGCCACTTCATTACCCTATTTGTTTGGTTTACAAGGCGTGAACCCGCTTTTCTTTGGGGTAGCAGCTGTTTTAGGGCATACCTTCCCTATTTTTGCCAATTTCAAAGGTGGTAAAGCCGTAGCCACTAGCGCTGGCATGTTATTAGCATACAGCCCCACATTTTTTATTTATTCTGCTCTTATTTTTGTGATTTGTCTGTATCTAACCAGTATGGTGAGTTTAACAAGTATGATTAGCGCTGTACTAATTACACTTTCTACTATTATTTTGCCTTTCACTGTCCCAGCTATTTTACCAACATTTAACTGGTTATTAACCGTGATTGCGATTGCTTTGACTACTTTTATCTTTGTCCGTCATCGTGAAAACATTCAGCGAATTAAAAACGGAACAGAAAGTCGCCTCTCTTTTGGCTTACGTGCAAAAAAATAAAGAAAAAGGCTGTGAACAAATAATGTTCACAGCCTTTTTCTTTATTTTACACTAATCATATACTGTGTTTTAAATAGTTCGTTAGCTGGTAACTTATTGATGCCAAATTTTTCAGCAAGTTGGCCAGTTGCGTCGACAGCATCAGCAATCCCGCACCAAGGTTCGATACAGACAAAAGGCGCTTCTTTCGGTGTCGGTGACCAAATCCCTACAAAAGGCATTTCTGGATAACTCAAAGTGACTTGATGGTCACTTTCGTCTGTGGCAATCGTAATTGCTGTTTGACCTTTTGTTTCAAAAATCATTGCATCATTTTCAAATAATTGATGCGTTAAGTCAAAGCTGGTATTCGTTTGGGCTAGCGTTTTATTCGCTAAATCAATAAACGGGCCTGCTAAGGGAATTTGTGTCCGTGATTTTTTAGGTGAAAAACTTAGATAATAATCTTCAAACGTTAGTGAAGATTCTAAAGGTACATTAAAGGCTGGATGACCACCAATCCCAAAATACATCTCTTCTTTCCCTGTATTTTCTACTTGGTAGTTTACAGTCAATTCTTGATGTTCTAATGTATAAGTAATCACTAGTTCAAAATCAAAAGGATACTTTTTCTTGGTTTCTTTTGTTGATTTTAGTGAAAAAGAAACTTCTTCTGCGCCTTTTTCGATCACATCAAATACTTGATCACGAGCAAAACCATGTTGAGTTAAATGATACGCTTGATTTTGGTACATATACGTATCTTCTTTTAGACGACCGACAATCGGAAAAAGTACGGGCGCATGGCGGGCCCAAAATTCAGGATTTCCTTGCCAAATATATTCAATGCCGGTTTCTTTTGATTGTAAACTTACTAATTCTGCTCCTTCTTCAGCAAATGTTGCGATTAGAAATTCATTTTCAATTTGTACAGTCATTGCGTTGTCCTCCTAGTTGATACGAGCAATTGCTTATTTTTCCAACTCTTTAATAAATTGTTGATTTAACACTTTTAAATAAGTCCCTTTCATACCAAGAGAACGTGATTCAATAATGCCAGCTGATTCTAATTTTCTTAAGGCATTCACAATTACGGAACGAGTAATGCCTATTTCATCTGCAATACTTGAAGCAGTTAAACGACCTTCTTCGCCATCTAAGGCTTCAAAAATGGCGTGGACGGCTTTTAATTCACTATAGGAAAGAGTGTTGATGGCCATTTGCACGGCAGTCGCACTGCGAACTTCTGCTTCAATTGTTCTGGATTGATGATACAAAATTTGCATGCCGACAACGGTCGCACTATATTCAGCTAACACTAAATCATCCTCGTTAAAGGATTTTTCAACACGCGCTAAAATAATCGTACCCAAGCGTTTGCCAGCACCGTACAAAGGTACAATAGTGGTTAAACCAAACGGATATAGCTCTCGTGATTCAAAAGGAAATGCAGTTAAATCACTATCTATTGGAATATTGGCTTCGGTTACTTTGAGCATATCCACGGCCTCGGTGTATCCTTGAGGAAATTTTTTCTCTTTAAACATATTTTTGATACGGGTATTATTAACATCTAATTTTTCAGTATACCCCAACAAATCCCCTGAACTGCTAATAATATACGCATTACTTTCTAAAATATCCCCTAAAATCATTGCCATTTTGTTGTACGGAAGTTCTGCTTGTACGTCAAACAGATTGTTTTTTTGCAAAAGCTCGTTCACTTGACGTGTTTTTTCTAATAATGTAGCCATCTTTTCTCCTCCAGCCTTTTTTATAAGATGTAACGACTTAAATCTTCATTTTGAACAATGTCATTCAATTTTTCATTGACATATGCTTCGGTAATCGTAATTTCACCCATTTGCATATCTGGTGCTTCATATAATAAATCTTCTAATAAACGCTCTAAAATTGTGTGTAAACGACGCGCCCCAATATTATCTGTATCACGGTTTACATCATAAGCGATGTGTGCTAACCGTTCAATTGCTTCTTTTGTAAAGATAACTGAAACATTTTCTGTGCCAATTAATGCTACATATTGTTTAATTAAAGCATTGTTTGGCTCGGTTAAGATACTTACGAAGTCATCCGCCGTTAAATCATCTAATTCAACTCGAATTGGGAAGCGACCTTGTAATTCTGGAATCAAGTCACTTGGTTTTGACAAGTGGAAAGCACCTGAAGCGATAAATAAAATGTGATCCGTTTGTAAAGGACCATACTTCGTGTTAACTTGGGAGCCTTCAACAATCGGTAAAATGTCTCTTTGCACTCCTTCACGAGAGACTTCGCCCGAATTTTGTTGGCTTTTAGAGGTGATTTTATCAATCTCATCGATAAAAATAATTCCGCTTGATTCAGCTAAACGAATCGCTTCACTATGAATATCAGCGTCATTGACAATTTTTGCTGATTCTTCTTTCACTAATAATTCTTGTGCTTCTTTCACCGTTACAGTACGTTCGATTTTTTTCTTTGGTGACAGAGCGCCTAACGTTTCATTTAAGTCGATGCCCATTTGTTCTAGGCCATTATTCATAGCTGGCATCGTTTTCTTCGGTTCTTCAATTTCAATTGTTACTTCACGATTATCTAATAGACCTTTTTCCAGCTGTTCCAAAATTGTTCGGCGATTCGCTCGAATATCTTCCGTTACTTCTTCTTGTGCTTCTTGCTGTTGCTGAGCCATGTTAAACATGTTCATCATTTGTTCAAATTGATTACCACCAGCCTGCTTTTGTTCTTTTTTAATTCCAGGCACTAATACTTTGACTAAACGTTGATTGGCTTTTTTCAACGCTTGCGCATACACGCGACTGTATTGTTGTTTTTCAACAATTTGGATCGCATTTTCTACTAAATCTCGAACCATTGATTCGACATCCCGACCAACATAGCCGACTTCTGTAAATTTGGTTGCTTCAACTTTTACAAAAGGCGCATTGACAATTTTTGCAAGACGACGAGCAATCTCAGTTTTACCAACACCTGTTGGTCCAATCATTAGTAAGTTTTTAGGCGTAATATCTTGTTGCATATTTTCTTCTAATTGCAAGCGACGATAGCGGTTACGTAAAGCTACCGCCACTGATTTTTTGGCAGCTTGCTGTCCAACAATATATTGATCTAGTTCTTTGACTATTTCTTTTGGTGTTTTGTTTAATTCATTCATGGATTTTCCCTCGCTTATAATTCTTCTACAATGATATTATGATTCGTAAATACACAGATATCTGCAGCAATATTTAAGGCATTTTTAGCAATCTCTTTCGCTGGCATTTCTTTATCGCCAAAGTTTTTCATGGCTCTTGCAGCGGACAAAGCAAAATTACCGCCAGAACCAATTGCTAAAATACCATCGTCTGGTGTGATGACTTCCCCAGTTCCTGAAACTAAGAGCATTTCTTCCTTATTCATCACAATCAGCATAGCCTCTAATTTTTGCATAGACTGTTGTGTCCGCCACTCTTGGGCTAACTCAACCGCAGCTCTCGTTAAGTTTCCGTTGTATTCATTTAATTTTCCTTCAAACTTTTCTTCTAATGTAAAGGCATCTGCCACACTTCCTGCAAAACCGACAACGACTTCATCATTGTAAATACGGCGCACTTTTTTGGCTGTACCTTTCATAACGACAGATTCGCCCATTGTTACTTGGCCGTCACCAGCCATTGCAAATTTTCCATCTTTTTCGACTGCACAAATTGTTGTAGAGTGAAATTGTGATTCAACCATTATTGTTCCTCCTAGACGTTTCCCTCCATTATGCACGAGGATGAAACGTTCGATAATTTTTTTGTAAACTTTCTTTTGTCACATGCGCATATATCTGAGTTGTTGATAAATTAGCATGTCCTAATAATTCTTGAACTGTCCGCATATCGGCGCCATTATTTAATAAATGTGTCGCAAATGTATGGCGTAACATGTGGGGATGAATTTCCGCATTTAATGAACTTTTTTTAATTAGTTGGTTTAAGACATATTCAATCCCTGTTGGCGTGATTTGTTCACCATGATGATTAACAAAGACATACGGATGTTTTTTTTGATATTTTGTCATTAATAGCGCGCGGCCATTCTCTAAGTAATCCTTTAAGGCGTCTTGTGCAAATGAACCAAAAGGCACATAGCGGTCTTTATTTCCTTTTCCGTGAACCAATAAAACAGAAGCTTGAAAGTCAACTGCGTCCACCGTTAAGTTCGCACATTCACTGACCCGAATGCCAGTCCCATACAGAACTTCTAGCAACGCTTGATTTCTCAAATCAAGAGGTTGCTCACCTTGTGCGCTCTCAAATAATGCATCCATTTCTTTTTCATAAAAAAAACGGGGCAACCGTAACTGTTTCTTTTTCATATGAACATAGGAAAAAGGATTTTCTTGGATTGCTTCATTTTTTAATAAGAATTGATAAAAAGAACGCAGACTGGCAATTTTTCGACTAATCGAATTGCGGCTATATTCCTGATCGTATAATTCGCTCAAATAAGCCCGAACATCCAAATGTTCCACAGTCAAATAATTGTCACTACCTGAAGTCTTTAAAAACGAAAAAAAATGTTGTATATCTTCTTGATATGCTTTTTTTGTTTTTTCTGAATAGCCTCTTTCGACAATAAGATAACGAGCAAATAACTCAGGCCAATTCTTTTCTTCCATGTGATAGCCCTCCTCATTCGATTACAAAGTAACTTTAGCATAACCTTTTTCAAAAGACAATTAAGTTGTCAGAATTTAATCAATATTTCTAAATATGTTCACAATTTTAACTATTCTTTAGCTTTTGTTATTTTTTTCTAAAAATTAAAAGACTGAGTATCATCGCATTTCTTAGCAATGATGCTCAGTCTTTTCTCATATTTTTTCTAATTTAGTCTAAAGATTGGATAACTTGAGCTTGGACATCTAAGGCCCGATTAGCAATTGCTTCATAGCGTTCTTTTTTGTCACGAATTCGTTCAGGTAACTCTGGGAAAAGCCCAAAGTTTGCATTCATTGGTTGGAAATGTTTGCCTTCTGCATGTGTAATATAATAAGCCATACTTCCTAAAGTCGTTTCGCGAGGGAATTCAATCGGCTCTTCCCCTTTGGCAAGACGAGCTGCGTTAATACCTGCAAGTAAACCACTTGCCGCGCTTTCAACATATCCTTCAACACCAGTCATTTGTCCAGCAAAAAACAGATCGTCACGTTTTTTTGATTGGTAGGTTGGTTTTAGCAACTCTGGAGAATTCATAAAACTATTACGATGCATGACGCCATAGCGAACAAATTCAGCATTTTCTAATCCCGGAATCATACGGAATACTCGTTTTTGTTCGCCCCATTTTAAATGCGTTTGGAAACCAACAATATTGTATAAAGAAGCTGCAGCATTGTCTTGACGTAATTGAATTACAGCATAAGGGCGTTTACCTGTTTTAGGGTCTTCTAGTCCGACAGGTTTCATCGGGCCAAACAACATGGTTTTAATGCCACGTTGCGCCATTACTTCGATAGGCATACAGCCTTCGAAAAACTTCTCTTTTTCAAACGTGCGTAAAGGAACCACTTCTGCATTGACTAGTGCTTCATGAAAAGCATTGAATTCTTCTTCAGTCATCGGACAGTTTAAGTAAGCCGCTTCGCCCTTGTTATAACGAGATTTTAAATAAACTTTATCCATGTCAATTGTTGATTTATCAATAATTGGTGCTGCTGCATCGTAAAAATAAAAGCCTTCAGAACCATTAAATTCTTGAATTTTTTGTGATAAGCTTTCAGAAGTTAAGGGACCAGTTGCAATAATTACAATCCCTTCTGGAATATCGGTGATCTCTTCATTTTTGATTGTAATTAATGGATGACTTTTAATTTTTTCAGTGATTGTTTCAGAAAAAGAATCACGGTCAACTGCTAAGGCGCCGCCAGCTGGTACAGCGGTTTGATCTGCACTACCAATAATGATTGAATTTAAACGGCGCATTTCTTCTTTCAAAACACCTACCGCATTGGTTAAACTATTTCCACGTAATGAATTAGAACAAACTAACTCTGCAAAATTTTCTGTTTGATGCGCTGGTGTCTTTTTGACAGGGCGCATTTCATATAAATCAACTGGTACGCCAGCATTGGCCACTTGCCATGCCGCTTCACTTCCGGCTAAACCGGCACCAATAATTGTGACTTTTTTTGTCATGTATAAAAATTCCTTTCTATGTCAAGAAGTTAAGAGCTGTCTCTTACAAACTCAATTCATTTTACTAAAAGAGAAGACCGAAGTAAATTCTTCGGTCTCAATTTTTCTTATTTTTGGACGTTTTCTTCATAATCGCCATTGATACAAACGACTTGTTTGCCGCCTTTAACTTTTTTCTCTACTAAATATTGCCCACATTTTGGACATGGTCGGCCAACTGGTTTGTCCCAAGAAGTGAAGTCACACTCTGGGTACCGACTACAGCCATAGAAAATCCGATTTTTCTTTGATTTCCGTTCAATAACTTGTCCTTCGTGACACACAGGACAAGTCACGCCAATTTCTTTGACAATCGCTTTTGTATTCCGACAATCTGGGAAATTACTACATGCATAAAATTTCCCGTAGCGACCCAGCTTAATCACCATTGGATGTCCACATAGTTCGCAGTCAAAACCTGCTGGTTCATCTTTAATTTGGATTTTTTCAATCTTTTCTTCGGCATTTGTTAATTCTTTTTCGAAGGGCTTGTAGAAACGATCGACAACTTCAACCCATTTTTCTTGACCTTCACCGACTTTATCTAAGTCCGTTTCCATTGTCGCTGTAAAATGTGTATCGACAATTTGTGGGAAAAACTCTGAAACTAGGGAATTCACAATTTCACCTAATTCCGTTGGTTCAAACCGTTTATTCGTTAGCTTCACGTAATAACGCCGTTGAATGGTTTCTAATGTTGGCGCATATGTTGATGGTCGGCCCACACCATTTTCTTCTAAAGTCCGGATTAACGTGGCTTCACTAAAACGAGCCGGTGGTTGAGTAAAGTGTTGTTTCGGTTCGATATCGACCGATTTAACAACGTCACCTTCCACTAATTCAGGTAAAATATTTTCCTTGTCTTCTTTACCATCATCGCGTCCTTCAACATATACTTGCATAAACCCTTTAAATTTCACTTTAGAGCCATTGGCAATAAACGTTACGCCGTTTTGTTGAAGCGTGACCTTCATGGTATCTAAAATCGCTGGTGTCATTTGACTAGCAACAAAGCGCGACCAAATAAGAGTATATAATTTTAATTGATCTTTATCTAAATACTTCTTCATTTCATCAGGTGTTCTTAAAACGCTTGACGGACGAACCGCTTCATGGGCATCTTGTGCACCTTGCGTATTTTTTGCTTTGCGACCGCCATGTGCTGAGAACTCATCTCCGTAGGTCTTTTCAATGAATTCAGCAGCTTCTGCTTTGGCGGAATCGGCAATTCTGGTTGAGTCTGTACGCATGTAGGTAATCAGCCCCACAGTGCCTTGTTTCCCTAAAGCAATTCCCTCATACAATTGTTGCGCAACCATCATGGTTTTACGGGTACGGAAATTTAATTTACGTGCCGCTTCTTGTTGTAAACTACTGGTTGTAAAAGGTAATGCAGGATTACGTTTCCGTTCTTTTTTCTCAACTTTTGTAACATCGTAATCTTTACCGTCAATCCGAGAAGTGATTTCTTTCACCGCTTCTGCATTTGGTAATTTTTTCTTTTTACCATCTACGCCCCAGAAATTTGCTTTGAATTTCTTGCGACCTTTTTGGAAATTCCCATCAATGCTCCAATATTCTTCAGGTTTAAATTCTCGAATTTCATTTTCTCGATCAATAATCATTTTTAAAGCAACAGATTGCACACGACCAGCACTCAAGCCTTTTTTGACTTTACGCCATAAAATAGGACTAATCGAGTATCCGACTAAACGGTCTAAAATGCGCCGTGCTTGTTGTGCATCAACTAAATCAACGTTGATGGTTCTAGGTTCTTTAAATGCCGCTTTTACCGCTTCTTTAGTGATCTCATTGAATACCACACGGTTTTTATCTTTTAAATCAAGGCCAAGAAGATAAGCTAAATGCCAAGCAATTGCTTCACCTTCTCGGTCCGGATCGGCTGCGAGATAGACTTTTTCAGCTTTTTTTGCAGCCGCTTTTAAACTTTTGATGACATCGCCTTTTCCGCGAATCGAAATATAATGAGGTTCATAATTATTTTCAATATCAATCCCCATTTTACTTTTTGGTAAATCGCGAATGTGACCAACACTGGCAACCACCTTGTAGTTTCTTCCTAGATATTTTTCAATTGTTTTGGCTTTGGCAGGTGATTCTACAATCACGAGATACTTATAGGCCATTCAATTAGCTCCTTTCGCGTTCGCTTTCCTACTATATAATATATGTAAAAAACGCACAAATCGTAATACATCATATGCTATATAGAATAGGTTTGTCAAGACTAGGCTTTCTAACATTTCTGTCATTTCTGTTTGACTGTCCGAATTTATAAATAAAAAATGCCTATGATTTATAGATTTTATCCTAAAGCATTAAAATACCCAAAACATTCCAAATAAAATGAGTCAAGACAGCAGCTTCAAAGCGACCCGTGCGTAGATAGACCCAACTTAACGCTAAACCCATGCCCCAATAAATAATAAAACTACCTATATCTGTGGGCGTGTGCACAAGTGCAAATAAAATAGAAGAAACGAGTATGCCTATTTTTGAAGCTGGCTTGAAAAACGCTTGAATCCCGACACGAAAAATTCCCTCTTCAAAAATTGGTCCAATCACACCTGCAAAAATAAGTATAAGCCCTTTAGGAATGGCTTGGACAATTTCTTCAACACTTTGTTGGTTAGAGGTCGTCTCTAATCCTTCCAGACGTAATAATAAATCACCAAATATTCCCACACAAAAGATTATCACCAAACCTAACAAGACCACTGGCAAGGTTTCTTTGATTCCTAAAAAAGTCCAAGTTATGAGCTTTTTCTTTTTCAAAAAAGCAACAAATAGATAGACGAAATAGGCACCAAGTCCAACAGCCACTAATCCACTAACAAAGCGAAACCAAAAATTTTCTGTAGAAAATTGAACAACTGAGACCATCATCAAAGGAATTTGATCCAAAATCAAAAAGCCCAGTAGCTGCATACCAAACAACCATCTTTTTCTAACAACCGTTTCCATTTAGACACTCCTAACTACCAACCAAAAGATTAAAATCTGATTAAATAGTACCGAAGTGAACGTAGGTTGTCAATTCACAATTAGTAAAAGTCACAATTCTTCACAAATATCATCAATTGTCTGAACACATTTAGCGCCGTCCTGAATTAATTCATGGCAGCCTGTTGAAAAAGACTGGAAAATACTTCCCGGTACGGCAAATACCTCGCGCCCGTAATCCATCGCCGCTTGTGCAGTAATTAAAGAGCCACTATTCTTACGAGCTTCCATCACGCAGACCCCTAAAGATAATCCAGCAATAATGCGATTACGTGCAGGAAAATGATATTTTTTCGGCCCACTTCCATTCACATATTCTGTTAAAACAAGCTGATTCTGCTTCATAGTTTGCTGTAATTCTTTCTTTTCATACGGATAATATACATCTAATCCAGTGCCTAAAATTCCAATTGTCTGACCCCCGCTCTGGATGGCCATCTCATGGCTACGACTATCGATACCTTTGGCAAGACCGCTGACGATTGTGAACCCTTCTTTGACTATTTTAGGAACCAGAGCTTCAGTCACTCTTAACCCATACGAAGTGGCATAGCGAGCGCCGACGATGCCAATTTTCCTTCTGCTTAACAATTGTAAATTTCCTCTATAAAAAAGAATTGCTGGTGGATTATAAATTTCTCGTAATAATTTAGGATAGACGGCATCTAAAATTGTCATAAATTGGTGTTGGCATTGTCGTATATATAACGCTTCACTATGAATCGTATGGTGTAACCAAGATTGTTCAAATAATTCACGATATTTCTTGATTTCAGCAATTCTAATAATTTCTGTACTGGAAAAATCAACACGCTTTTGTGCGATAGCTTCTTGTAATACTTTTAAGATACCTAAATTGCCAATTCCTTGGCATACCGCTAATTTAAATAATAATTGTCGTTGTAAAATTTCCAACAAAAAACACCTCTTTCACATCTTCTTAAAATAAGAATACGTAAAAAAAGTGTTTTATTTTTAAATCATATCTTTTATTGGCGCAAAAGTACGTCGATGAATGGGTGTTACACCGTATTTTTCTAACCCGAGAAGATGTTCTTTTGTTCCATAGCCTGCATTGTTTTTAAATCCGTATCCAGGATATAATTCATCATATTCTTCCATTAATCGATCTCTTGTTACTTTTGCAATAATACTGGCTGCTGCAATTGAAATGGAGCGTGCATCCCCTTTAATCAAACTTTCTTGTGGTTGGGGAACGTCTAACTGCATTGCATCAATTAATAAATAATCTGGTGTAAAAGCTAAATCGTCAATTGCCATTTTCATCGCTTGTTTAGTTGCTTGATAAATATTAATCTGATCAATGACTCCTTGATCAGCGATACCTAACCCGATAGCGACAGCCTGTTCTTGAATCTGGTTATATAACGTTTCCCGTTTTTTAGCAGATAGCTTTTTTGAATCATTTAAGCCTAATAATTGACAATCCTTCGGTAAAATAACTGCAGCTGTCACAACAGGACCAGCTAATGGTCCGCGGCCTACTTCATCAATTCCCGCAATTAAACGATGGCCTTTTTTATAGGCCGCTTCCTCAAATTGACTCATTTCTTTAAAAAGTTGCCACTCTTGTTCTTTGGCTAACTGGCGACGTTCCCATTGTTTGATCGCTTGTTGCACTCCTGAACGTTCATCTTCTCGCCAGCTTGCTAATCGTTCATCGGTTGCATCAGTGACAGTTAACAACGCTTCTTTGATTGCCTGAATCGACTCTTTTGCCATGTTATTCGTCTCCTAGTTCTTCCCAGCGGTCCAAAGTATACGTACCTAATTTTCCACTGCGAATTTCTAAAATAATCATTTCGCTGGCTCGATTATAATCATCTCTAAAACCACGTTTTTGGCTAATTAACATCAACTGTTCTGGGGCAGGTAAAAATAGCTCTTCCTCTGTTAAACCATATCGTTCCGTCAAACGTTGCGGATAAAAACGTGCAAAAAATTCTAATCCATAAATCGCCAAATCATCTAGATGCAATAATTGATCTTTTATAGCGCCAGTTAAAGCTAATTTTTTCCCAATTTCTTCATCTTCAAATTTTGGCCAGAGAATCCCTGGTGTATCCAGTAATTCCAATTGGGAACCAGATCGTAACCATTGTTGTCCTTTTGTCACGCCTGGCTTGTTCCCAGTTTGCGCAATTTTTTTTCCGACTAAACGGTTCATTAAGGTTGACTTACCAACATTGGGGATCCCAATACACATTGCGCGAATCGCACGCGGTTTCAAACCTTTCGCCTGTTCACGAGCCAATTTTTCTTTTAACGCTTCCTTGGCTGCTGGCACAATTTTATTGATTCCTTTATTTTGTTGGGCATTGATAACTAGGGTTTGGTACCCTTTCTTTTGAAAGTAATGTTGCCATTTTTTATTTTGGTCATTATCTGCTAAGTCCCCTTTATTTAAAAGGACTAATCGTGGTTTTTGTTGGACAATTTGGTCCATCATTGGGTTACGAGAAGAAAGCGGTAACCGCGCATCAACTAGTTCAAATACAATATCGACATATTTGATTTTTTCAGAAACTTCTCTTCTTGCTTTGGCCATATGGCCGGGAAACCATTGAATGGTCATAATCTGTTCAAATCCCTTCTTTAACACATTGTTTCTTTGATTAAATTCTTCAACGAGTCCTGTGTCCCGCGTAGATTCTTGCGAAAAAAACACCTTCTCTAGTTTAACATATTTTTCACGGATTTGATTTATTTTCTGCAGTGTTCTTTAAAAAACAAAAAAGCTGAAACAAACTCACTTTGGATTTTGTCTCAGACTTATACACTGGCAAAGTATAGAAAGAAGTAGGTCAAGCTCTTCTCAAGACCGACTCAAGAGTATTTCTGTTTTTACTTGTTATTTAGCATGAAGTAAATTTTCTTTACAATGAATTAACTCTGTTAAAAACTGACAGTACGGTGTAGCAATCCCATAAGCTTTCCCTTTGCGAACAATTGCTCCATTGATATAATCAATTTCGGTTAAACGATGATTGGTTATTAAGTCCTGATACATCGATGGATGGTGCAAACCAATTGTTTCTCGATTATAACACGAGCGGATTTGTTGAAGAACTGCTTGTTTATCTAACGTAACTTGTTCCACTTCAGCGACTGCTAAAAATTCATTAACTATTTGTTGAACAATTTGATCTGCTTGCTCTGTTTCGCCAAAGTCTGCCATATTACAATCCAACAAAGTACATAAACCATTCATTGTTCCATTCACACAGGCCTTCTTATAAATGGATGATAAAATATTCTCAGAATAACGTGCATTTAAGCCAGCGTTATTTAATACCTTAATGACTGCTTCCGCTGCTTGTTCACTTTGCGCCCCTAAATTTTGTAAATCAATCGAACCATTACCAAATAATTTTACTTTGCCCGGTCCTTCTAACCCAGCGGTCCACATTGTGTTTCCTAATAAAATATTTTCGTAAGGCACGTATTTTTTGATAAGATCTTCGTGCCCAATTCCATTTAACAAGCATAAAACTTTCGTATTTTTATTAAGGAAATGTTCTAATGCTTCAAGCATTCCTTCCAGTTGCATTGCTTTTGTAAATAGGATAACTAAGTCTGCTGTAAAATCGATGCTTGCTACTTCTGTCTGAGGATAGATAGGAATTTTAGCGGTCACCACTTCGCCATTAAAATCAGCAACTAACCCGTTTTTTCTTATTGCTTCAATATGTTCTGGCCAACCATCAACAAAAATAACGTCATTTCCTGCTTGATGTAACATTAGTCCAAAACGACTGCCCATAGCGCCAGCACCTGCGATAATAATCTTCATTTCTTTTCCTCCGTTCAATTTTTTATTTTTAGGTAAAAATCTGCTAAGAAAATCTCTATCTCTTACTTTTATAGCAATAAAAAGGCAAAACATATGTTATATTATAAGTGATCTATTTGTTATTTTTTATCCAAGCACATTTGTGTAAGCGCTTTTAAAAAGAAAGGGAGTTTCTGATGAATATTCAGCTTTTAAAGTACTTCATTGAAATTGTTAATACCCGCAGTTTATCGGCGGCCGCTCGCAATTTATTTGTCACCCAACCAACACTTTCTTTAGCATTGAAAAAAATGGAATCTGAGTTAGGCACAGCGTTGTTTGATCATTCTGATCAACCGTTTCAATTAACCGATACTGGTGTTTATTTATATGAACATGGCCAAGAAGTTGTTTTTCAATTCGATCAATTGGTAACAGATATTCGTGAAATGAACCAGAAACCAGTCAAAAAGCAATTACGTTTAGGCTTAACTACTTTATTTGCTGTACAATTTATGAAAGAAATTTCACGATTTTTAACAACCCATCCACATGTGAATTTAATATTACAACAAGATGGCTCGCCAAAATTACAAACGATGTTAGCAAATAAAGAAATTGATATGGGACTAATTTCTTTTCCAAATACCTTACCTGAAATTATTCATATTGAACCTTTAGAAACGACTACCAAAGGCTACCATGTTTATGTCGTGGTACCAGAATCAAATCCTCTCTCCCAATATGAAAAATTAACTTTTAAAGATTTGAAAGATCAACGATTTTCATCGTTAAGTGATAATTTTATGATTGGTCGCCTACTATTAGATCGGACTCGGAGCTTCGGTTATGAGCCGAATATCATTTTGCATAACGATGATTTACAAGTACTTCTTTATAGTTTACAAAAAAATAATTCGATTTGTTTGCTGCCGATTGAATATTATGAAGTGGGAAAAAGTCAGGGACTGAAATGGATTCCTTTAAAAGATAAGTTTGACTATTTCCCCATCGGCATTGCTTTGCGCCGCGATTTTAGTCTGACAGAAGATGTTAGAGATTTTATCCAAATCATTAAAGAAAATTAATGGATAATCTAGCCTTGATAAGCAAAGACGACTTTACTATCATAAAGTTTCAACACTTTTTCAAATAAGAATTTTGAGAATAAACCCGCGACAATTGGAACAACAAACCAAGAAAAGAGTAAGGGTAAGATCCCTAAGCCCGCATCCAATGAAGCAAGTGGTCCCACGAGTCCAACCAAGCCAAATCCAGCCGATTGTGGGGTTCCTGAAATGTTGAATAGAACCACAGGAATTGCTGAAATAGTCGCTGTAAATAAACAAGGAATTAAAATAATTGGGTATTTAAATAAGTTAGGCATCATCATTTTCATGCCGCCCAAAGAGACAGCCAGTGTCACTCCCGATTGGTTGACATTCCAAGAATTAATCACAAGAACAACAGTTGTGGCTGCAATTCCCATTGCAGCAGCACCTGCAGACAAGCCATTCAACTGAATCGCCAAACCGATTGCCACAGTAGTGATTGGCGAAATAATCAGTGCAGCAAATGAACAAGCAATTAAAATACTCATGATAATTGGCTGAAAATCAGTAAAATTGTTAATCACTTTCCCGATGGCGACCGTGATTTGTGTCACATATGGATAAATCAACATGCCAAACAAGCCTGCACCTACTCCAACAACGATCGGTAAAGCAATGATTTCCACTGAACCGAATTTTTTATCGATGACCAATAAAAGTAAGACTGCAACAGAAGCGGTAATCATAATATTAATGATGTCACCAGTGCCTGCACCAATAAAGCCTTTCACTTCTGAATTAAATTTAATCACGCCAGAGCCAGCAAATGCTGCACCGCCAGCAATCATCATTTTCTGTGGCGTTAAGCCAAATTGAAAAGCAATCAGTCCACCAATAATTAAAGGGGTGGCTAGTTGGAAAATTTGCGCCGCATGAATAATCATTTCGATAATCTTGTATTCTGCAAAATATTTTAAAATGGCTCCTAATACAGCATTGGGAATTAAGGCGATAATGGTGCCGGAAGCTGTTCCAGCTAACACTTTGTTAAAAAATATTCTTGGGGTTAATTGAGCATCCAGTTTATCAGTGGGCATTTTCAACACTCCTATTGATTATTTTTGTTTTTTTAGAATAAGTTTGAGAATGATTGAACTTTCTGTTAGATAAAGAGCGGCCTCAAAGAAGAGCGTTTATTTCTTTGAGGCGCTTTTTATTTAACTAAAGTAAGGAACGATTTTTAATATACATCCGTATCCGCATTATATTTCGCTAAATTATCTTTAACATCTCGCAAGAACTTACCTGCTTGTTGTCCATCTAAAATTCGATGATCAATAGAAAGACATAAGTTAACCATATCTGCCACTTTAAAGCCTCCATCTGCGGTTGGCACAAGGCGTTTATTAATTGACTCTACTTGTAATATCGCAGCTTGTGGATGGTTAATAATTCCCATCGATTGGACGGAACCTAGTGTCCCAGTATTATTAAGGGTAAAGGTCCCTCCTTGCATTTCTTTGCTTGCCAGCGTTCCTTGTCGGACTTCTTGTGCCAAACGATTGATTTCTTTAGCTAGCCCTGCAATCGAATAGTTATCCGCTTGTTGAATCACTGGCACGTAAAGATGCTCGTCTGTCGTTACAGCTATGGATAAATTAACATCTTTATGATAAATAATTGAGCCATCATCCCAAGATGTATTGATTTTTGGATTTTTCTTTAACGCTTGAATGACTGCTTTGGCAAAAAATGGGAAGAAGCTTAGAGACAGTCCCTCTTGTTGTTTAAATTCATCTTTTAATGAATTTCTAAGTTGGACTAAGTTGGTCACATCCGCTTCCACCATTAACCAAGCATGAGGGATTTCGTTGACACTTTGTACCATTTTTTTAGCAATCGCTTTACGTACAGGATCTGCAGAGACAATTTTATCTGTGGTTGTTTCAGTTGGACTAGCTGTTGCGGCGCTTTCATTTTGCGAAGCAACTGGCTCCTCTGAAATTGAAGGGCTAGTTCCTGGACTCACTGTTTTCTCAGGTGTTCTTGCCTGTGTTGGTGTAAAGTTTGTGACATCTTTTCTAGTAATTCGACCATCACGACCTGTCCCTGTAACTTGTGTTAAATCAATCTTTTTTTCTTGGGCAATTTTAAGGACTGCTGGGGAATAACGACCATTATTTTTTTGATGGGACGTCGCAGTGCTTGTTGTTTCAGCCGTTTCATGTTCATGTGCTTGTTCCGCACTTGCTTCTTTCACTGGTGCTAAAGTAGCTACTTCTGTTTCTTCTGTTGTTTCTTCTGTCTCTAACGTCATCACCGCTGTTCCGATGGGCACATCTGTATCTAGAGAAATCAGAAATTCTTTTACTACACCATCAAAATCTGATGGGACTTCCGTGGTGACTTTATCAGAAACGACTTCCATTAAAGGATCATAGCGTTTCACCGAATCCCCTGGTTTAACTAACCATTGAACAATGGCTGCCTCTGTGACACTTTCGCCTAGATGAGGCATTTTGATTTCTTTTGTGGCCATTTATTTTTTCCTCCTTGCTTCAATTAAAATTCTGCTAATTCTTTCATTGCTGCTAATACTTGCTCTTCATTGATTAAAAATTCTCTTTCTAAAGGTAATGCATAAGGCATGCTTGGACAATCAGGTCCTGCAAGTCGTTGAATCGGTGCATCTAAATCAAAGAGAGCATCTTCTGAAATCATTGCTGCAATTTCACTCATCACACTGCCTTCTTTATTGTCTTCTGTTACGAGTAAAACCTTCCCCGTTTTCTTAGCTGCAGCCACTAATGTTTCGCGATCTAAAGGATATAATGAGCGAACATCGACGATTTCGGCATCAATACCTTCAGCGGCTAGTTTTTCCGCCGCAGCTAAAGCTAATTGCAAGGTCATGCCGTAACTAATCACGGTTAAATCACTACCCGTTCTAACGACATTGGCTTTGTCAATTGGTACGATATAATCATCTGCAGGCACTTCATCTTTTAGTAAACGATATAAACGCTTATGTTCGTAAAAAATGACTGGATCATCGGAACGAATTGCTGCTTTAATCATCCCTTTTGCATCATAAGGATTAGAGGGGGTCACCACTCTTAATCCTGGTTGTCCACAAAAAACTTTTTCTGTAGACTGAGAATGATACAGCCCACCACGAACACCGCCGCCATAAGGGGTCCGATAAACGATTGGCGCAGTCCAATCGCCTTTTGTTCTATAGCGCATTGTCCGAGCCTCTGATAACAATTGATTGGTTGCAGGCAAAATGTAATCCGCAAATTGAAATTCACCAATTGCACGATAACCCATTAAACCTAAGCCGACAGCTAAACCACCAATTAAGCCTTCTGTTAACGGTGTATTAAAACAACGCTCGTCACCGTATTTAGCAGCCAAGCCCTTTGTTACACCGAATACGCCGCCTTTGTCCCCGCCGACATCTTCCCCAAAAATAACTACTTTTTCATCACGAGCCATTTCTTCAGAAATTCCTAAGTTAATTGCTTCTAAATAAGTCATCTCAGCCATTATATTTCTTCTCCTCTTCTCTTATTTTGCATACACTTCTTCTAAAATTGATGTCGGTACAGGATCTGGCATTGCTTCTGCTTCATCCGTTGCTTGATTGATTTCTGCACGAATTTCTTCATCAATTTTGGCAATGTCTTCGTCTGTTAAATAGCCCTCTTCTAATAATTGTTTTTCAAAAAGCTTCACTGCATCGTTCTTTTTCATCTCTTCAATTTCTTCTTTTGAACGATAAACAGATTGATCATCGTCAGCGGAATGAGAAGTCAAGCGAGAAACCATTAGTTCAATCAATTTTGGTCCTTTTTTCCCGCGAGCCGCTTTTACTGCTTCTTTAAATGCTAGATAGACTTCAGTAAAATCACTACCATCAACGGTCACACCTTCAAAGCCATAAGCTTTCGCGCGATCGGCCATTCGTTTATTGGCATACTGTTCTTCAATTGGGACAGAAATCGCATATTCATTATTTTCAACAACAAAAATGACTGGTAATTTTTTTACGCCTGCAAAGTTCATAGCTTCTTGGACTTCTCCTTGATTGGCAGACCCTTCCCCAGTGGTGGTCAATGCAACAAAATCAGCTTTTTGAAGTTGCGCTGCATAACCAACACCTGTCGCTAATGGCATTTGTGTACTTACTGTTGAAGAGAAGGAAACAATATTATGCTCTTTTGAACCATAATGATTCGGCATTTGACGACCATGGGAAGAAGGATCCGCTTCTTTTCCAAAAGAACCCATTAAAATATCTTTGGAGGTCATGCCCCAAACCAAGCACGCGGTCATATCACGATAATACGGTAAAAAATAATCTTTTTGAGGATCAAAAGCCATCGCCATCGCTACTTGTGCAACTTCTGCCCCTTGACCAGAAATATTGAAAGAGGTCTTACCAATCCTTGTTAATTGCCACAACCGTTCGTCTAAACGACGTCCTCTTAGTACTTGACGATATGCCTGAATCAATTCTTCTTTTGATAAACCCGATTTTTTAAGCGCTTTCATTTTCATCAACCTTTCTCTATTTGTGAATCGCTAAGCCATAAGTATCTAAGGCTGCTTCTTGCAATACTTCTGTCATTGTTGGATGCGCATGGATTGCTTCGCCAATTTCAATGGGCGCGGCATCTAAATACATGGCAGTACTTGCTTCGGCAATTAAATCCGTGACATGTGGGCCAATCATAGAAACCCCTAATAAATCATCGGTATTCTTATCACGAATTACTTCTATAAAGCCATCTGTTTCTCCATAAACAAGTGATTTACCATTACCATTAAAATTAAAGGTACCAATCACTACTTCTTTATCTGCTGGTAAAGTTTCTCTAGTATAGCCGACACTTGCTATTTCAGGATTTGTATAAACACCTCGAGGCACGTTTGTATAATTTAAAGGTTCAACTGTCTCGCCTAAAAGATGCTGAACAGCTAACTCTCCTTCTTTCATAGCCACATGTGCTAGTTGGAGTGTATCGATACAATCACCGATCGCATAAATATGTCCTTCTGTGGTTTGATAAAATTCATTTACTTCAATGCCTTTGTCAGTATATTTCACTGAGGTATTCTGTAACCCTAACTTATTGATATTGGGCTGACGTCCAATTGCTACCATGACTTTGTCAACGGTGAGGGTTTCTTGTCCTGCAACTTCTACTTGAACCTTTTGTCCAGTAACTTTCGCTTCTTGGACTTTGCTACCTAATAGAATGTTAATTCCTCGTTGCTCTAAACGTTTCTTTAATTCTTTAGAAATTGTTGCACTCTCATTTATAAGTAAACGATCCAAAAATTCAATGATAGTTACGTTGACACCTAAACTATTTAATAAAGAAGCCCACTCGACACCAATAACGCCACCACCAATAATTGCAATTGATTCTGGTAATTCTTCTAATTCAAGCATCCCATCAGAAGATAAGATAAATTCTTCATCTAATGGCAAATTAGGTAACGTTTTAGGACTAGAGCCTGTCGCAATAATGACATTTTTAGGAACAATAATTTCTTCTTCCCGTGTTGGATCATTAAACGTAACTGCCACTGCGCCAGAGACTGGTGAAAAAATAGAGGGACCTAAAATCGCACCTTCGCCTGCTAAAATTTTGATTTTATTTTTCTTGCATAAGCCTTCAACACCTTTGTGTAACTGCTCAATAATTCCTTCTTTCCGTTGTTGTATTTTAGAAAAATCAATGGACGATGCCTCTGTTTCAATCCCAAAAGAAGCCGCTTGTTTTAAGGTATCAAAAACCTCTGCGCTTCTTAATAAAGCTTTTGTAGGGATACAGCCTTTGTGCAAACAAGTGCCACCTAATTTGTATTTTTCAACAATTGTGACGTTTAGCCCTTTTTGTGCAGCTCGAATTGCTGCTACATAGCCTCCTGTTCCGCCACCTAAAATCAGTAAATCTGTTTGTTCCGCCATTTTGATCACTCCTGCTCAATTTTTGCTTCACTATAATTTAAAGCTTGTTCTTCCCCTGTTAATACTCGATTGACGCCTTCATATAAAGCAGCCATCTCCATTTCACCTGGGTAAACCTTAATTGGTGCAATCCAAGTGACTTTTTGACTAATTTCTTGAACAACGGTTTGCGAATAGGCTGCGCCCCCTGTTAAAATAATTGCATCAATTGTGCCTTCAAGAACCACGGCCATCTCGCCAATACTTTTTGCGATTTGGTAACACATTCCTTTTAAATAGTAATTTGCTGTTTGATCACCTGCAGCTATTTGTGCTTGGATATGCCGTAAATCTGTTTCACCTAGGTATGATTTAAGACCGCTATTACCCGCAATTAGCTTTTTCACTTGGCTAATCGTCAACTCCTTTTCAAGTATCCATTGCGCAAATTCAACGAGCGGTAAGGCGCCACTGCGTTCAGGCGTATAAGGACCTTCACCATCAAGCCCATTTACCACATCCACCATGCGGCCTTTTTGATGCGCCCCCAAGCTAATGCCCCCACCTAAATGAACAACGATAAAATTGCTTTGCTCATATGTTTTCCCTAAATCCTCAGCGATTTTTCGAGCGACCGCTTTTTGATTTAAGGCGTGACCAACGCTACGCCGCTGAATGCCTTTTAATCCAGAAATCCTGGCTAATGGCTGTAGCTCATCTACAACAACAGGATCGACAATAAAGGCTGACACGTGATATTTTTCTGCAAACTCATTAGCTAAAATCGCCCCTAAATTTGAAGCATGGGTATTAAAGCGTTCTGTCCGCAAGTCTTCTAGCATTTGTTGATCGACAAGATACGTACCGCCAGGAATAGGCTTAAGCAAACCACCACGCCCTACGACAGCGGCTAATTGTGTGATGTTATGTGTTTCTAAAAATTCCGCGATCATTTGTTTTCGAAATGCTGTTTGACTGACAACATTTTCAAAAGGTGCCAATTCTTGGACGCTATGTCTAAGCGTTTCTTCTGCCAAGCAATCATGATTAGCAAAAAGCGCTAACTTCGTGGAGGTCGAGCCAGGATTAATAACCAATACTGTTTCCATTGTTTTCTGCTCCTTTTTTTAAACTTGTCTCATGGCAAATCTTAATGAATGGAATTTGCTTTCTGTCGAATCGCTTCTAGATGTTAAAACGACTGGGACTTTTGTGCCAACAATCGTTCCTCCCACCTTGGCGTGCCCAAACAAGGTTAATGATTTGTATAAACAATTTCCAACATCAATAGTTGGGACCACTAAAATATCTGCATCCCCCATGATAGGACCGCTGTAACGTTTATGCGCAACCGCTTCTTCAGAGGTCGCTAAATCAAGCGAAAGTGGCCCAAAAACCGTAGCCTCTTGTTGATCATTAAAATGTGCCGTGACTTCTTTTGCTAAAACAGACGAAGGCATTTTAGGATTGAAATTTTCCGCTGCGCTTAACAAAGCAATTTTCGGGTGGTGCAGTCCCAATTTTTGGGCGACTTCTTTAGCATTTTCAACAATTTCAATGAGGGTCGCTTGAGTGGGGGCGATGTTCATCGCACAATCGGTTAACAAGAAGGTTTTTCCCGCAGGCAGCTCCACCATTGCTACATGGGAAAGAATCGGTTTATTTTTTAATTGATGCTCGCTTTTCAACATTTCTTTCAGTAATGTGTGGGTCTGAATAATTCCTTTCAATAAAATTTGTGCTTGACCGGTTGCAACTAGACTGACAGCTTCCTGTGCTACCGCGGCCTCATCTGAGCAATGAACATATTTCCAGAGATTTTCAGTATCAAGATTTTCATTTGTATCAAATACAATAAACTGCAACGGTTGCTCGGCTTCTTTTAGCGCTTTTTTAACTAGCTGTAAAATCTCTGGTTGTGAACCTCCTGCAATTGAAACAGTGATCATTTTCTCACCTCATTTTTTCTTCTTTACACTTTAAATCTACCTCATTATGTAAGCGCATACAAATTGTTAATTTTTATGCCCTTATTAATATTTTTTATAGAGAAGGAAAAGCTTAGTAAATCAAGCTTTTCTTTCTCTAAACAATTGTTATCTAATTTACTTTTCATGAAAAAAATTCTTTTCTAAGAATGAAAGGAAAACTTATGCTTCGGCACAGCTGTTTATTTATGTCCGATCCTAAAGCATGTTATACTTTAGATACTTATTTTTAGGAGGAATTAAATGGCACTACTACTATTCTTTTTGTTTATCGCCCTACTAGGATTTGGTATATTAAAAATTAATAACCGCAGTATCCTCGGCGGTATCACTCTGGCTTCTGGCACCTTATTGTCATTAGTCACCTTACTATTTATCGGACTAGACAAAATTTATTTACATTTTAAGAATGGCGACTTAATTACCTTGGCTATTGGTTATCTATTAATTCCCGCTGTGTTTATCGGCATTTGCATTTACTTTATTTTTAACTCACGTACAATGCAAACGAAAGAAGGCAAAAGTGTCACGGCTAAATTGTCGGCGGGCTTAGGACTGAACTTATTAATTGCTTTACCCGCCTTTCTATATTTATTATCAGTTGGCACAGCGCAAATACCTTATGTGCTTTTTCTGTTCTTACTTTTTCTATTGTTAATGGATCTTTTACTGACCTTTCTATTTGCTGCTTACGTCTTGTATTCATGGATGTACCAAATGATTCCTTTAAAAAAAGCGGTTGATTATATCATTGTTTTAGGTTCGGGAATTCGTAGCGAGGAAGTGCCTCCACTTTTGAAGAGTCGGTTAGATAAAGGGATTGAATATTATGAAAAAAATCCCACCGCTAAATTTGTAGTCAGCGGTGGTCAAGGTCCTGACGAACCTGTGGCCGAAGCTTTCGCAATGAAAAAATATTTGCTTTCACAAAATATTCCTGCGGAAGCAATTTTGTTGGAGGACCAATCCACAACCACTTATGAAAATATGTTGTTTTCTAAAGCAATCATTCAGGCGGATTGGCAAAAGATGCCGTCTGATTCTAAACAACCCTCTGTTATTTTTTCAACAAATAACTATCATGTCTTACGAGGAGCTATGTATGCCCATCGTGTCGGCTTAAAAGCTGAAGGTGTTGGAGCACCAACTGCCTTATATTTTTTACCAACTGCTCTAATCCGAGAATACATTGCCTTACTGGTTCATGATAAGCGAATTGTGTTTTTTGTTTTTCTACTTGTCACTCTTCTTTTAGGAATCAGTAGCTTACCCATCTAAAAAAACAGCGGCTCACATTTTGGTGAGTCGCTGTTTTTATTCTTTTATTATAAAAAGTTTAATGAACGTAATTGGCTATTAACGCAATCAGCCATAAATGAAGCGGATAGAATCCGTAAAATAAATATTTGAAAAATGGTGCTTTGCTCCCTCTCTCACCATTGTAAAGCGATATAAATGGTAACACAGTGATAAACATAAAATCAGAATTATAAGCTAACATTTCAATTGTCGTTGGCCAATCTCCCAACCATTGAAAACTTGTAACTAAGAAAAAGAGCGCTAATGCACCATATAAACAGTTCCGTAAGACAAGTCTCTTTCTGGCTAAATACGTAATCAACATAAAAGGTAACATCACAATGCCACCTTCAGCAAACATTGCTCCTATTCCTAAAATGGCTAATATACTAATCAATAAAACAATCTTTAAACTGATTTTTGGCATCTCTAGCATCGCTTTTGTCACAATTAACATACTGACCCCAAGGGCTAAGGTGAAGAAAATATTGTTGTGAACTGCGACAGCTGGATTATTCACTAAATGATTTAGAAGCGTATTTCCAACAAACATGATTGCTGCCCAAATATACAAACGACCATTGTAACGATAAACATTCCGTGTATAGTTGAAACCTTCTACAGCCATGTAACCAAAAAACACGCCGACACAACGAGTAATTACATGAAAAATCAGTGCCCATTCTGGCGGAACAAAATAACTAATATGGTCAAGAACCATTAACCCCATCATCAATAACTTTAAGCGATTTGCGTTCATGAATCGTCTCCTTTATTTTTTCTACAGAAACTATCATATCTTTTTATATAACAGAAAACAACGAACATTCTTGTTAGATTCAACCATTCTTTTTGTCACTTTCGTTAAACTTGGTACCGCAAAGATAAATCTTCAAATAAATAATGTTGGTATTTAAATTGTTCAAAATGAATTTTTCGAATTTCTTGCTTAATGGCTGTTAAGCATTCATCGACCGTCATCAATGATTCTTCTTTTAGAAGCGCCTCTTCTATTAATAATTTGCATTGGCAATCAATCAATAAAAGTTGACTATAGAATGTGTAAAATGTTTCTTTATTTAATTTTTCAATCAAATTTTTAGCTTGATTCTGCAGCTTTTGATAACATTTGGTCAATTTTTGATAATCCATTAAATCAACTAACTGACCTTGTTTTAACATGTTACTAAAGTCTAAATCCCAAAGCATTTCTTTAGTCGGCTGTTGCAATAAATAATACATAGAATGACTACTAATAATTTCAGTGGTCGGTTCTTCAATTGTTTCATAAAAAGTCACAAAATATTCTCGCTCAATCACAGTAATAATTTCTTCTTCTGAAAGCTCACAATCTTCTAAATTTTGATAGAATATCAATAATTTAATCCGCTCATCTATTTTATTCAGCGAAGCGACTAATTCAGGAAAAAGAACCGACTGACAATTCTCTACTAATTCTCTTGCCTTATTTTGTTCATTTTTATAAAAGCTGTATAACTTTTTCCGCTGTTTTAACGAGTTTAGTAAGTTATCGGGTATATTCCAGTAATATTGTTTCTTCATAGCATTCCCACTCTTCTTTTTTATGTACAATTTTACAAAATTGGTCTTAGCCAATTTCGTCTCTAGTTATTCTATCAAAAAAGTGACGCTTTTTTACTGACAATAATTACTCGTTTTACGCCCAAAAAGTGAAAATTCAGCTGTTAAGTAGTTATTGGGGCTTGTTTCCCGCGGGCCGAAAAAACTTTTTCCTTTTAAAAGTCCAGAAAAAGACCTACACTAGATATAGACATATAGACAAACGTTGGAGGGATTTAAATGGATTTACACTTAACGAATAAATTAGCATTAATTACTGGTTCAACCAAAGGAATTGGCAAAGCAATTGCGATTGAAATGGCTCGTGAAGGGACCGATGTCATTATCAATGGGCGCAATGAAGCCGAAGTAATCAAAGTTGTTGAAGAAATACAAACAATGTTTCCAGACACTCATCCTCAAGCAGGAACTGCCGATATTTCCATTGAAAGTCAACGAACTACTTTACTTGAAAAATTCCCTAAAGTCGACATTTTAGTGAATAATATGGGGATTTTTGAACCAATGGAATACTGGGACATCGATGACGCCACTTGGGAAAAATTTTTTACTGTGAACGTGTTGTCAGGCAATGCATTAGCAAAAGCTTATCTACCTAAAATGCTTGCACAAGATTTTGGTCGCATTATTTTCATCGCTAGCGAAGAAGCGGTGATGCCTTCTGGCGAAATGCCCCAATATAGCATGACAAAAACGATGAATCTTTCATTAGCTAAAAGTTTATCCAACTTAACTGTCGGCACACATGTCACCGTTAACACGGTTATGCCTGGCTCAACCCTTACCGAAGGTGTAGAAAAAATGTTGGAAGATATGTACGCTGATTCAGACATTCCCAAAGAGGATTGGGAAAAAGATTTCATGAAAAATCATCGTTCTCGTTCACAAATCCAACGGCTCATTCGACCAGAAGAAATTGGTCGTTTTGTTACCTTTGTGGCCAGCCCAGATTCTTCTTCCTTCTCAGGAGAAGCCTTAAGAATCGATGGCGGCTTAGTTCCAACGATCTTCTAAAATAAACAAAAAAGACAGCCAGCAAAAATTCACATTTTTTGCTGGCTGTCTTTTTAAGCATATTAATTGATTACTTACCAAAAGTAAGTTATATTTATCTCGAATTCGAAATAAAAAAGAGGTGAAACAATGAGCCAACAGCAAGAAGCTTTAAAAGCCTATATCGGTTTATTAAGAACCAGTCATCGACTAGAGCAACTTGCCAAGCAAGATGTCGCTTGTTATGACTTAAACATTACAGAATTTTCAGTATTAGAGCTGTTACTCCATAAAGGTCCTCAGACCATCCAAAAAATTAAGGAGAAAATTTTAATTGCCAGCAGTAGCACCACTTATGTTATTGACCAATTACATAAAAAAGGCTATGTAACGCGCACCCCCAGTGAAAAAGACCGACGCATTACTTACGTTGAATTAACAGAAGCTGGAAAAACATTAATTAAAGAAATTTTCCCGACGCATGCAAAGCGAATTGCAGAAGCATTTGAACAACTCTCTTCTGAAGAATTAACTCTTCTTCAAAAAACTTTACGAAAAATAACAAATGAAACGAAATGAGGAAATAATGATGAAAAAAGAAGATCAATTATTAGGAATCCACCACGTTACAGCTATGACAAGTAATGCAGAAAAAAACTATCACTTCTTTACAGACGTTTTAGGGATGCGTTTAGTCAAAAAAACAGTGAATCAAGATGATATCTATACTTACCACACCTATTTTGCCGATGATTTGGGTACACCAGGTACAACCATGACCTTTTTCGATTTTCCCAATAACCCTAAAGGATTAAAAGGAACCAATACAATTTCAAGAACAGGGTTCCGGGTTCCTTCAGATGCAGCTTTGACTTATTATGAAAATCGCTTCAATGAATTTGCTGTCAAACACACAGGTATTTCTGAAGAATTTGGGAAAAAGGTCCTTCGCTTTTGGGATTTTGATGATCAAGCGTATCAATTAATCTCTGATGAATTAAATCAGGGTGTTACAGCGGGCACCCCTTGGAAAAAAGGACCTGTTCCAACAGAATTTGCGATCTATGGCTTAGGACCTGTCGAAATAGCTATTTCCTATTTTCATGAATTCAAAGAAGTCTTTGAAGAAATTCTAGGCTTTCACGTAGTGGCACAAGAAGGCAATCGCTATTTACTTGAAGTTGGCCAAGGTGGCAATGGTGCCCAAGTCGTTTTGGTAGACGATGATACTAGCTCACAAGCGCAACAAGGATATGGTGAAGTACATCACGTTGCATTCCGCTTAGCGGATCGCAAATCACTTGGGACTTGGCAAACGCGCTTTGATCATTTAGGCTTACAAAACTCTGGCTATGTCGATCGTTATTATTTTGAATCATTGTATGTTCGCATTGGGCATATTTTAGTCGAATTAGCCACCGATGAACCAGGGTTTATGGGGGATGAACCTTACGAAACATTAGGAGAAAAGTTATCTCTTGCGCCATTTTTAGAAAACCGTCGTGAGTATATTGAGAGTGTTATCAAGCCTTTCAATACAAAACGAGCCTAAGGAGGAAAAAAACATGCATTCAATTTTAAAAAAAGGACATCCTGAAGCACCTGTCTTTGTGCTACTTCACGGTACAGGTGGTGATGAAACATCTCTCCTACCAATTGCTCAAGAACTAAATAAACAAGCTACTGTGCTAAGTATTCGTGGTGATGTTTCAGAAAATGGAATGAATCGTTATTTTAAGCGCCTAGCGGAAGGTCATTATGACTTAGAAGATCTAGAAAAACGCGGCGAGGCGCTTCATAAGTTTATTCAACAAGCCGCTAACGAACATCAATTTTCATTGGATAAAATTATTTTTATTGGCTATTCAAATGGGGCCAATATCGCTATTCAATTATTGCTTACTCATCCCGACAGCTACCATCAAGCTGTCCTCTATCATCCCATGTTTCCTGTTGAATTGACCAATCAACCAGACTTGACCGACACTTCTGTTTTATTATCTCTAGGAGAGCATGACCCGATTGTCCCACTTCCTGAGAGTATGCGTGTGATTCAATTATTTCAGAATCATGGAGCAACCGTACAAGAGGTTTGGACACAAAGTCATCAATTAACTTATCAAGAAATTAAGGAAACACAAACTTGGTTGGCACATCTGTCCTCTTAACAAAAAAGTGAGGTCGGGACAGAACCGTTTAGCTCCGAGAAATAAGAAGAAATTTCCGAAAATTGCTCTATAATTTTTGGAGAATTTCGGCTTATTTCCGAAGGAGTTGGTTCTGTTCCCGCCGTTTATCAGGTTTTGAGCCTGGGACAAAAATCTCTTTGGATTTTTGTCCCAGGCTCACTTTTTCTATTTTAAGATAATTCACTGTCTGAGCTTCTTTTATTTTGCCATTTGAACAACTATTTTGCCAACTGCATGGTGCGTTTCACTGAGTGCATGTGCATCATAAATCCCTTGTCTAGAAAAAGGGAAAACTTCACCAATAATTGATTTCACTTTTCCAGCTGCCATCAAATCAGCAATTTTTTGTAATTGTTCTCCATTTGGTTGAAGCCAAATACTTTCAGCAGAAATATTTTTTTCGGCTGCCAATTGTTTATCTTCAATGCCCACAATTGAAACAAGACGACCTGTGTTTGGTTTTAAGACGTCAAAACTATTTTTTTGAACCTCACCACCCATTGTATCAAAAACCAAATCAACATCAGTTAATACCTCTGCAAAATTCGTTGTATGATAATCAATCACTTCATCTGCACCAATTTTTTTCAGTAAGGCATGATTTTTTGCGCTAGCGGTCGTGATGACATGTGCGCCCGCTTCTTTTGCTAGTTGAATCGCATAAGTACCGACCCCACCTGCACCAGCATGAATTAAAACAGTTTCTCCTTCTTTAAGGTGACCATGATCAAACAATGCTTGCCAAGCGGTTAAACCAGCCAACGGAACGGCAGCCGCTTCTTCAAAGCTAATTGTTTCAGGGATTTTTGCTAATAAATGATCATCCACAATCGTTACTTCTGCATAGGTACCAAAACGAGTAGTTTCAGGACGAGCAAAAACTTTATCGCCAACTTGCCAATCCGTTACTTGACTCCCCACCTCTGTAATCACACCAGCGACATCCCAACCAAGAATAATCGGAAAGGACCAATCAAACATCTGTTTTAAATATCCTTCACGCAATTTCCAATCAATCGGATTAATTGATGTCGCGTATTCTTTTACCAACACTTGATGTTCCGATAATTCTGGCAGTGTTACTTCTGCTTCTTCAAGTACCTCTTTACTTCCGTACTGATTAATCACAACAGCTTTCATAAACCAACTTCCTCTCATTTGTTTCATTTTTCACACTTTTAGTATACGCCTATTGCCTTCTTTTTATATAAGAATATGCTTTAGTTAAATTGAGAGAAAGTAGCTGTTTTTAGTCTATTATTCATAACGTAAAGATTCAATTGGATCTAATTTTGCTGCTCTTCGAGCTGGTAAAGTTCCTGCTAAAAAAGCAATAAACATAATAACTAAGATAATCGTTAGTGAAGATGGCAATGAAAATTGAATTAATTTAAATCCTGTTAAAGCCTTTAAAAAAGAATCCGTTGCCAAACGATTAACTAAATTTCCAACCCCAACAGCTCCTAAAATGCCTAATATTGAGCCAAAAAAGCCAATTAAAGCCGCCTCAACACTAAAAATTGTAAAGACTTTCCCATTGCTAAGACCCATGGCTTTCATTAAACCAATTTCTCGCGTTCTTTCTTGGACAGACATATACAGCGTGTTAATAATGCCAAAGCTTGCAGCTAACAAGGCAATTGCACCAAACATGGTTAAAACACCAGTGATTGCATTGATTATATTACGAATCATACCAATTTCATCTTCGACAGTAGTCGCTAAATAGCCAGCTTTATCTAAATCTTTTTTGATGTCCTTAATCTGCTCTGGCGTGCTGTCTTTTTTAACTTCAGCAATAATCATCGCGTATTGATTTTTTAAATGTTCTGGAAGATCTGCTTGATTGATTGAGACAACTTTATCAATCAATGCTTTATTCATCAGCGAGAGCCCATTTTGAATGACACTGGTATTTCTAACGCCAACAATTTTTGCTTCAATAACTTGCTCTTGTCCTTTCAAGGAACTTGAGATACCTAATTGAACTGTTTCTCCCACGGCAGCTTTACTAGATGTATAGCCGAGCGCCTTTACATATTCTGGTGACAAATTAATTTCGAAGTCCTGGCTCGTTTGCGAAACTTTACGGCCAGCCGCTAAATCAATGGTCATCTCATCTAGCGCAGAAGTTGCTGAAAATACATATTTATGCTTATCTGCTCCTTTTATATAATCGATAGCAACGGATTTCATTGGTTCCACTGATGTAACATCCGAGATTTTTTTAATCTTCTCAATATCTTTTTCAGCAAGCATACTTTGTTGTTGAATCGTACTGGTTTTTTTCTCTGGATTATATTTACTTGGTTCTGTTCCGTTACCAACATTCATCTCCATTTTTGGCTGAATAAATAGCTGATTTGCACCACCGACACTGCCGACTTGTTTGTCAATATAATCATTTACACCAATATTGACTCCTGTAGTTAAAGCTATGGTAAATGCTCCAATAAAGATTGCAATAATGGTCAATACGGTTCGACCTTTATTACGCATTAAATTGGTACTAGCTGATTTTAAAATATCTCTAAATTTCATTTACTCATCTCCTCCTACAATCAAGCCGTCTCGAACATGAACTTGCCGATCACAACGTGCTGCTAAATCTGGATCATGTGTCACAATAATTAAGGTAATTCCTTTATTTTTATTTAAATCAAATAACAATTCTTCAATTTTCTTCCCAGTGGCAGAATCTAAATTCCCTGTAGGTTCATCTGCAAAAATAATTTGCGGATTATTAACTAAAGCACGCGCTATACATACCCGTTGTTTTTGGCCACCAGATAAATTATTCGCTTTGTTTTGAACTTTATCTTCCAAACCGACTGCTTTTAACGCATCTAAAGCCATCTTTTTCCTCTTGCTACCGGAAATACCACCAATTTTTAATGGTAAAAGAACATTATTTAAAACTGTATCCTTGGCATTCATAAAGAATTGTTGAAAAACAAAACCAAATTCTTCATTTCTCGTTTTATTCAGCACTTTCTTTCTAATACTAGTAACATTTTTACCATTTAAATAAATATCTCCTGAAGTTGGTTGATCTAACAATGCCAAAATGTGCATAAATGTTGATTTCCCAGAGCCACTTTTACCAATTATGGCCACAGATTCACCTTTTTCAACTTTTAAATCAACACCTTTTAACGCATCAAATTTTGTTTCGTTCTTTCCATAACTTTTTTTGATATTTTTTGCTTCAATTACCGCCATGTTACCCCTCCATTTTTCATTCTTTGTCGTTTACTTATTTACAAAGTTTTTTTACTCTTTTCATACTCCTTTCTTCTCTTTCTATTTTGACGGAAGCCCTTTCCTTTGTCATGGTACTTCCGATGTATCTCTCAATTAAAACAATAAGAACATGTTCCAAATTCACCTCATTGAACATGTTCTTATTAATTAGTTATGCATTTACGCGTTTAATTTCACGATGTTTATTCAATAAATAGGCCAAACCAAGATTAATGCCAACAAAGCAACTGATTGTCAGAAGAAGTGGCAGGACAGTAAAACCAGTGGATTGATAACCAACCATTGCTTGCAAGACGTGGAGCATTCTCAGGCGCATTGGTGTCCCCCCTAATTGTGCAATCGTGCCCAGTAAAATAGGAATCATTAATAACAGCAATAAAACAATGAGTTTTTTTACGCCATCTATCCGATCATTAAAGACACCTGCTAACAAGCCAAGTGAGCCGCTAAGCATTAGTAAGATAAAAAAGAGCAACCACGACATGAAAAAGTTTCCTTGAGCATAGACATCAATTAATTTCATTGATAATTGAAAATGAGAAATGAAATTGCCGCTAAATACTTTAATCAGTACAAGTACAGCCAAGGATCCAACCAAAGATAAAATAGCATTACTTACAAAATTCACCAAAAAAATTGTCCAGCGGGAAAGCCCGTTTTGAATAAACAGTTTAAAATCTGTGTTCATCCCAAAAAATGATAGTATCCCCATAAAAACCAGACAAGGAATTACTGCATCAGAGCTGACAGTATTCACGTCGTTAGAAAAGAGCAACCCAATAAGAGGAAAAAGAATGCCGAACAAAGCATAAAAGCCAAAATAAATTGCTAAGGAACGGACTTGATAAATTACACGATACCGCAAAGCTGTTTTAAATTTCATTTTACTTTTCCTTCTTTCTATTGGTTAATTGCACAAAATATGTTTGTAAATTTAGCGGCGCAATTTGAACCTCTGCTTTTTCAGTTGGCAAGTCGCCGTACACGTAAGCCGTAACTGCCCCACCTAAAGTGTCCATGCCTAAGATTTCCAATGACTGAGTATAGCGCTCTACTTGTTCTTTCGGCCCAGAAACAATGCGACCGTTTTTCAAAATTGTTTCAATAGATTCTGCGCGAATCAATTTTCCTTGATCAATGATGATAATATCTTCTAATAAATTCGCAATTTCTTCAATCAAATGGGTAGAAATCACAAACGTACGGGGACGTTCTTGGTATGTCTCAATTAAATAAGTATAAAATAATTCCCGATGATTGGCGTCTAAACCTAAGACCGGCTCATCTAAAAAAATATACTCACAGGGGACGGATAGCGCCACTATTAGTTTAGCAATACTCCGATAACCAGTTGATAATTTTTTGAATGCCTTTTTACTATCTAAACCAAAATCGCTTAACATTTGTTCGGCCAAAGACCAGTCAAATGATCCATAAAAACCTTCAGTCGTTTTAAAAATATCTTTAATTTTTAACTGAGGAGGAAATAAATTATCTTCACTCATTAAGTAAATATGATTCAAAGCAGTCTCATTATCGGTCACTGTTTCTCCCGCCAATTGAACGGAACCTGAAGTGGCAAAACTTCGATTATTAATGATATTTAATAACGTACTTTTACCAGCCCCATTCCTGCCTAAAAGCCCATAAATCGTTTCTTTTTCAAAAGTAATTGAAATATTATCTAATGCCTTTTTTTGATGATATTTTTTGCTTACTGATTCCACCCGCAAACTCATGCGTCATACCCTCTTTCAATTAGTTGTTTTAATTGTTCGGCTGTAATCCCTAATTTTTTAGCTTCTGCGACAACTTCTAATACTTCTTTATTTAAAAATTCTTCTTTCCGTGCCCTTCTTACTCTCTCTTGAGCGCCTGGTAAAACAAACATGCCAATCCCCCGTTTCTTTTCAATCAGCTGTCGTTCTACTAATAAATTCATTCCTTTTAAAACGGTGGCTGGATTGATTTGGTAACTTTTTGATATTTCTGTGGTTGAGGGAATTTGTTCGCCTTCTAAGTAAGCGCCATTAAAAATTCCTTCGGCAATCTGATCGGCTACTTGCTGAAATAAAGGCTTTTCCCCCGAAAAATTAAATTCCATTTTTACACCTCGCTTAAACGGTTAACTACTTATGTAACTAACTATATATCTTAGAAATTCTTTTGTCAACAAAAAAACCATTGTTTCCAAAGAAATTTTTCTTTGAAAACAATGGCGATACTTTTGAGTTGATTGAATCCGTTCCTTCTTATAGGGTTCCATTGTACAACAATTCATCGGTTGTTTCGTTGACAATTTTTAAGCGATTTTGTTTTTTGATCAAAATACTTTTATAGGTTGTTCCTGTAGCCTTTTCTTCCATCACAAGAATGCGTTTATACTCATTATCAGTGACTTGCTTAATCGTTGTTTGATTTAAGGACGGAATTTTTTCTTTTAGCGTTTTTTCTTCCGCCAGACCTTTTAAGATTTCTGATTCTGTAGTGGAACTTGTGGATTTACTAGAATCGCTTGATACACCTTCGTTATTAGACGCACTTTCAGATGACTTGCGACTTGATTCGGTTACTTTAGGCTGTGATGATTCACTAGTATTGGTTGAATTCATTTGCGTTTGGGTTTGATTCCCACATGCACCAATTAGCAACCCAACGCCTAAGATAGAGCTTGCTAAAATAGTTTTTCTAATCATTTGCATGACCTCCTACATCTATCATTACTTTAACCTTAACATTTTTCAGCTAAGAGAACAATTTTTCAGATTAGAAAAGACCACTAGTCGTTATTTAAATAAACGAACTAGTGGTCTTACTTATTTAGGAATGATCTTCATATGAGTGAGTGGGTAATAAACAAATTGTGCTTTCCCTAAGATTTGATCTGCATGTATTGCACCAAAAGAACGGCTGTCTTTGGACATACGGCGATTATCACCAAGTACAAAATAGCTATCTTTAGGTAATTTTTCTTGCATTAACAATTCTTTTGAATCAAAATTCGTAGTGTAAGGCATCGTTTCATGATCTTTTTTTCTGTTTTTAGTTAAATAGGGTTCAGCGATTGGCTGATTATTGACATATAATTGATCGTTTTCGTAACGCACAGCTTCTCCTGGTAAACCAATCACACGTTTAATCAGAATCGATCCTGTGTCTGTTTTAAAGACCACCACATCAAACCGTTTAATGGCGGAGAATTTTTCCATCACAATCATATCTCCTTGATTCAAGGTTTTTTGCATGGAATGGCCATCCACCCGAACAGGAATCAGGAAAAATCCTCTTAAAATAAAAACGGCTACGATTGCTGGTACTAAAATTTTCAGAAAGTACATTAAATACCCAACATAATCACGTTTCTTCTTCAACTTCGTGCCACCTTTTTTCTAGTTTTTTTGAATTTCTTTGACTGCTGTATCGTAGGCAGCGTCATTTTCAAGAATTAATTTACCTAAAGTGGCTTCAATTTTTGTGGCTGTTTCATTGTCGATTTCTCCAGTTACAGGCAAGCCATTTTTCTGTTGAAAATCGCTAACCGCTGCTTTTGTTTCTGCGGTGTAGTTTGCATTGTTTTCATCAACAGGATACGCTAATACAGCTAAAATAGCATTTAAGTTCTGAATATCTTCAGATTGATCCCCTTCTTTTAGCGTTTTATCGCGAGGAATCAATTTTAAATAGGCATACTCGGGGTAATCAGCTTTGATGGTTGGTTCAATTCCTTTTTCGTTGATCCATTCGCCTTTTGGTGTTAACCATTTTAAAACAGTCAATTTTATTTCGGTTTGGTCATTTAAATCCTTCACCGTTTGGACCGTTCCTTTGCCAAATGTTTTCGTTCCAATTAGTGGGACATTCGCAGATTCATGCAGTGCTGCAGCAAAAATTTCGGATGCACTGGCACTATTGCCATCAATGATAACTGCAACAGGTTCTTTTACTTTAAAGCCGTCGTCTAATTCTTTGGAAGCAACTTCTTTCATCGTACGTCCTTTTTTGTCTTCAAATTGAACAATTGTTTCGCCATTTTTTAAAAACATACTGGCCATTCGCTCTGCTTGATCTAGCAGTCCACCAGGATTTTGGCGTACATCAATTACAAAGGATTTAGCTCCTTTGGCTCGTAAATTCGTGATTGTTTCTTTCAATTCTTGATATGTTTTTTTACCAAAGGACGTAATTTTAATCGAGCCAATTTGTGCATCTTTTTTGTCTAACTCACCTGTCACTGTTTTAACGGGAATTTTCCCACGTTTGATTGAGATATTTTTAGTTTCTCCCTCTCTTTGGATAGTCAATTCAACGGAAGTTCCTTTTTTACCTCGGACTTTTGAGACGACTTCTGCTAGTTTCATCCCTTTTGTAGCTGTACCATCAACTTTTTCAATAATATCGCCTTCTTTGATTCCCGCTTTTTCAGCTGGGGAATCTGCTACAGGGGCCTCTGCTACAACTGGTTCGCCATCTTTCATTGTCATAGTGGCACCAATTCCTTCAAAATCGCCAGATAAGCTTTCGTTTAAATCATTGGCAGCAGATTCATTTAGATAAGTTGAGTATGGGTCTCCAATAGCTTCAGACATGCCTTTTAAGGCGCCTTCAACTAATTCATTTTTATCTACTTCACCTACATAATTGGTACTAATTTCATTATATAAATCCTGCACTTTGCTTAAATCAGCATTGGTAATTGCCCCTTCTTGACTCATCTTTTTAACACGATGATCAAAATAAATATAACTACTTCCTCCAGCTAAAAATGCGACACAGAGGAGCGAAATAATATATTGATAAAAAGGAACAGTTCGTTTGTTCTTCATAGATTTCATCTCATTTCTAACAAATTCGTCACTACTTTTGTTTACTATAACATGAATGAAAAAAGAGGAAAAGCTTTGTTTGCTTTTCCTCTGGATTTATTTATTGTTTTCAAGGTACTTTTCCCATAACTCATCAAAGATGTCCATGTTGCTTAAATAGTCAGCATTCATTTCTAAATAAGAAGAAAGTTCATGATAATCCTCGGTTTGTTTTGGAAACTGAATATCTTTGGCCGCTTCATTGGCAAAATCAGTTTCAGGATCTTTAGCCGGACCTTTTAATGTCATTAAGTAATGGTAAAAGCTTCGTCTCATGTAAATTAGTCACTCCATTTTTCTTCAATAAATTCACTTCTACGTTGATGGGACAATCCATAACGCAAAGCGTCTTTTTTATAAAAGTCTTGATGGTATTCTTCAGCAGGATAAAATGGTGCTGCTGGTTCGATGGTGGTAACAATTGGTTCTGTAAAACGGTCACTATTAGCTAGACGTTCTTTACTTTTCTCAGCAATTTCTTTTTGTTCTTGAGAACGATAAAAAATAACTGGCCGATAATTATCGCCGCGGTCTTGAAACTGACCGAAAGCATCAGTAGGATCCGTTTGTTGCCAATAAATATCCACTAATTGTTCATAAGAAATAATCGCCGGATCAAAAGTGATTTCTACTGCTTCCGTATGGCCTGTTGTGTGTGTTAGAACCTGTTCATATGTTGGATTAGGCACGTGCCCACCTGTATAACCCGAAACAACTGAGATAATCCCTGGTTGTGTATCAAAAGGCTGCACCATACACCAGAAACAGCCGCCTGCAAAAATTGCTTTTTCTTCCATCTCTAACACTCCTTTTTTATTTCTCTTTTGGCAAGTATATATTCATCCGAATGTCATCGTCAACTAAATTAATCTTTTCTGCTCGAACAAATAGACCATTTTGCATTCTAAACTGATCTAAACGTAATAAAACAGTTTGATCATCTGGATTGATTTCAACCCATTTAGGTAGTTTGTAAGAACGTTTAGCAAATTTCAATACTTCTTTAATTGGCAAGCCTAACGTTCCTATAGATAAACTTTTTGCTTTTAATTGTACATTGCCATTCGCCATCACGTAAGGATCAAAATATAAGTAAAAAGGAATGTCATGCCCTAACACCTGAAATGTTCCATTTAATAAAGCATCATTTTCTAAATAAAATTTATATTTGATCTCCGAACCTTTTTGAAAGTCGGCTAAATAAAAGTCAATCAGTTTGTTCACCTGTTGTTTTTTTGACTGAATGGTGACGACTGGCTCGCCTTCTTTTTCAACAATTGCTGGTATTTTCTTTAAATCTGGTTCGCGAACTTGTGTTGCTCGAAATGTCACGAAAGCTACACTACCAATGACTAAACCCACTAGAACAAGAAAAGCGATTTTCCAGGGATTTCGTTTAGGATTGGTTGGTTGTGTCTTTTTAATTGATTTACTTGTTTTTGGCTTTTCTTCATTCATTTTATTCACTACCTTCTGATTTGGTTATCCATTCTTTCTCTGTCTTGACCATTTCATCCCGGACAGCTCCGGACATAATTTGGTAGCCAAGATTATTCGGATGGAAGCGATCTTCTTCATATAACAAATTGTTTAAATCCTCTTTGCTAGCACTACTTCCTGTAGTTTCTGAGTCGCCACCAGTTACGCCAACTTCATCGCCACGACCTTTATAGAGTAAATCATTGATAGGAATGAAATAGGCTCGTTTTTGCTCTTGAACCATTTCTTCGGTTGCTTGATTCCAATTATCAACGATTTCTTGCATTTCTGTAATTTCGGAAAAGTTTAAGTAGAAGGGATTGTAAATTCCTAAGACATAAATAGGGGCCTTCTCGTTGTACTCTCGGATTTCTTCAAGTAGTCGTCTTACTCGGCGTTGATAGGCTTTTTGTGGACGATTGAACGAGCTGACTTTCAAGTCGAAAATATTACTACTAATTACTTTCATTAAGTCATTTCCACCAACCGTTAGCGTAATCACGTCCGCAGAGGCAAGGCCCTTTTGAATTTCAGGTTTCTCTTTGATTCGTTTTAAAATTTGATCACTACGATCCCCATTTTTCCCAAAATTGTCTGTTTGAACACCGTTCAAGTTGTAGTGTTCTTTTAAATCATCTGCCACAATAGGAACAAAACCTCCACTATTCGTCAAATCGCCAATTCCTTCAGTTAAAGAATCACCGATAGCTGTATAATGAATGACTTCTTTTTGATTTTTTTGAGCAGTTGTGGCCACTTTCTCTTGCTTTAATAGTGGCTTTGCTTTGGGGATGGCCACACTTAACAATGTAAAAACACCTAGCGCAATGAGGATAGGTGTTAAGACGGTCAGCAAAATATGCTGTGTTTGTTTTTTCATCTTCGTCACTTCCTTTTAAATAAACCAACAAGAAATTTTCCTTTTCTTGTTAGAAAGAGGTTGCGTCTACTCGTTTAAGAGTGAGACCCAACCTCGTTATTTCTTAGTCTGTATAGTACATAATAGCAAAGGCATTTTTTCCTGTATGTGTTGCAATGACTGGATTCGTATGTAATACGGGAATATCCATGTCTTTAAAGATTGCTTGTAATCCTTCTTTGAATCCATTTGCTAGTTCTAGCCCATCCGCATGAGAAATGCCAATTTGTCGAACATTTGGAATCTTACTTAATTCTGATTTCAATTCGTCAAACCATTTATTAAACGTTTTAACGCCTCGGCCTTTCGCTACAGGAATCAATTCCGTATTTTCAAAGTCCATGACAACTTTCATATTAAAAATGTTTGATAATAATCCTGTTGTACGGCTGATTCGTCCACCTTTAACCAAATTATCCAATGTTGAAATGCCAATGTATAATTTAGTATTTTGTTTGACGCGTTCAATTTCAGCTAAAATTTCTGGAACACCCGCTCCCGCTTGTGCCAATTTTGCTGCTTGAATGACTTGGAAAGACAAACCTTGGTCTGTAAAATCGCTATCAATCACCGTTACTTTACTTGATGATAAGTTGCTAGCTTGACGGGCCGCTTCAACCGTTCCACTTAAGCCTTTTGTCATGTGAATCGAAATTACTTCACTGCCATCTTCACCTAAGCGATCATATAATTCTACAAATTCACCAATTGGTGGTTGACTCGTTTTGGGTAAGGCCTTCGCATTAGCCATCATGTCCATAAATTTTTCGCCTGGCAAATGATCATCATCTGGATAAACAACGCCATCAACCATAATTGATAAAGGCATCATATGGATATTTAATTCATCTCTAAGACTTTTTTCCATCGTACATGAAGAATCCGTTACGATTTTAACGTTTGTCATAAATTTATCACTCTTTCTTTAAAAGGAACCTGTTTTCATGGTAGAATACCATTAAACGGTTAATTATCTAGTTATAGTATAACAGACACTGCCGAATTTTTCATCAAATTAAAATAAAGGAAGTGAATTTATTGGAAAAAACGCATTTCTCAAAAAAATACCTAATCGTGAACGAAGTCTTGAATGCAGTTACACATGGCATAGGCGCAGGTTTAAGTATTGCTGGCTTAGTCATTTTACTTGTTAAAGGAGCTCGTTTAGGCTCACCGATTCACGTGGTATCTTATGCTATTTATGGCTCCATGTTGATTCTACTTTTTTTATCTTCAACGTTATTTCATAGTTTAATTTTTACAAGAGCCAAAAAGGTCTTTCAGGTCTTCGATCATAGTTCTATTTTCTTATTGATTGCTGGCAGCTATACGCCGTTTTGCTTAATTAGTATTGGCGGTTGGTTAGGTTGGACCTTATTTAGTTTAGTCTGGTTAATCGCCATCGTCGGTATTGTCTATAAATCCCTCACGTTGCATAAACAAGAAACAGTGAAAAACATTTCAACGATTATTTATATTGTTTTAGGTTGGCTCTGTATCATAGCTGCTCGTCCGTTATATGAATCTCTTGGGTTTACAGGAACAGCGTTATTGGTCGCAGGGGGTGTGTCTTACACATTAGGTGCAGCCTTCTATTCATTGAAAAATGTGCGGTTTATGCATGTGGTTTGGCATTTGTTCGTCATGCTTGCAGCGATCCTCATGTATTTTTCTGTTCTCTTTTATACGTAATCACAGCACAATAAGAACACGATGCTCAAAGCATCGTGTTCTTTTATTGCCCTAAATCTCTTTATTATAAAGGATTATTCTTCTTTTCGAATTATTTTAACATAAATTAGTAGAAAAGACTTTACAAAACGAACATACATTCGTATAATAACAATACGAACACTCGTTCGAATCAAATGAAGAGGTGATACACATGGAAGCAATTCGTCGTGTTGGATTTTTATTTTTTGTATTGGTTATAGGTATTTTCTTGGGAACATTAGGATTACGTCTTGCTTTTATGATCGTGACGCCGTTATTTATTCTTTGGTTTATGTCATGGGATGAGAAGCGTTATACACGTACACGTAAACAACAGCAAGCAAGATACGTTTATCGTAAGTTCCCTTAATAAATAATAAAACGGTGTGTTCCCCCCAAGCTACGCTCCGTTTTTATAAATATGTCAAAGAAAGAGCGAAGGATTAAATCTAAGTAGTTCAGTTTTGGAGTACAAAATGACAAAATGTACTTCAAAATGGACTACTTTTTTCATTTTAACTTACATACCAAATTACATACAAAATGATTTATAAAATGCAATTGAAAATGATAATTGAATGAAAATTTGTGATTTTGTGGTATTATGATAATATAACTTATAGAAAAAATTGCTTATTCAACTAACGGGCAGGATAATGAGAAAAGGTTTTTTGATAGAAATAAGAAATTAGATGGTAAATTAGTTAAAAAGGCTGTGTTATAAATGAAAGTTTCTTTGATTGCTGCGATGGATAAGAATAGAGTGATTGGCAAAGAGAATGACATTCCTTGGAGGATTCCCAAGGACTGGGAATATGTTAAAAATACTACAAAGGGACATCCGATAATATTAGGTAGGAAGAACCTTGAATCAATCGGAAGAGCCTTACCTGACAGAAGAAATATTATTCTGACGAGAGATAAGGGGTTTACCTTTAATGGTTGTGAAATTGTTCATTCAATAGAAGATGTTTTTGAGTTATGTAAAAACGAAGAAGAAATTTTTATTTTCGGAGGAGAACAGATTTATAATTTGTTTTTCCCTTATGTTGAGAAAATGTACATCACAAAAATACATCATGAATTCGAAGGAGATACTTTTTTTCCAGAAGTGAATTATGAGGAATGGAATGAGGTATTTGCCCAAAAAGGGATAAAGAATGATAAAAATCCGTATAACTACTATTTTCATGTATATGAAAGAAAAAACTTATTGAGTTAACGGGTGCGTTAATTGAAGAAGAACAGTAAAGATAAAGCACAAGAGCTTGGGATTACTCCAAGCTCTTTTTGTCATTTGAAATAAATTATATCTTTCCAATCAAATTGTTTATCTGTAATCCCTAATCTTTGAGCAGGTGTCAAAACCTTTTTATCCGCTGATTTAAAAGGGCGACAAAAGTTGTAGTAAGTTCTTAGAATTGTAATCGCAAATTGAGCATACTTCGGATTGAAGTTAGCGTAAATATAGCTCTTCTTATCACCACGAGCTGTTGTTAATGGTCTTTCAAGAGATGATATATAACGTCTTATCTGTTGAATAAAGCTATTGGTCGAATGGTCATTAACATTTAATAGCATCTTTGCGATTTCGTTTGGTTCCAGAGCAGATAAATCCGTTCTACAATCAACTGAATAAAATCCTTTATCCTTAGTGGCTAATGGATGTTTGATAGGGTTATCGGCATATTTGCGATATCTTTCTCCATCTTTACTAATAGCCTCTTCGTGGAATTGATGACTTGTTAGTAATTCAGTTAGATAATGAGATGCCAAAGTCCGTAGAAACTTTGTTTTGAATCCTCTGATATCTCCCCAATCGAGCAGTTCTGCTTTTGCTTGTCCGAATTCTTTTAAGCATTGTTTTCTGCTTTTCGTCTTGTTAACTTGGCAAATAAAATGATGTGCATCGCTCAACCTTAATTCTTTCGTGAATACTCTATAAAAGGCGTTTCTAATAGAGAAGTCATCATCACTAATCATTCGCCATTCGTCGGCATTAACCATTTGTTTAATTAACCAATAGTGAGCAGTTGTAGTATAAGGAGCATCAACATTTAAACCATCGACAAATCTACTCCTATTAGTAATTTTCCCTAATTCGTGAAGATAAGCATTCCTATTTTCGCTATCGTTAGCGGATGGTTCTTGTGGATAATAAGACCAATCTAACCTATCATTTTTACGACTAAAAGTATTGAGATGGTCTTCTTTGAATTTTCTTGTATCTTCATTTAATTCATCCATTGAAATATTCCAATCATAGGCAACATCAGAACGGAACACATATCTTGATAAGACCTCAGCAGATACAACTATATACGTTTGCATATTAAGGTCTTCAAACCCCGTATATTTCTTTGAACCTTGTCCTTTCTTACGGACGTTATTTAGGTAGTAGTGCATCTTGTCCGTATTAAGCCACATCTCGTTAAATTTCTTTGTTTGAAGGGGTTGTGTCTCATATCGTTCTAAAAACTCCAAACAACGCCTATACAGCCACTCCAGCTTATGATAGTAGGTTCCAACTCCAATTCCTAAAATATCACAAGTACGACTGACTGAAACCCTTCCAACAACCATCTTAGCGAACATTGGAAGAATGGTGTTCTTTTGTTGGTGATAAGTAGTGGTTTCTTCTCTTTTTGGTAGAACATTAGTGAACTTCTTACACGCCTTACATTGATAGCGTTGAGATTTGCCCCTACTTTTCCCCCTTTTGTAAAATTGCTTCGGCTCATTGAATGGGGTTGATTCTTCTTCCGAGCAGCCTTCTTTATGAAATTGATAATCTGGCTCAACATCTTGGATGCTATTGATTTCTATAAGGCGTTTAATTTCTTCAACAACAGACCAATTAGATAAAGGGGTTACTGTACAGTTTTGCGATACACCTCTGCCAATAGGATTGTCATTGCAGTACATACCTTTATGACCTTTATCTTTGGAACTACCAGTCATTTTATATCGACTTGGTTTCCCTTTTACATCTTTGAATTTGTGCTGTTCTTTCCCAAAATTACAACAAAACGGATTGATGCAGTAATTATATTGAATGGGATATTCAGAACCGTTCCATTTAAAAGACGTTGGCAAGAACAACATTTTGTTATACCTTGTTGCAAATCGTTTTGGAGTTAATAAATCATATTGTTTAGCCCTATCTTTTAATTCTTCGTTTGAAATCGGAATTTTAACATCTACAATTTCATCTTCCTTCGTGGCTAATCTTTTAAGCTTGGTCATTGTCTATCAACCCACTCTATCTTTGATACCCATTTTTTCAACAATCCGCTTATTACTTCGCTTGTTGGCAATCCATTCAATAAACTTCTTATCGTCTAAAATGTTCAATAAGAATTCATCCACTGCTTCGCTTTCAGTACGCTCTGCATATTCAGCGTATTGCTTAACTATCACCCTTACTTGCTCTGATATTTCCCAATCCACAGACTTAGCGTTCTTATTTTTTGGCTCAAGAAATTGCATAGGAAAATGCACCCCTTTTTGCTTAGTAAATTGTAACCATTTTAACACACCAATTTGCATTCCTACAATAATTATTTCACGTTCGCATTTTTATATACATTTTAACTTACATTTTGTGGTGTAAATTAACAACAAACGTTGATTTAACAATAAAAAACGAGTATCAAATTCAGTTGCAATTTGATACTCATTTAGGTTTACATTTTCACTTTTTGTACTCCAAAACTGAACTACTTAGATTAAATCCTTCGCTCTTTCTAATTAAATTAGATTAGTATTCCATTAAGGTAACAATATCGTAGCCATCAATTTTATCGCGGCCATGTAAATCCATTAATTCAATTAGGAACGCACAACCAACCACAATACCACCTAATTGTTCGACTAATTCGATGGTTGCTTTAATTGTACCACCAGTTGCTAACAAGTCATCACAAATCAAAACACGTTGGCCTGGTGTGATGGCATCTTTGTGCAACGTTAATGTATCTGAACCATATTCTAAGTCATAAGTCACTTCGATGGTTTCACGAGGAAGTTTTCCTTTTTTACGAACCGGAGCAAAGCCAACCCCTAGTTCATAAGCCACTGGACAGCCGACAATAAAGCCACGAGCTTCCGGTCCTACAACCATATCAATTCTTTTTTCTTTCGCGTAATCCACGATTTGTTTCGTTGCTTCACGATAGGCATCCCCATTAGCCATTAATGGAGAAATGTCACGGAACACGATCCCTTTCTCAGGATAATCTGGAATGCTTGCAATGTAATCTCTTAAATCCATTTTTATTTGTCCTCCTCATTCCACAGCCATTGTTGTATTGTTTGACAATCACTGTAAAGTAGAAATTCTTCTGTTTTTATTTTTTTCAATCGTTGTTGGTACACTTGACTTTCAGTCAATGGTCGATTGTCGGGTTTCTCAATACTGTTTAAAACACCGCTTTCTATTGTAACAAATCCTAAGTCAAAAAACACCTGTATCATGAAAATTAATAATTTTTCTTGGATATTTAAGTAATTTGCCACCTTCGATAGCTGGGAACGTAGATTTACTTCTTTTTGCTGCAAAATAAATTTATACAATGTTGCAAATTGTTCACGTGAAGCCATACCGTTTAAATAAGCTTCTTCTGGTGAAATAAACATCATGTATATACGTTGTATCTCAGTCGCTTCAACAATTTCTTTAACCGTGATTGCTTCCACAGGACAGTCGACAAAAACCAGTTGTTCGATTTGATTTTGAGAAACAGCTTCCACCAATTCTTCTTGGTTTGACCAAACAATAATATTAGCGGTTGGATCTGAAATGAATTTTTGATTTTTTTCATCAAACAAAAGATAAGCTGTTGCTTCTGAAGGAATTGGTTTCGTTTGATTATTTTTGCCACGAAAATCAAATAATTGTCTTCCCAATACAGCAAAATCAGTCACCATTAATTGTGGTTTCTTACGACCATTCCATTCATTGATGGAAAGTTGGCCTGCCACATCGGCGGTTCCTTGTGCTAGTTCATCCGCTTGAGGCCCCATTTGAAAAGCAATTGCATCCAATTGTGCCCCTTCTTGATTCATTTGAAATTTCAGATGTGCATTATCTGCACCAATTTGCCGAATTTGCGTAGGCGTGATTTCCTTAAATACAAAAGTTGGAACAGTATTATCGGTCCCAAAAGGCGCCAAAATACGCAATTGATCAATAAAAGTAGTCGTGGCCTGCGAAACCGCTAAGCTCTCACTAATGAGCAACTCTTGTCCATTAGCCATATCAATTTGATTTTTTTCAATAAAGTGTGCCAAATGTTCTTGAACAAAAGGAATATTTTCAACAGGTAAAGTCATTCCCGCTGCCATATGATGCCCACCAAAATGAGTGAATTGCTCACGCACTTCGTTCAACGCCTCATAGAGATTCAATGCGCTAATGCTGCGTCCAGAGCCTTTAGCAGTCGTACCAGATTCATCTATTGCTAAAATAATGGTTGGTTTCCCCGTTTCTTGCATAATGCGGCCCGCGACAATCCCTAAGACGCCTTCATGCCAGCCTTGTTTCGCTAAAATATGGACCGGCGCATTCGGGTCGATTAAATCCAGGGCTTCTTTGGCAATCGTCGTTACAATGTCTTTTCGTTCATTGTTTTGTTGATCAATATATTTAGCGATTTCCAGCGCTTGTTCTTCATCAAATGTAGTCATCAATTCAACACCTGGTGCGGCTTCCCCTAATCGACCTAATGCGTTTAAACGAGGTCCAATGGTAAAGCCAATTGATTCTTCTGAAACAGCTTCCTTTTTCACACCCGCTTCTTGTAATAAAACGTCTAAACCAATTCGATCACCAGTTTGAATCATTTGAAGGCCCATTTTGACAAACGTTCTATTTTCATCGGTTAATGAAACCAAGTCAGCAATCGTCCCAATTGCTACCAAATCTAATAACTCAATTGGCAATTCACCAAGTAACGCAGTAGCGACTTTGAAAGCCACGCCAACACCAGCTAAATCTCCAAAAGGATAGTCACCTTGTGGATGTCTAGGGTGGACAATCGCATAGGCTTCTGGTAATTGTTCAGGCAATTCATGATGGTCAGTAACGATTACATCTACTCCTTGTGCCATAGCGTAGTTAATTGCTTCATGTCCGGCTACACCATTATCAACGGTTACAATTAATTGGACTCCTTGTTCAATTTGTTCAGCAAATACGTCTTTATTAGGCCCATAGCCATGAACAAAACGATTCGGTAGAAAGTACTGAACCATGCCACCGACTAATTCGATTGCTTCTTTCATAACCGTGGTACTAGTGATGCCATCTGCATCATAATCCCCATAGACAAGGATTTGTTCACCCGCTTCGACGGCTTGCTGGATGCGGGCTACCGCTTTCTCCATATCATGCATTAAGAACGGATCATAAATATCTTCGATAGTCGGATGTAGAAACTTACGTAATGCTTCTTCTGTCCGGATATTGCGGTGCCATAAAAGTTGGCCAATTAATGGATTAATTTCTTCTTTTTTTAATTGTTCTATAAATTCTACAGGTAATTCTGTCTTTGTCTGTAACTGCCATTGATAGTTTGATTTTTTCACGACGTCACTCCTAACCAAGTAATTATAGCAAAATTTTTCCAAAAACTAAAGAAAGCATTTTTTTAAATCTGAGAAAAAAACTGTGATATCTGTTAGATAAATAGCAGATATCACAGTTTTATTTTAAAAGAAACTTAGTGATAAAGTCTCTTCCTTATTTTTGTTCCTCTTCATTCACACGAGGTTTCACATAACGATCAATACGACTACCTGACACAGGCGTTACGTCTACTTCTGTGTTTGACGTTTGTTCGTTGACCACTGGTTCTGAGACTTGTGGTGCTGCCGCTTGTTTGGCTTGCAAATCAGCCAATTGATTATCAAAAGAACGTTGAACTTTTTCCGTTTCTTCTTTGACTAATTTATCCATATCATTTTTATAAATATCCAACTCTTTTTGTACAGCTTTTAATTCCTTACGTTGGTTCCAAATGGTGGTTGTGGAGGTTAGTAATCCAACTAGTGCGCCAATAATTGCAGAACCTAAAATAATTAAGATTAACGGTCCACTAATTTTAGTAAAACCAAAGTTTACTGGAACAGCTTGATTATTTAAAACAGCAAAAATAACAACAATTAAGACCAACACAAGGCCCAAAATAACACGCCATTGATTTTTCATGACTTGATCGACTCCTTTATTTTTTATTTAAAATATTTCCCGCTATGAAATCTCCTAAATGTGGAAACAATGTATAAAAGCGGGCTGCCGCTTCCATGACAAATGGACGATTAATCTCACGTCGAGAAGTCCCCATACTCCCAACCACTTCTTTCGCTAATTTCGTAGGGTCCAAAACAATTTTATCCACCGCAGCTAGATATGTGCCTGTCGGGTCCGCTTTATCAAAGAATTCTGTTTGGATTGGTCCTGGATTGACAGTCGTTACTGCTACACCCAACGGTTTCAATTCTAAACGTAAAGCATTTGAAAAACCTAACACAGCAAATTTCGTTGCAGAATAAACGGTTGATTTAGCTGTAGCCATCTTCCCAGCCATTGAAGCAACGTTGATAATATGTCCTTGCCCAGCTTCAATCATTTTAATAGCTACTTTTTGAGTAAACGTCATCATTCCTAGAACGTTGACATCAAACATTTGGCGTGCAACAGCCAAGTCAATTTCAACAAAATTTTCAAACAAGCCAAAACCAGCATTGTTGACTAAAACATCTATAGGACCAACTTCTGCTGAAATAGCTTCAACCACACGTTCAACACTTTCTGGATCGGCAATATCTAATTGATAAGAAAATGCTTCTCGTCCGCTTAAAACAGCACACTGCTCGCGAACTTTACCAATCAAATTAATTCTGCGGGCGCAGACAACGACGACCGCCCCTTGTTTAGCTGCTTCATAACAAATTTGTTCACCTAAACCAGCTGAACCTCCAGTTACGACAACGACTTTATTTGTTAAATCCATCTAAGCTCCTCCTTCATTGGCAAATGGAATCTCAATGATATCCATATCTTTTACGATTTTTGTATTGGGGAAAATTTCTTGGGCTTCTTCTTGAAGCTGATAGGCCTCTTTGGTTAAATAACGGGCACTAATATGCGTTAAAATAAGTTGTTTTACTTGCGCTTCTTTTGCAACTTCAGCTGCTTGTTGACTGGTTGAGTGGAAGTAGGCTTTTGCCATTTTTGCTTCGTGTTTATTAAACGTACTTTCATGGACTAAAACATCCGCTCGTCGTGCTAAAGTTACACTATTTTTGGTTTTGCGAGTGTCTCCTAAAATCGTCACGATTCGTCCAGGTTTACGCTCTCCCACAAACGCTTGTCCATTAATTTCCTGTCCATCAAAAACAATCGTTTCACCACGTTTGAGTTTGCCATACAACGGCCCAGAAGGAATCCCTAAAGCTTGAAGTTTCTCTACTTGTAATTCTCCTTCATGCGCTGCTTCCTCAATTCGATAGCCAAAGCTCGTGATGCCATGGTCCAAGATATTACAGCGAACAGTGAATTGTTTATCTTTAAAAATAACGTCATTTTCTTTCGTTAATTCAATAAATTTCAGTGGATAGGACAACCGCGATTGCGAGACCCGTAAAGAAGTCTTGACAAAGTCAGCAATCCCAACTGGTCCATAGATTTCTAAAGGTTCTGTCCCGCCCTGAAAAGAACGACTACTTAACAAACCAGGTAAACCAAAAATATGATCCCCATGTAAATGTGTAATAAAAATCTTTTCAATTTTTCTTGGGCGAATACTACTTTTTAAAATTTGCAATTGAGTCCCTTCCCCACAATCGAAGAGCCAAACTGCATTTCGTTCATCTAATAATTTCAACGCAATTCCTGTGACATTGCGATGTTTTGCTGGTACACCAGCGCCTGTTCCTAAAAATTGTATTTCCATCTGCTACCATACTTTCTTTTAAACTTCCTTTTTATTTTAGAAGAAGTTTGCTCCTTTAGCAAATAATAATTTATCTATTTTCTCAAAGTTTCCTTCTTAGTTTACCGTATTTTACGATAAAATAACAAAAAATTAGCAAACTACCATAAAAAACCGTGATTTCTTAGTATTTTAAAAGACTGTTTTCCTTTATTCAGAAAACAGTCTTTGCTCCTTATTCTTCTTTCGATGTTGCTTCTTTGTGTTGTTCTTTTTTTGCTTGCCACGATTGTTTCGCTTCATTTGCAACTTCGTTCGCATCGTTAATTTCTTGTTGGACTTCCTCTAAATCAAGCCGCGTGATTTCGCCACCTAAGTCAAACATAACCAATTGGTTGAGCGGACGGTTGTCTTCTTCTTCTGCAATTAATAACAATCCCGTTTGTCCTTCATCAATCTTTTGAATCACATGTTCAAAAACCGTTTGTGCTTCTTGAATTTCTTTGGCGTCTTTGCTTGCACCATACATACTTCCAGCAAACCAGCCAAAAAGAATGCCCAGAGGACCACCTAATATGCCTACTAGCATCCCAATCATGCTATCTTTTGATGTATGATTGTTGCCTGTAAAATCGATAAAATCATTGATTTTAAATTGATGCTGGCCATCATTAACATGCGTAACAACCGCCATTTGCTCACCTTTAAGCTGTCTTTCTGCCTGCATCTTTTTTATTTCGGAAAATGCTTGGTACGATTTACTTTCAATATCAAAGTTCATAATGATAATTCGTTTTGCCATACAAATCGCTCCTTTATTCTGGATACATCTATTTTAGCAAGAAAGGCCTATCTCTAGCAATGAAAACTTTTTGGTTATGTATAAAAAAAGAAGATAGCTAGGCTACCTCCTTGTTAATGCTTATTTACCATCAAGAATATTTAAACGGACCTTTTTCGGACCATCGATACGTACACTATAAACAATTGTCCGAATTGCTTTTGCAACACGCCCTTGTTTACCAATGATACGTCCAATATCTTCTTTGGCCACAGTCAAATTATACTCGAGGAAATCAGTTGATTCCTCAATTTCTAATGAGACTGCTTCAGGTTGACTGACTAACGGACGGACAATAGTTAAAATTAACTCTTTCACATCTGCCATGTTCAATCACCTTATTTCTTAACGTTTTTAGCTTCATGATGTTTTTTCATAACGCCTTCTTTTGAAAGGATGTTACGAACTGTATCAGAAGGTTGCGCACCTTTAGATAACCAATCTAAAACTAAATCTTCTTTTAAAACTACTTCTGCAGGGTCTTTCAAAGGGTTGTAAGTACCTACAGTTTCGATGAAACGTCCATCACGAGGAGAACGAGAATCAGCTACTACAATACGGTAAAAAGGACTCTTTTTAGAACCCATACGTTTTAAACGAATTTTAACTGCCATTATTAAATACACCTCCATTAACTTAATCACAAGAGTTAGTTTAACAGATTAACAACAACCTGTAAAGAGTTTTTTCTTGACACCTTTACTTTTTTTCAATTTTTTTAGCCAATTTGCAGGAAAACAAACGAAATAATGAAGAATTTTTACAAAATTTGATAATAGTTGTACTGGTTTCTCACTTGAAAGCCTTCTGTTTGATAGAGATGAAGCGCTGCTTGATTTTCTGTTTCAACTTCTAAAAAAATAGTCGCTGAAGCTGAATTTTCTAAAATCATTCGGAGCGCAGACTGTAACACTTGACGGCCAAGACCGCGACCTCGTTGCGTTTTTGTCACAACAAAGCCATAAATCCCCCATTCGTTTTCAAAATGATCCAAACGTAGCGTGGCTAAAAGTTGATTGTTTTCTTTATAAATAAGTGTTCGTTGAAGGTCCTCCGGCAAAGGCGTACCTTCGAGTAACCTAGCCAAGGAATCCAAATCAGCCACTTGTGGTCGGAGAAGTGTCAGCTTCGCCAACGCCTGTGAGTAAGTTTCTCTTTGAAAAACCAGATACTGTTCTGAAAAAGCTGGCACAATTCCTTGTCTATTAAAATAATTCAGGCCAACAGATTGCTTGTCGTCCATCACGAGAAAGACTTCTTTCATTCCCCACAAAGCTGCTTGCTTTTCGAGTTCTTGAACAAGTTCTTCAAAAAATGGTCCTACATTTGGCGCAACAATCGTCGCTTCCAAGGTTTCCCCATCAAAACAATACCCTACGATATATGCTTGAATGGTTTGTTCCTTCCTGTATAAACCATAATAAGTATAAGCTGATTCCTCAGGAAATGTTTGTTCCAATTTATAAAAAGTTCCTTGTTTAATCATTTCCTTGTTTTTTAATTCAGTCAATGTTTGTTTCTCCAACTGTGTTAACTGTCGGCGCCAATTTATTTTTTTATTCAAGCAGTTGCTCCTTTACTCATCCTTTTACTAGCTATTATACGTGAAGTTACGAAGTTCAACAATGTACAAGGATAAAACGTTTGCGCTTTTTTTGAAAAAGTACTATCATAAAGTAAGTAAAAGAAAAATGGAGGGATTTACATGACAAAAAAAATTGGTATTTTTGTAGGGAGTTTAAGAAAAGATTCATTTAACAAATTGGTAGCAAAAACAATGGCGGACTTATTTCCAGCTGATTTCGAACCTGTTTTCATTAACATAGGTGATTTAGAATTATACAATCAAGATTTGGATGATGAAGGAACCCCCACCGAAGCTTGGACAACATTCCGTGAAGAAGTTAAACAAGTAGATGGCGTAATGTTTGTAACACCAGAATATAACCGTTCAGTACCAGCTGTTTTAAAAAATGCATTGGATGTCGGTTCACGTCCGTATGGCGAAAGCGTTTGGGATAAAAAACCAGGACTTGTGGTGAGTGTTTCACCAGGTGCAATTAGCGGATTTGGTGCGAACCATCATTTAAGACAATCATTAGTCTTCTTAAATGTTCCAACTTTACAACAACCTGAAGCCTATATTGGCGGTATTACGAACTTAATTGGTGAAGATGGTAAAATTATTGATGGCACTGTTGGCTTCTTACAATCAATTGTAGATGCTTACGTGGATTTCTTTAATCGCTTAACTGCCTAATTGAATCAATCGAGAAAAAGTGAGGCAACTTTTTACAGGTTGTCTCACTTTTTTTATTTTTTTGCTTGACCCTCTCGTTACGTAAAGGTTTATGATAGATTTTGTCAGGAGGAATGAATGATGGAATATACAATTAAAAAAATGGCTTCACTATCTGGCGTCAGTGCACGGACGTTACGATATTATGATGAAATTGGTCTTCTTCAACCAGCCAGAATTAATTCTTCTGGTTATCGAATTTACGGGCAAGCCGAGGTGAATCGTTTGCAACAAATTCTTTTTTACCGTGAATTGGATCTGAAACTAGATGAAATTAAAGAAATTTTGGAGCAACCTGACTTTAATGTTGAACAGGCTTTATACGAGCATCAACAAAAACTATTGGAAAAGCGCAATGAAATTGATCGTCTTTTAGCCTCTGTTCAACAAACCTTACACCATTACAAAGGAGAGATAAACATGTCAGATCAGCAAAAATTCGAAGCATTCAAACAACAAAAAGTTCAAGAAAACGAAGAAAAATATGGTAAAGAGATTCGGGAAAAATATGGCAACGAAACGATTGAACAAGCCAACAAAAAATATTTAAACTTGACGGAAAAAGACATGCAAGCAATGCAGAACGTGGAAAAAGATTTATTTTCTAAGTTAGCCATGTATCAAAAATCACCCAAGTTGACTAGCCAACTTGCGCAAGAAATTTTCCAATTACACAAAGATTGGTTAATGTACTCTTGGTCAAGCTATTCGCCAGAAGCACACAAAGGGTTAGGCCTTATGTATGTTGGCGATGAACGATTTACGTCATATTATGAACAACACGGCGCTGGTTTTGCCGAAGCGTTAAACGCAATTATCCAAAACTACGCTTAAACAGAAAGTGCGCCATCAGTCGAAGAGACTGATGACGCACTTTCTGTTTCTTCCAATAATTAACTAAAGCCTGTTTATCTTTTTTTCTTTTTCTTCTTTTTGTTTTTCTTCATCATACGATTCATGGCCATTTTACCTAGCTTGCCTTTAACGCCGCCACCTAACATTTGATCCATACCAGGAATGTTCATATCCCCTTTGGACATTTGTTGCATCATTTTTTTGGATTCTTTAAATTGTTTAATCATACGATTGACTTCAACCACACTATTTCCTGAACCAGCTGCAATTCTGCGGCGGCGACTAGGATTTAATAGATCAGGATTTTCACGTTCTGCAGGGGTCATTGATAAGACCATCGCCCGTTTCCGTGCCACATCTTTTGGATCGACTTTGACATTTTCAATACCAGGCATGTTACTCATTCCAGGGATCATTTTTAATAAGTCTTCAATCGGTCCCATGCCCATAACTTGATCCAATTGCTCAATGAAATCGTTAAAGTCAAAACTGTTTTCTTTCATTTTTTGAGCAAGTTCTTCTGCTTTTTTCTCATCGTAATCTTGTTGCGCTTTTTCAATTAGCGTCAACATGTCCCCCATACCTAGGATACGACTCGACATACGATCGGGATGGAAAATTTCTAAATCGGTTAATTTTTCACCAGAACCGACAAATTTAATCGGAGCACCCGTTACTGCCCGAATTGACAGCGCAGCCCCCCCACGAGTATCGCCATCCATTTTGGTAATAACAACCCCAGTAATTCCAAGCTGTTCATTAAAACTATCTGCAACGTTGACAGCATCTTGCCCCGTCATCGCATCAACAACTAACAGAATTTCATTGGGATCAGCCAACTCTTTAATTTGTTTCAATTCGTCCATTAAAGCTTCGTCAATGTGTAAACGGCCGGCCGTATCAATTAAGACATAATCATTTTTCTTTTCTTTTGCTAATGCTAACCCTTGACGAACAATTTCCACTGGATTAGCATCTGTTCCCATATCAAAAACGGGAACTTCTAATTGTTGACCTAAAACCTTCAACTGATCAATCGCTGCTGGACGATAAACGTCACCAGCGATTAAAAGCGGACGAGCGTTTTCAGTTTTCATTAAGTGTTTTGCTAATTTACCAGTAAAAGTTGTTTTACCAGCCCCTTGTAACCCTGTCATCATAATCACTGTCGGGATTTTTGGAGATTTATTCAGTTCAACCGTTTCTGAACCTAACGTTTTCGTTAATTCTTCATCAACAATTTTTACAATTTGTTGGGCTGGTGATAAGCTTTCTAATACTTCGACTCCTACTGCCCGTTCTCTGACACGTTTTGTGAAATCTTTGACCACTTGTAAATTAACGTCGGCTTCTAATAAAGCCAAACGGATTTCTCGCATCATTTCTTTTACGTCGGCTTCGGAAACTTTTCCCTTACGACGGATTTTACTCATTGCCTGCTGTAGGCGGTTTGTTAAACTCTCAAAAGCCATAGTTTCATTCCTCTATTTCTTGAATTTGTTCAATATATTTTTTGATTTCACTATCTTTGGGATAAGTTTCTTGAACATACTGCTGTAGTTGTTCAAGAAATTCTTTCCGTACAACATAGTTTGAATAAAGATGTAACTTTTTTTCGTATTCTTCTAAAATTTTTTCGGTTCGTTTAATGTTATCATAAACCGCTTGGCGACTAACCTCATATTCTTCCGCAATTTCTCCTAAAGAAAAGTCATCAGCATAGTAAAGCTCCATATAATTCATCTGCTTTTCCGTTAATAATGTCGAATAAAATTCAAATAACGCATTCATGCGGTTTGTTTTTTCCATTTCCATGAGCCGTGCTCCCATCTTCAATCCCTTATAGGTTACCGATTTCATAGGGAATAGTCAATCTTTTTTTACTAAGTTTTTACCTTTTAAAAAGAAATGTCCGCAAGTTGCCATGTTTCTTCAGAATAAACGGTCATTCCTTGTTGAATAAAATAAGCAGTTGCGACTCCAACTCCAGCTTTTTTAATGCCAGAAAATTGTCCATCATAAATCAGCTGGCTGCCACAGCTGGGACTTTTTTCTTTCAAAATCAAGGTTGTAATTTGTAGGGCTTTTAATTTTTGATACGCGCGTTGTGCCCCTGCTTTAAATGTCTCAGTCACATCTTCCCCGTTATCCGTATATACATAAGCAGTATTCGCCCAAACATCAAAGCCATCCCCGCCAATGATTTCTGCTGGCGGACGTGGAATAGGCAACTCCCCTAAAACTTCGGGACAAATCATTATTGCTTTTCCATTAGTTACAAGTTGTTTTAACGCTTCTTGTTCTTGAGATTTTCCATCGTAACGGCAACAAATCCCACCTAAGCAACTACTAATACCAATCATTCGCTTCTCCTCATTTCATTTCTCTATTATACCATGAGTTGACTTTTCTCAAAAGTAGCATTCTCGCTTACTTTAAAGTACGTTCTTCCTCTAAAAATATGTTAAACTAACAATAGTGAAATATACACTTATTTTCAGAAATTTCTTGAAGGAGTTATGTAAATGAAAAAAGTTCTTGTCGTCGATGATGAACCATCGATTTTAACTTTGTTAACCTTTAATTTGGAAAAAGAAGGCTATCAGGTGACTACTTCCGAAGATGGTAAAAACGGCTTCGAATTAGCTTTGTCTAATCAATATGATTTTATAATTTTAGATGTAATGCTTCCTGGTATGGATGGCTTAGAAATTACCAAAGCACTTCGTCGAGAAAAAATTGACACGCCTATTTTGATTTTAACTGCCAAAGATGAACAAGTAGATAAAATCATCGGCTTAGAAATTGGGGCAGATGATTATTTAACAAAACCTTTTAGTCCCAGAGAAGTCCTAGCACGCATGAAAGCTATTTTCCGTCGTTTAAAACCTACCACGACCGAAACGCTTCAAGAGGACACACCTAAAGCTCCGCTTGTGATTGGCGAGATTCGTGTGGATGAACAAAATTATGAAGTCTTTGTGCGCAATCAGCCCATTGAGCTAACACCGAAAGAATTTGAATTACTCGTTTACTTCATGAAACGCAAAGATCGGGTCATTAATCGGGAAACCTTGTTGGAACGAATTTGGCAATATGACTTCGCTGGACAAAGTCGCATCGTCGATGTCCACATTAGTCATTTACGTGATAAAATCGAGCCCGATCCCAAACGGCCCGTTTACTTAGTAACTGTCCGTGGCTTTGGCTACCGTTTTCAGGAGCCAAAACGATGAAAAAGAGACTGCGGATTGAATATTTTTTAGTTGCGGCAGTCATGCTTTTATTATTTGTCGGGAGTATTGCAGCGACCAATTTTTTCTTTCAAAAAGAAATGGTTGCTCAGCAAGAAACCTATTTAAGAAGAAAAAATACCCTTTTAACAGACCAGTTGCCCCCTTCCGTTTTCGAAAAAGGGCAACTGACAAACCAACAACAACTCCTTGTCACCCATGCGTTAGATGATGCAGAAGAACGGGTAACTTTGTTGCAAAAAAATGGTACCGTCTTTTTTGACAGCAGCCAAAATGAACCGCTAGAGTCGCACAAAAAACGACCTGAAATCGCTGCGGTTCTATCAGGAGCTACCTATGGTTCAGCTTTACGAAAGAGTAAAACGTTAAATAAAGAACTTCTGTACGTTGCCACGCCTGTTTTAAAATCAGGAGAAATCGTTGGCATTATTCGGATTTCGGAACAAACCGCGCTATTTTCTAAAAATATTCAATCTTTTCGTCGCTATATTATCTTTACATTTGGCATCTTGTTCCTACTAATTACCTTGTTTATCTTTTTATTGTTACGGCAAAAAAATCAACCGCTAGTGACTGTCTTACCGATTCTGAAACGAATGCTTAAACATCCAGATGAAAATCGATCCATTATCCAGCAATCTTCTGAATGGAATGAACTTTACGAAACTATTAACCTACTGAGTCAACAAGTAAGTCAAACGTATAAAGCGTATACGTCTGCGGATGAGCAATTTCACGAACTTTTAGATGAGTTGATGATTGGTGTCTTTATCATTGATACGCAAGGACGGCTTCGTCTGTTGAACCCTAAAATGCAGGAAATGTTAGGACTCTCTGCTAAAAATATGCAAAGCAATTATCTCGAAGTGATTCAAGACGCCGATTTGATTCATTTAATCCATCAAGTCGTCGCTGAAAAAAACAGTTTACATCAAGAAATCACTGTGACACAAGGACCAACACCTTTACGATTAGATCTTTCTCTTCGTTACTTGGATGATCAAAGCGCCAATGATTATCAAGTGTTAGGAATTGCCTATGATTTAACGCGCGTTCGCCAACTAGAAAAAATGCAAAAAGATTTTGTATCAAACGTGTCTCATGAATTAAAAACGCCTGTCACTTCTCTTTTGGGCTTTACCGAGACACTCATAGACGGTGCCAAAGAAGATCCGGAAGTCCTTAATCAATTTTTGCACATCATGCAAAAAGATGCCCAGCGTCTGCAACAATTAATTCAAGAAATTTTAGAACTTTCTCGGGGCAGCGCGACAATTCCTTATGCAGAACAAGAAATTACTTTAGAAAAATTTATTACAGAAATTCTCGGTTCTTATCAGCAACAATTGGCAGCAAAACAGCTGAAAACAGTCGTTCATGGTCTGCCAGAGAGCCAGTTTTTCACCAAATACGAATTGTTTTATCCAATCGTGAAGAATCTAATTGAAAATGCCATTCAGTATTCCCAAGAAAATGGTCAGATTACTATTTCTTATGCTATAGAAAATCAGCAATTACGTTTATCTGTTCAAGATACTGGCATTGGCATTAGTCAAAAAGACCAAGAACGGATCTTTGAACGGTTCTATCGTGTCGATAAAGCACGTAGCCGTCATTCTGGTGGCACCGGTCTAGGTCTAGCTATTGTCCAAAATTACACAGAATTATTAGGCGGTAAAATCGCCATTGATAGTCACTTAGGCTTAGGGACCACTTTTACAATCACCTTGCCTTTAACAAAAAAAGAAGCCTAAAAAAACTCAGCCAATCCTGTTTATTGGCTGAGTTTTTTTGTTTATTTTTCAGTTACTTTTCCATTTACATCACGTTCTACTTGCATGTCTGTGATGGCTAAATAACCTAAGTCTTTGACAATTGTTTTTTGAACATCATCGGTGACCATATAGTCTAAGAAGGCTTTTACTTCTTTATTAGGCTCCCCTTTTGTATACATATGTTCATAAGACCAGATTTTCCATGAATTGTCTTTCACGTGTTCTTCTTTTGGTTCAACACCATCAATGCTTAAGGCAACAGTGGAATCATCCATATAAGAAAAAGCTAAATAGCTGATTGCTCCTGGTGTTTGTTCAACAATTTTACGAACTGTTCCCGAAGAATCTTGTTCTTGTGATTGAACTGGTTTAGCTCCATCTAAGCCCCATTTTTCAAATGTTGCTCGGGTGCCACTTCCGTTTGCGCGGTTTATTACGACGATTTCTTGATCTTTGCCGCCCACTTCTTTCCAGTTTTTGACTTTGCCAGTAAAGACATCAATCAATTGTTGCTTCGTTAAATTCTTCACGCCGACTTCTTTGTTGACCACTGGTCCCATACCGACCACGGCCACCCGATGATCGACTAATTTAGAGGCATCCACGCCATCTTTCTCTTCGGCAAACACATCGGAATTTCCAATGGTCACTGCGCCATCTGCAACTTGCGAAAGTCCTGTTCCGCTGCCGCCACCTTGGACAGAAACTGTATAATTAGGATGTTCTTGTGTAAATTGATCTTTCGCAGCATCTACTAACGGTTGTAAAGCGGTGGAACCAACAGCGACAATTTTAACTGGTTTGTTACTATCCGCTTCGCTGGATTTTTCAGTTGTGCCTCCTTGAGCTCCGCACCCAGTTAATAATAACCCTAGACTCAGCATAGTTGCTGCAATTACACGTTTTTTCATCTTTGCACTTCCTTTTCAATTAGTTACAAGTTTAGTCTACCAAGACTCTGTTAATTCTGTTTCAATTAAATGTAAATAAAAGGTAAAGGTGTGTAAAGAATCTATAAAGGCTAGTGCGTTACGCGTTGTGTCGCCATGTAATGTGCAATTCGTTCCATGGCCGTTGTTAATTTATCCATATCGGACGCATAACTAATTCGGACGTATCCTTCTGCTTCTGGGCCAAAAGAAATACCTGGAATCAACGCTACTGCTTCTTTTTGCGCTAAATCAATACAAAATTTCATAGAATCTTGTTCATAACCAGTAGGAATCTTAGCAAAAATATAAAAGGCCCCATTTGGACGCGCAACCTCAAACCCCAATTGAGTCATCTGTTCATAAACAAAATCGCGCCGTTTCCGATACTCTTCTTTCATAATTTCAGCATCATGCATTCCTTCGATTAGGGCACGAACAGCCGCTTTTTGAGACACAGTTGCAGCCGCAGTAACTAAATACTGATGAACTTTAATGATCTCCGCTGTTAAAATCGCTGGTGCAAAAATAAAGCCAATCCGCCAGCCTGTCATGGCATGTGATTTCGACAAACCGTTAATTAAAATCGTTTGGTCACGTAACATTTCAGCAATCGAAACATGACTCTCATCATAAGTTAACTCACTATAAATTTCATCACTAATCACAAAAATGTCGTATTTTTTTAGAACATCAGCAATTGCTTGCAACTCTTGGAGGTTATAGGTGACACCAGTTGGGTTGCTAGGATAATTTAAAATAATTGCTTTGACTTGTTCCCCATGCTCGGCCATTGCCGCTTCAATCATTTCAGGGGTCAAGACAAAATCGTTGTCTCGTGTATCCAAATATACCGGTTCCGCCCCCGCCAATGTAATAATTGGTTCATACCCTGGGTAAATAGGTGCTGGCAATAGCACTTTGTCACCTTGTTCTAAAATTGCTAATAACGAAGCTGAAATCGCTTCTGTTGCTCCAACTGTTACTAAAATTTCTGTCGCAGGCTGGTAAGTCAAATGGTACTTTTCTTTCATAAAATAAGCGGCTGCTTCACGGACATCTAATAAACCAGACATCCCTGTATAATGAGAAAAATTCGCATCAATTGCTTCTTTGGCTGCTTTTTTGACATGCTCAGGTGTGTTAAAATCCGGCTCTCCTAGCGTTAATTTTAAAATACCTTCAATTCCTGAGACTTGTTCGTCAAATTGACGAATTAAAGAAACAGCAATTTTATTTACTTGACGATTAAAACGATTGGTTAAATCCATTTAGCTTCACTCCTTCAGTTGACGTTATAGTAGCACAAATTGACCGTAAAATGAATGATTTTCTCATTGTTTCGCTAGATTTTTATTATAAATATCTCAAAAAAACGACAGAAAAGAAAATAGGAGAACTTTGTCCTTTTCAACAAAGTTCTCCTATTTATTTATTTTTCGAAACGCCATGTCCGAATTTCAAACGGACGTAATGGTGCATCAACTTCTATCGCTGGTGTCAACGGTTCTTCTAATACATTTGTTAAACAAGTCGCTGGTTGTGTCTCTTTGTGAAGTTCACAAGGAATATTTTGCGCTGTTAGATTAAAGCCACGAACGACTAAATGATTTGTTTGCTCTTGACGTTTAACGGCTGTCCAACCAATTGGTCCTTCTGCCGTTGTCAAGTAGACATGGTTCGGTGCTAGTTTACCTTCATGACGCGCAGTAGTAGCTGCAGTAAAAGGAATTTGTGCACTATAGGCTTGTTGATACGTAGCAAAGCGTTCTTCTGGTTTTCCATGCAATGACAAACCATATTTAAAGGTATATTCTCCTTGGCATTGTGCTTCTGGTGTCGCAAAATAGCCCCAATCACCTAGTTCGCCAACACAACGAATTAATGTGACCGCAATGGTTCCATCTGCTAAGACTTCATACTCATTTAAGCCTTCATTGAAGATAGTCACGCCTTTGTTTTGGTCATGAACATTCACAAACGCTTGTTGGTGCTGCGGGTTTGTTGGATTTTCCCATGTGTCGCTTACTTGATTTGGTCGTGTCACGACTTCATAAATACTATCCGCTTCGTGTGTTTCTGTGACCATGCCAGTTGGGAAAAGCACGCGTAAACGATGATCTTTGATTTGATTATTAATGGTTGTTTCAAAGAACAATTGGTTACTTTCTTTGATCATTGTAACCATTGTCGTTATTTCGAACGGGCGAAGCGTCGTTGAACGTTGTGCAAGGCGTTCTCTAAACTCACGAACAGCCTTTTGTTCTTCTTCTAATCGTTCATCTGCCGCAACTGGTAACATGACGGTTTGTTTAATTTGATAACTTGCTTTTACAGGGGAATTTTCTTTATTCGTGATTTCAGCCGTTACATTTTCGGTTGTAATTCCTTGGTCTTCGGTCGGTTTGAAAAAGATATATTCATTCCCAATGTCGCCAGTATCTTCAAATGTTAACAATTTTGAAAATGTTTCTCCTGTTTTTTTGTCAGCAATGGTTAAGCTACCATTGTTTTCAATTTTCACTTGAATAAATTCGTTTTCCATTTCATTTGTTGCTGGTTGAGCCAAAAGACTTCCTTCAAAAGCTTTCGTTTCTCCTTGAATCAATGCAAAGCTATCCCAAGAGAATGGCGCCATTTCTTTGACAGATAATTCGACCGTTAAGTATTTGGCCATGTACGGTTGACGGAAAGCATCTTTAGGTAAATCGTAACCAAAACGAACATCTTCTTTGACAATACGGCTTGCAACGGCTTTTCCAGTTGGATCAATCACTTGATAATCTGGGGTGGCTTTTTGTTTTAATTCATGATAAAGATCTTCAGGTTTTCCTGTATAAAATGGCAATCGTTCAATCTCCACTTCCACAGTGACAACCTCCGTTTTCTGATAGCCACTAGTATTAAATAAAACAAACGGGTGCGCTTTTTCTGGGAAAACACTTGTATCAATTGCTTCTGTTAATTGTCGTGTTGCTTCATCTGCTAAGAAATGCCCGACATCATTGGCATTTTCAAAGCGAGTCATCATGCCTCGGTGAACCTCGTCGACAGAACAGCCACAAATACTATCGTGCGGATGGTTTTGAAGCAATGTTTTCCAAGCATAATCAAATTGGTCATGTGGGTAGTCGCCAGTTACTTCGTAAGCCATTGCTGCTAAAGGTTCTGCGATATTTTCTAATTGGCGTTGGACTTTTGTGTTCCACTGTTTTAAATAGACGCGAGCAGAAGAAGTATTGGCTAATGTGTACCAGCCATCCGTTTCTTGACTCGTTAATTCACCTGTTACTGTTCCTAAATCTTCTGGTAACTCCTCTTGAACAGCTTTCAAATAGTCATCGAAATTGGAATGAATAAATTCATATTCTGGGAATAGTTCATTGGCTAAAGCGATGGCCTTAGTAATATCTCTTTGTACAGGTTGGTGGTCGACCCCATTCATCATCAATAAATGGTTTGTGGAAGCGTAACGTTCCACATCAGCCAATTTTTGTTTCCAAAAAGCGATTGCCGCTTCTTTTTCTGAAGGAATTTCGTTCCCATTACTATACCAGTTAGCAAAAAGCAAGCCGAAAATTTTCGTTTGATCAGGACCTTCCCACCACATTTCAGAATATTGTGAGCTATAGTCGCTTTCTAAGACTTGGTTATCAAAGCCAATCGGTTTCACCCCGCGTCCAAAGGCAGCCGCAGGCAGATTTGCTAATTGCATCATTTGAGGCGTTTGACCCATATTCCCAAATGTATCCGGGAAGTAACCTAATTGAACTGGTGCTCCCCATTTTTGACTTTCTAAATGCCCAATCAGCATGTTTCGAACATTGGATTCAGAGCTAATTAAAAAGTCATCTTGTAAAATATAAAATGGTCCGATTTTTAGTTTGCCTGCTTGGACAGCTTTTTTCACGGCTTCTTTTTTCTCTGGGCGAACTTGTAAATAGTCGTCTAAGATAATCGTTTGTCCATCTAAATGGAAACTGTTAAACTCTGGATCATTTTCAATTAAATCTAATACATTATCCACTAATTCAATTAAGCGCATATGATGTTCTTCATAAGGCAGATACCATTCACGATCCCAATGACTATGGGAAACAATATAGACTTTTTTCTTTGTCATTACTTTTCCTCCTATTTTTCCACTCGGATGTCAAAATAATCCATAACTAATTCACAAAACATCATATTAGCCCATGAAAACCATTCTCTTGTATAATTTTCAGGATTATCTACGTCAAAACCTTCATGCATCAAATGAGTCCCCGCATCTGTGGCAACTAATAAATCTAAAATTCGTTCTTTTTCTGCTTTATCTTTGGTTGTCATTCCTTCCATTGCTAAAGCAATCGGCCACACGTAATTTTCTGGTGTATGCGAGCTACCAATCCCTTTCGCGTATTTGCCTTCATAGAAGTAAGGATTTTCTTTACTTAATAAGGTTTGACGCGTTGTTAAATATTGTTCATCCTCTGTTGAACAATAACCCAGATAAGGGGCTGCTACTAAATTGGGAACATTACTGTCATCCATCACGCTTGCATTGCCTAAGCCATCCACTTCATACGCGTAAATCGTTTCGTTATTTTGATTTTTTGTTCGTCCAAATGTTTGGATGCCTTCTTCAATCTCTTCTTGTAATTTTTTAGCAATCGCCCCAATCGTAGCATCTTCTAAAACATCAGAGAAAATTTCTTGAATATAGCCTAAAATTACGACTGCAAACATATTAGAAGGAACTAAGTAACCATATTGGCAGGCATCATCACTAGGACGGAAGCCTGACCATGTCATCCCTGTTTTGCCAACTGGTGTTCCTTTCCCTGCTTCAACCAACGTATCTTCTTGACGCCACGTATCTCGTTCAAATAAATAAGGTGACTGTGCGTGATCTTGTTCTGTTGTAAAAACGTTGAGAATTTTTTTGACGCCTTCCACAAAATCTGAATTAAATTGTTCGGTCATCCCAGTATTTTTATAAAGTAAATAGGCTAATTGGACCGGGTAACATAATGAATCAATTTCATATTTCCGTTCCCAAATCCAGCCATTCATTTCTGTCTTATCAGTTTGATGGCCTGCATGATTATCTGTTTCATTAAACGCATTGGCATAAGGATCAATGCAAATATAACGAAACTGGCGTTTAACCAAACCAGCAATCATTTGAGCAAGGTCTTCGTCTTCTTTCGCAATCACTAAATAGGGACGAACTTGTGCTGTTGAGTCTCTCAACCACATTGCTGGAATATCGCCTGTTAATAAAAAGGTAGTACCATCTTCTTGACGTTTCACTGTTGTTAGTAAAGTATTGGCAAAGGCCGCCTGAAAGTTTTTTGCCCAATCTTGATGTGCTTCACCGCATTTTTCTGTAATTGTCTCCATAAATGTTGCTACGGATTTTGGAACTTCTGTATAAACCATTCTCGTCACCTCTTAAATTTGATATATCATTTAACAATTGAATTATAGCGTTTACATTTCACTTTGTCTAGTGATTTCGATCATTTTTTTCATTTTAAAACCAATTAATTTATGGTAAACTATAAATAAGATATATCTTATTGTGAGGTGAAATGAATGAAGCAACCATTATATCAACAAATTATTGATTATTTACAAAATGAAATTGATTCAGGGCGATTGCCTGTTGGAGCGCAAGTGCCTACCGAAAAAGAATTATCGGCTCAGTTTAACGTCAGTAGAATTACGTCCAAACGAGCGCTAACTGAGTTGGAAACGCAAGGCGTAATCCAACGTCACCAAGGAAAAGGAAGTTTTGTTCAAGCACCAAAGCATCCTCTTCATACCTCTTTAAATAAAGTTCTTTTTTTATTGCCTTTTGCAGACGATTTATCAGTAGGAAATTTCTATAGCGGTTTGGCCCCTACTATTCAAGCAGCTGGTTTAGAAGTCTTTATGACCTCGCCTAATTTTTTGAGAGAGAAAAATGCTGCGGACATTGTGAATGAGTTTGCCGGGCTTGTCTATTATGCTGCTACTAGTAATGACTATCTCGACTTACTGTTCGAGTTGGCTTTGATGAATTTTCCAGTCGTTGTCTTGGATAAAAAGATCCATGATTTACCTTTTGCAACCATTCAATCAGACAACTTTGCTGGTGGTAAAACAGCAACCGAACGCTTAATTGGCTTAGGACATACAAAAATTGGATATATCCTTTCAGGAAGTCCAGCCCTACAATCCGTTCGGCAACGTTATTTAGGTTATCTCCAAGCTTTAAAAGAAGCCAATCTGGCGTTTCATACAGCAATCACGGAAACCAATCTCTTAGATGAACACAACTTTAAACAGTATTTTGAGGCGCACCAACTCACAGCCGTGGTCTGCGATAATGACTTCAGCGCGTTACATTGTTTACGAAACTGTAAAAACCTAGGTATTCATGTGCCAGAAGAATTATCGATTATTGGTTTTGACGATATTCAAGCAGCAGCATTTGTCGAACCGCCATTAACAACCATGGCGCAAGACTTTAAAGAAATGGGAAAACTAGCTGGTGAAGTGTTATTACAAACGATGCAACAAGACCTTCAAATCATAGAAGACATTCAAGTGCCTGTCACATTAATTGAAAGAGAAACCATTTCTACTGTTTCAAAATGAGCCAAAAAAGAAGAGCGTGGGACAAAAATCACTTTGGATTTTTGCTCCACGCTCAAAAACTAATAAACGGCGGGAACAGAAGCAAATCCTTCGGAAATAAGCCGAAATTCTCCAAAAATTATAGAACAATTTTCGGAAATTCCTTCTTATTTCTCGGAGTTAAACACTTCTGTCCCGACCTCTTCTTTTTATTCCTTAGTGCTAAATGTTTTGGTATCTACCTCTTTTTTAAACAACGCTTTTAATTCTTTGATAAAGTAGCGACCAATTGGACTGATTTCCCGATTTTTGGGAAAGAGTAAACAAATACGATTTTCCAAAGCTGGCGCCAATGGCACTAACCGAATTTCTTTCTTCGTAAAACCCGTTACGACTCCTGAACCAGAAGCATAAGCATTGGTTTCTACCAACAAATTCATCAAGGTTCCACGATCCGTAGTATGAATGACCGATTCCTGTTCAGGAATTTCAACTAAATCTTCAGAAAAATAGGAAAAATTGCTTCCTTCTTGATTAAAGCGAACTTGTGGATAGGGAACTAATTCCTCTAAATGAATTTCTTTTTGCTTGGCTAAAGGATGATGATTTCCTAAAAAAATGTGTGTATTAAAAGTACTAATTACCTCGTAGGCTAGATTAGCTTGTTCTAAATACCGTTCAATACTGACACTATTTTGTTCATTTAAATAAATAATCCCCAGCTCACTGTGAAATCCTTTGACATCTTCAATTACTTTTAAGGTCGTGGTTTCAAAGACACGAAAATCTTTATATTGATCCCCATACTTTTTAAGAACTTTGGCAATTACCTCACCTAAAAAATCGTAATGTTGCGAAGAGATGGAGAATCGTTCGCTGGTCACTGTCTCGCGATAGCGATTTTCCAATAACTCCATTTGAACTAAAACTTTCTCTGCTTGTTCTAAAAAAACCATTCCTTCTTCTGTTAAAAAAGCGCCCTTATTGGTACGTAAAAAGAGGGAAATCCCTAGTTCTTCTTCTAATTCTCGAATACTATTTGACAAGCTAGGTTGTGTAATAAATAGTTTTTTGGCTGCTTCCCGAAAACTCCCATTGTTAGCTATGGCAGCAACATACTTCATTTGTTGAATATTCAACCCTTTTTCCTCCACACACTAATCATTTGAAAAATAAATCTTACGCCCATTCAACGGCTGAAGGGGCCGATTGTTAAAGGCCAACATACCTTCCTTAATCTTATTTAAAAAGGCTTGATCCATTTTTTGAATGGTATCAAATACAAACCATTTCACTGGACCCTTAGTTGGCGGTGTTGTTAACGAGCCTACATAATGGTAGTGTAGACGCTCCTCTGGTAAAAAGATTGACGGATTAAACCATTGTTGGTGCGTGCCGTTTTCCCAGTCCATCGGATGATTCGCTTCTGAAAAACGATTTTCTTCCTCTGTGATGGTAAACAGGCAACCGACAACTAAATTTTCGCCAGCATCGTTCATATGAACCAAATGGAATTCTAGCGGATACTGCTTTCCCGATAGCAAATGTTCGCTAGGCATATGAAAATGGATATCGGTTAAATGATACGCAACATTTTCAAACATTACGTAACTTTCCGTATTTGGTGGTACAAAATGAAACGTATTTTTGAATTCTTTTTCAGTGAATTCTTCTTTTTTATAATGAAACGTAATCTGAGAATTTACTGTCTCAGCACTTTCTTTTTCTAAAGCAATTGGCGATTGATAAGCAAACTTAGCACCTTCTGCAAACCAGTCACATAGCGTATGCCAATGTTCTGGTCCATCGTTGCCTGTATAGCTCCATTCAACGTCCATATTTTTTATTTTTTTCATACACTCTTCCTTCATTTCCACATAGTAATCAGGTAAAACTCATGTTAAAACTCTATCCTAACATCTTTTCTACGTCAAACAAAAGAACTTAGATCATTACGCTCCTCGGCAAATGACCTAAGTTCTCCTACCGTTAAATCTGGTTACTGAAAATGACACTAAAAATCAGACGACAAGAACCTTCTTTAGTTCAACGGTTATTTGCCCCAGTTTTCAGGATCTTTTTTCCATTCTTGTAATAAGGTAACATCTTTTTCTTCGATATAATTTGCTTCTAATGCAGCATCAATTAAAGTTGAATAATTGGTTAACGTTAGTAACGTCATCTGTTTATCTGCAAAATTTGCCGTTCCTTTGGGTAACTCATAAGTGAAGATTGCCGCAACGCCTAAAACCGTTGCTCCTTCACGTTCCGCCGCTTCTGCCGCTTCTAACACGCTACCGCCTGTTGAAATTAAATCCTCGATAACTACCATTTTTTGTCCTTCAGAAATTCGGCCTTCAATTTGATTCCCTTTGCCGTGATCTTTGGCTTTACTGCGGATATAAACCATTGGTAATCCTAAAATATCGGCTACCCATGCCGCATGTGGAATCCCTGCGGTAGCTGTCCCAGCAATCACTTCGACTTCTGGGAAAGTCTCTTTAATTTTTGCCGCTAAGCCTTCTGCAATTTCTTTACGCACAGCAGGATAACTCATCGTGATACGGTTATCACAATAAATCGGGCTTTTTATGCCACTTGCCCAGGTAAACGGCTCATTAGGGTTTAAAAATACCGCTTCAATATCTAATAAATCTTTGGCAATCTTTTTTGCTACTTTTGTCATGTTACTTTTCGCTCCAGTCTTTTTTGATTTCTTGATAGGCTTCATAAGGATTTTCTGCTTGGGTAATAGGTCGGCCAACAACGATATATGTGGACCCAATTTCGCGAGCATGTTGCGGCGTAACGACCCGTTGTTGGTCACCTACTGCACTTCCTGCTGGACGAATACCAGGTGTTAAGCAAATAAACGTCTGCTTGGTTGCTTCTTGAATACCACGTGCTTCTAATGCTGAACAAACCACACCATCCAGACCCGCTTTTTCCGCACATTTAGCATAATGAATGACACTTGTCTCTAAAGGAACGTTGATTAATTGATCATGGTGCATCTCTTCTTCACTAGTAGAAGTCAACTGGGTTACAGCAATTAACTCAGGAACCTTAGCGCCTGGCTGAGTCCCTTTGATTAGACCTTCCTTAGCTGCTTGCATCATTCGAACGCCCCCTGCTGCATGGACATTAGTAATGGCAACGCCTAATTTTGCTAAATTTGTCATCGCTTTTTCCACAGTATTCGGAATATCATGTAATTTTAAATCCAAGAAAACATCGTGTCCTTGTTCTTTAAGCCAGCGAACAATCGCTGGTCCTTCTGCGTAAAAAAGTTCCATCCCCACTTTAACAAACAAGGCTTCTTCCTTAGGAAATTTTTCTAAAAAAACAGCCACTTCTTTTTGCGTGGGAAAATCTAACGCAATAATTGGTCTATCGTGCATTTTGCTGCCCCTCTCTCACTTCTTTAATTAATTGTTCCAACGATTCAATACCTAACTCTTCCATTCGCTTAGGTAATCCGTCAATCAACTTCGGACAAATATATGGATCTGTAAAGTTGGCCGTACCAACACCGACAGCGCTAGCACCTGCCATGAACATTTCCAAGACATCATCCACTGTTTGAACACCGCCCATTCCAATAATTGGCAACTGAGAAACACTGGCGACTTGTCGGATTAAGCGAATAGCAACAGGTTTAATGGCTGGGCCAGATAGTCCGCCAGTTTGATTGGCTAAAATAGGTTTTCTCGTTTTTAAATCAATGCGCATCCCTAGCAATGTATTAATCATAGAAAAACCGTCTGCGCCCCCTGCTTCAATTGCTTGGGCGATCGGCACAATGTCCGTTACGTTTGGTGATAGTTTAACATAAATCGGAACAGAGGCGACTTTTTTGACTGCTTGTGTTAATTGAAAAGCAACCTCTGGATCTGTACCAAAAGCTATGCCGCCATGTTTCACATTGGGACAGGAAATATTCAGTTCAATTGCTTTGACGTTAGGCGCTTGCCCAATTTTTGCGCAAACAGCCACATAGTCCTCTTCGCAAGCACCTGCAACATTTGCGATAATCGGTAAGTTAGGGTATTTTTCTAATTTCGGTAATTTTTCTTGCATAACCACTTCTAAACCTGGATTCTGCAATCCAATGGCATTTAGCATACCACTAGGTGTTTCAGCTACACGTGGCGTGGGATTTCCATATCGTGCTTGGGGCGTTGTTGCCTTAATCATAATTGAACCTAATTGATCAAGGTCATAATAGTTAGCATATTCTTCCCCGAACCCAAAGCAACCACTGGCGGGAATAATTGGATTTTTTAATGTTAAACCTGGAATTGAAACGGCTAAAGGATTTTTCATCATAAGATAACCTCACTTGCTTTAAAAATCGGACCTTCATCACAGACCTTGACACTTTTTGCTCCAGTAGTGTCTCCTTTTTTATGGCAAACGCAGGCATAGCAAGCCCCAATTCCACAGGCCATCCGTTCTTCTAAAGAAAGGTAAACGTGTGGATGTGTTGGAAATAAAGAATCAATTGCTTTTAACATACCATTCGCACCACAAGCATACACTGCATCAGGGATCCGTCCTTTTGCTAACGCTTCTGACAATAAACGGCCCACGTTGCCATGAGCGCCAAACGAGCCGTCATCTGTGGCAAAATGTGTTTCTCCTAATGCCATAAATTCTTGTTGGTAATAAGCAACCTCTTTTGATGCATAACCAAGAAAATGAATCACTTTCACGCCTTTTTCATTGAGTTGTTTTGATAATTCATACAATGGGGGAATCCCGATTCCTCCGCCAACGATAAAAGCAGTTTGACCAGCTGCTACGGTAGTTATATCAAAGCCGTTTCCTAAAGGACCTAAAATATCTAATTGTTCACCAGCCTTCATGGTGGCAAACACTTCCGTTCCAGCGCCTTCGACTCGATAAATCAAACGACAGGTTTCGTTCGAATGATCAATTTGGTTGATGCTAATCGGTCGCCGCAAAAGTAAATCTGCACGCGGAACCTTGATATGCACAAACTGTCCAGGTCGTGTCATCTCTTTCACTAACTCGCCTTGTAAGTCTAACTGATAAATCCGTGGCGCTAACTGTTTTTGAGCTACAATGGTCATCATTTCTTGCTTTCTCTGCATCAGTATCCTTCACTCCTTTATTCTCTGATTCCCCTATAAATGATTTTCTATTTCTTCGTAAAAGAATCTGGAACAGTCCTCCTCAGACGATTGTTCCAGATTTTTGCTTAAATGGTTTCTGTCGTAAAGGCTCTTGATTCTAAAACTTTTAAAATCGCATTTGCTGTGTCAAGTGAGGTAAACAATGGAATCCCATGTTCGACTGCTTCCCGACGGATTGAAAATCCATCTTGGTTGGCACTGGAACGATTTTTATCCATGGTATTGATTACCACTTGCGCATTCCCATTGCGAATGACATCCAGCACGGTTTCCCCTTCAGGATTAGAAATTTTCGTCACTTTCTTAACAGGCAACTGATGCTTCGCTAAAAAGTCAGCGGTTCCTTCCGTTGCGACTAAACTATAGCCAATTGCTGAAAAACGCTTAGCAATTTCTAACGCCTCTTCTTTTGTTTCATCAGCAATGGTGAAAAGTACAGCCCCATAACTTGGCAAATGCAAGCCAGATGCTTCAAAGGCTTTATACAAGGCTTTTTCTAAATAATAATCACTACCCATAACTTCCCCAGTTGATTTCATTTCAGGCCCTAAGTACGTATCTACTTTTTGTAGTTTCGTAAAGGAGAATACAGGGGCTTTCACATGAACTTGTTTACTTTCAGGATATAATCCATCTTGATATCCTAGGTCAGTCAGTTTCTCACCAAGAATCGCTTTTGTAGCAACTTGGGCCATCGGAATCCCTGTGATTTTACTTAAGAAAGGAACTGTTCGACTCGCACGAGGATTCACTTCAATCACATAAACACGATTTTCATGAATAACAAATTGAATATTCATCATACCTACACAGTTTAAACCAAGTGCCAGTTTTTTTGTATAATCGGCAATTGTTGCTTGAATTTCTTGAGAAAGATACTGCGGTGGATAAACCGCCATTGAATCACCAGAATGCACGCCAGCTCGTTCAATATGTTCCATAATCCCTGGAATTAGTACTGTTTCACCATCACAAATGGCATCAACTTCACATTCTTGTCCCAATAAATAGCTATCAACCAAGACAGGATGTTCTGGAGAAGCTTTGACTGCATGTCGCATATAATCTTCCAAATCCTTTTGATTTTCGACAATTTCCATTGCACGACCACCTAAAACATAACTTGGACGAACTAAAACGGGATAGCCGATACGATCAGCAATCACGACTGCTTCTTCTGCACTTGTGGCCGTATCTCCTGGTGGTTGAGGAATCGCTAACTCTTGCAAAGCTTGTTCAAATAAATCACGATTTTCCGCACGATCTAAATCTTCAATCGTTGTTCCAAGAATTTTAACGCCTTGTTTTGTGAGCGGCTCAGCTAAATTAATCGCTGTTTGTCCACCAAATTGGACGATCACGCCAATCGGATTTTCTAAATCAATCACATTCATGACGTCTTCTAAAGTTAATGGCTCAAAGTATAATTTATCAGAAACAGAGAAATCTGTTGAAACTGTTTCAGGATTACTATTCATAATAATTGCTTCATAACCAGCCGCTTGGATCGCTTTGACAGAATGAACCGTTGCATAATCAAACTCGACCCCTTGACCAATGCGAATGGGACCAGAACCTAATACTAGTACAGAAGGCTTTTTCGAAACATTGCTTTCGTTTTCCACTTCATACGTGCTATAAAAATAAGGCGTGTGTGATTCAAACTCTGCAGCACACGTATCCACCATTTTATAGACGGGCACAATTTGATTGGCTCTGCGGAAGTCAGCGATGGCTTGTTCTGTTTGTCCCCAAAGTGCTGCGATTTTCCGATCAGAAAAACCATTTTGTTTGGCTTCTTTCAAAACAGCTACGTTGTCCACGTGACTTTCAAGGGCTGTTTCAATTTCGATAATGTGTAAAAGTTTATCCAAGAAGAATAAATCAATTTTCGTTAAACTTTGTAATTCTTCGATGCTATATCCTCTGCGAATGGCTTCTGATAAGTAGAACAATCGATCATCTTGCGCATGGACCATTTTCTTCGTTAATTCCAAATCACTGACATGACTTAGTTCTGCTAACTCGTTGTGATAAGCACCAATTTCTAAAGAACGAACTGCTTTTAATAAGGATTCTTCAATATTGCGGCCAATTGCCATGACTTCCCCGGTTGCTTTCATTTGCGTTCCTAGTTCTCGAGCACCTTTTTCAAATTTGTCAAAAGGCCATCGAGGAATTTTGGAAACAACATAGTCCAAAGCTGGTTCAAATTCGGCATAAGTGGTTCCAGTAACTGGATTTTTCATTTCATCTAATGTTAAACCAACAGCAATTTTTGCAGCTAACTTCGCAATGGGATACCCTGTGGCTTTACTAGCAAGTGCAGATGAGCGAGAAACACGAGGATTCACTTCAATCACATAATAATTAAAGCTATGCGGGTCCAAAGCTAATTGAACATTACAGCCACCTTCAATTTTTAATGCACGAATAATTTTCAAAGACGCATCTCGCAACATTTGGTATTCATAATCTGATAAGGTTTGACTCGGAGCAAAAACAATCGAATCCCCAGTGTGAATGCCGACAGGATCAAAGTTTTCCATGTTACAAACCACAATCGCATTATCAGCCGAATCACGCATCACTTCATATTCAATTTCTTTAAAACCAGCAATACTTTTTTCAATTAAACATTGTGTAACTGGTGATAATTTCAGACCGTTTTCAGCAATTTGGCGGAGTTCTTCTTCCGTATCACACATGCCGCCGCCTGTTCCACCTAAAGTAAATGCGGGACGAACGATAATTGGATAGCCAATTCGTTTGGCAAAAGCCACGGCTTGTTCCACCGTATTGACAATTTCACTTTCTGGAATCGGTTGTTCTAATTCTTCCATCAATTGTTTAAATAAATCACGGTCTTCCGCTTGGTCAATCGCACTGAGCTTTGTTCCTAGCAATTCTACATTTAGCTCATCTAAAATTCCTGATTCCGATAATTCCATCGCCATATTTAATCCAGTTTGACCACCTAATGTTGGTAGAAGAGCATCAGGACGTTCTTTTCGCAAAATTCTTGAAACAAATTCTAAAGTAATCGGTTCGATATAAACATGATCCGCGATTTCCTTATCGGTCATGATAGTCGCTGGATTTGAGTTTACTAAGACAACTTCATACCCTTCTTCTTTTAGCGCTAAACAGGCTTGTGTGCCTGCATAGTCAAATTCTGCTGCTTGTCCAATAATGATTGGTCCTGAACCAATCACCATGATTTTCTTGATGTCCGTTCGTTTTGGCATTAGTTTTGCTCCTTCCATGCATCCATTAATTCCATAAATTCGTCAAATAAATGAAGACCATCGTGCGGTCCTGGAGCCGCATCTGGGTGATATTGCACAGTAAAAGCTGGATAATCCCGATGACGCACGCCTTCAACCGTTCCATCATTGACTTCCACGTGGGTCACAAGTAATTTTTCTGGATCAATTGTTGCTTCGTCCACGGCATATCCGTGGTTTTGTGAAGTGAAATCAATGCGTCCTGTTGCAATTTCTCGTACAGGATGATTCAAACCGCGATGTCCAAACTTCATCTTATACGTATCCGCACCATTTGCTAATGAAAATAACTGATGACCTAAGCAGATGCCGAAAATTGGAACTTTTCCTTGGATTGCTTGAATCATTTCAATAGCTTCAGGCACATCTTTGGGATCTCCAGGCCCATTTGTCAACATGACACCATCGGGACTTAATTCTAAAATCTCTTCGGCCGTTGTATTATAAGGCAACACGGTTAAGTTGCATTGCCGTTTTGATAATTCTCGCAAAATACTATGTTTCAACCCAAAATCAACGACGACCACATTACGCCCAACACCCGGACTCGGATAAGGCTTAGTGGTGGAGACTTGTGCCACTTGATTTTTCGGCATGACTGTCGCTTTTAATTGATCAAACGCATGCGGCAAATCATCCACGGCATCAATGATGCTCCCTTTCATTGTTCCAGCTGATCGTAACTTACGAGTCAGCGCACGCGTATCAATTCCTGAAATTCCCGGAATCCCTTTGCGCTTTAAAAATTCATCCAAGGTCATTTGTTGACGCCAATTTGAAGCAACCCGCGCATGCTCTTTAACAATGACACCTTTACAGGTTGGTGCAATGGATTCATAATCATCTCGGTTGACCCCGTAATTTCCAACTAATGGATACGTAAAAGTAATCATTTGTCCATTAAAACTTTGGTCAGTAATTGCTTCTTGGTAACCTGTCATGCCAGTAGTAAAAACAACTTCTCCTACTACATTGCCTTCTGCACCAAACGCTTTTCCTTCAAATACTGTTCCGTCTTCTAAAATCAATAACCTTTTCAAACCTACTGCGCCTCCTCCGACCAAGCTAATGCTCCGTCAACAAATGTCATAAGTGTCTTTCCTTTGACTGTCCACCCTGTAAATGGTGTATTGACAGCCATTGATTCAAATGCTTCTGCATCAATTGGTGCAGCTGTTGCTAAGTCAAAAACTGCAATATCTGCTGGTGCACCAATTGTTAGTGTTCCTGCGTTTAATCCGAAAATTTCTGCCGGTTTCACTGCCATCCAATCAATTACTTGTTCTAATGTGAAAATGCCTGTTTCGACAAAGTTCGTATAAATCAATTGGAAGGCCGTTTCACTACCGACAATGCCAAAAGGTGCGTTTAAAAATGATTGTTGTTTTTCTTCTAAACCATGGGGCGCATGGTCGGTAGCAATACAGTCAATCGTGCCATCTAACAAGCCGTCAATCAATGCTTGTCGATCTGCTAAACCACGTAATGGTGGGTTCATTTTCCAAAACCCTTCGTCAGCAGGAATATCCTCATCGACTAAAATTAAATGGTGCGGCGAAACTTCGGCTGTTACGTGAATCCCTGCTTTTTTAGCATCTCGAATAACGCGCACGCTTTCTTCTGTTGAAACATGACAAACATGATAATGAACGCCTGTTTCTTTTGCTAAAGTAATATCCCGTGCAATTTGTGAAGCTTCCGTTGCACTTAAAATCCCTGGTAGGCCTAATTTCTTAGAAACTTCTCCTTCATGCATCACACCACCAAATAATAAAGATTCATCTTCCGTGTGCGCAACAAGTGCCATATTTAATGCAGCCGCTTCTTTCATGGCTAAGTACATCGTTCCTGCCGTTTGGACACCAACACCATCATTTGTAAATGCAAAGGCGCCCGCTTCTTTTAAGGCCTTCTGATTGGTTAAAACTTCACTCCGTAGCTCTTCTGTAATGGGGGCATATTGTAAAACTTTCACGACTGCATCTTTTTGAATTAAATCGTAAACTTCACTTAATTTTTCAGCCGTATCTGGTACTGGATTCAGATTGGGCATTGCACAAACCGTAGTAAAACCACCGCGAGCAGCAGCTTTACTACCCGTTTTAATCGTTTCTTTATACGTAAAGCCTGGTTCTCTAAAGTGAACATGCACATCCACCAAGCCTGGCGTGATTAGTTGCCCTTTCGCATCAAAAACTTGTTCAAAATCTGCTTCGTCAAACGATTCCCCGATTGCGTGAATCACACCATTTTCTAGCCAAAGTGCTGCCTCAATCAATTGATTCTCTTTTTTGATGATTTTTCCATTCTTAATTAACGTCTTCATTTCTCCACCTAGGCCTTTCCATGTAAAATTGCTTCTAAAATTGCCATGCGCATAAAGACTCCGTTACTCATTTGCGCGACGATTCTTGATTGCAGACTTTCCACTAATTCATCTGCCAGTTCAACATCCCGATTGACTGGCGCTGGATGCATAATAATTGCGTGTTTCTGTAAACGAGTTGCCCGTTCGTTGGTTAACCCATATTCCAAATGATAGCCTTCTTTTGAAAAACTTTCCTTACCATCATGACGTTCGTGTTGCACGCGAAGCAACATCATCACATCGACTTTTTCAACAATTTCATCTAGCGGCACATATTGTCCATAGACATCAAACTGATGATCGTACCACTCTTCTGGACCTGAAAAATAAATTTCAGCGCCTAAACGGTTTAATAACTGCATATTTGATTTAGCAACGCGAGAATGTGTAATATCTCCCACAATCGCCACTTTCAAGCCTTCAAATCCACCAAATTCTTCATAAATGGTCATCAGATCCAATAAACATTGTGTAGGGTGTTGTCCACTCCCGTCCCCACCGTTAATAATAGAACATTGAATCGTTTTACTTTGAATCAATTCATCGTAATAATTTTCTTTACCATGACGAATGACTGCTACATCTACACCAATTGCCGACATCGTTAGTACTGTGTCGTATAACGTTTCTCCTTTTTGAACAGAACTTCTACTTGCTTCAAACTCAATCACTTCTAAGCCTAATTTTTTCTCAGCTACCTCAAAACTTTTATGTGTTCGAGTACTATTTTCAAAAAACAAGTTTGTTGCAAAATATTGACGTTCTTCTGGGTGCCATTTTGCCCCCTGTTTAAATTCTCCTGCGCGACGGATTAACCCCATGACTTCACGGTCGGTTAAAGCCTCAGCAGTTAAAAGATGTTTTAAACTAATTCGTTCAGATGTAATAATCATTCGTCCAGTCCTCCTACTGTTCTTCGCTACGTGCGTTTTCCGGTAAAATTAAATTCAAAACAATTCCTAAGACAGTTGCTAATGCCATTGAAGACAATTCAAAAGTTCCTACTTTGAAGACTAAGCCACCAATGCCGATGACTAAAATTACTGAAGCAATCAATAAATTCTTTTTCTTATCAAAATTAATCTTATTATCGATTAAGATTTTCAAACCACTTGCGGCAATCACACCGAACAAGACGAAACTAATTCCTGAAATAACTGGTCCTGGGATACTTAGAATCAAGGCACTTAATTTTCCAACAAAGCCTAAAGCTACAGCGAACACCGCGGCTCCACCAATCACGAAGACACTGTGTACTCTTGTAATTGCCAACACGCCGATATTTTCACCATAACTTGTAACTGGCGGTCCACCAACAAAACCTGCTACAATTTGCGCTAAGCCATCTCCCATTAAAGTTTTAGATAAGCCTGGGTCTTGGAAAAAGTTGCGCTTGGTTAATTTATTCAAGACCATTAAATGACCAATATGTTCTGTCATTGTTACAAAGGCAATTGGTGCCATTGTTGTAATGGCATTTAAATACAATTTCGGTTCATATTGAACAAAAGGTACTTCAAAATTCGGTAAAGCAAACCAAGCAGCTTCTTTAATAGGGGTTAAGTCAATAATTCCGAAAGCTAAAGCGACTAGATACCCACTAACAATTCCCAAAAGAATTGGAATTAATCCTAAGAAGCCTTTGAAAAACATGTTGTAAAAAATGGTTAAGCCTAAAGTAATTAAGGCTACGGCAATATATTTAAAATCATAAACGTTGTTGTTATACATTGCGTTATTTGCGGCATTAGCTGCCAAGCCTAAACCGATAACCATCACGACAGGTCCTACAACGATAGGCGGTAAAATTTTATCCAACCAGTCAGAACCAATTTTTTTAATGATTAATGAAACGATTAGGTATACCAAGCCGGTTGTCATAGCACCTTGAGCAATGGCTGGATAACCATCACTCTTCATTAACATCTGCATCGCTGCAATAAAAGCAAAGCTACTGCCAAGATAGGCGGGGATTTTTCCTTTTGTAGTAATCAGATAGACCATTGTTCCTAATCCTGAACTGACTAACGCAATCCCTGGGTCAATTCCCACTAAGATTGGTACTAAAACCGTTGCGCCAAACATCGTAAATAAATGTTGTAAACTTAGGCCAACCCAGTGAAAAGCTTGCGGTCTGTCTTTAATATCTAAGACTGCATCCTCATTTCGAAATTCTTTTTCTGACAACGTTGTTCACTCCTTTTTATTCGTTTCCTTTACTGATCATAATACGATCTGCGCCGTCACGCTCTTCCATTTCCACAATAATTTCCTCAGTTTTTGATGTTGGAATATTTTTTCCTACATAATCGGCACGAATCGGTAATTCCCGATGCCCACGATCTACTAAGACTGCTAAAGAGATTTTTCTCGGACGGCCTAAATCCATAACAGCGTCCATCGCAGCACGAATGGTCCGGCCAGTGTACAAGACATCATCCACTAAAATAACTTCTTTACCTTCAATTGAGACTGGTACGTCAGAAGAATGTAATTCAGGTTCCTCCATATCTTTCACATCATCACGATACAAAGTAATATCTAATTCACCAACTGGCACGTCAATATCTTCCAATTGTTTTAAGCGTTCGGCTAGACGTTGTGCAATGTATATCCCACGCGTTTTAATTCCTACTAAAACAATGTCTTGAATTCCTTTGTTTCTTTCAATAATTTCATACGAGATTCGAGTAAGCGCTCGTTTCATTGTGACTGCGTCAACAACTTCTTTCTTTGGCATAATAATTTCCTCCTCATTTCTTTTTTATCTACGCCCTCGCTGTCTTGGGGTCAGCGATTCTTCCTTCAATTGAGCAGCTGAAAAATAAGTGGGTTTTTATTGAAATTGTCCTGTTATTTTTTCCAACAAAAAATCCTCCTACCCGTATGAGGATAGGAGGATGTTGGTTACAGTTTAAAAAGGTACAAGGGTACCATGTAGCCCACACAACTTACTAACTAAGCGCACCTAGTGTTCTTTTGCATGATTCCTTCTTAGCCTCACGGGACTAAACTTAAAGGTTACAGTTATTTAGTTATTTTTCTTCTTAAAAAAGAGTTTACCTCTTCTTCAGAAAAAAATCAATGATTATTTCTTAATTGGTGTAAAGTTTTTTCAAAAACTTCTGGTAAAGGTGCTTCAAAAACTAATTGTTCACCTGTAGTAGGATGTGTAAAGCCTAATAACTTCGCATGTAAAAATTGCCCATTGCCAGGCAATGTTTTTTTCGGTCCATATAACGGATCTCCAGCTAATGGATAACCGATATATTTCATGTGAACACGGATTTGATGTGTCCGGCCTGTTTCTAGTTGTAATTCAACTAAGGTAAATGCATCAAAACGCTCTAAAACAGTAAAGTGCGTGACTGCTTCTTTACCGCCTTCAATGACCGCTTGCATTTTGCGGTCAACCTTGGAACGACCAATAGGTGCATTTATTTCTCCCTTATCGTGAGGAATAACACCGTGGACCAAGGCAACGTATTTACGTAACGATGTTTTTTCTTTTAGCTGTTTCGCTAATGATTCATGGGCTTGATCATTTTTAGCCACCATCAATAGCCCCGAAGTATCTTTATCAATTCGATGAACAATTCCCGGTCGCACCACATCATTTATCGCCGATAAGTGATCCGCATGATGAAGTAACGCGTTCACTAATGTACCATTGGGGTGCCCTGCCGAAGGATGAACAACCATGCCTTGAGGTTTGTTGACGACAATCACATCATTGTCTTCATAAACAATGGTCAAAGGAATATCCTCTGCTACCATATCTAGAACTTCTGGTTCAGGAATTGTTACCACAATTTCATCGCCTGCTGTAACTTTGTAATTTGCGCGGACCGTTTCACCGTTAACTGTTACGTGTTTTTCTTTTAACCATTGTTGAATTTGCGAGCGAGAATGATTGGGTAAATGTTCACTTAATACTTTGTCAATCCGGCCTTTTTCTGTTTGAATCGTTACGTTAATTTGTTCCATTTTTGCCTTCCTTTGCTGCTTTTTCATCTAAAATCAAATAAATAAATATACAAATAACGCCGACCACTAACGTACTATCTGCAACATTAAAAATAGGAAAATTCATAAAATCCGTTTGGAGCATGTCCACCACGTAGCCTAAACGTACACGATCAATAAAATTTCCAATGGCACCTGCTAAGACAAAAGATAAACCTACAGAATACCAGATACTTTTTTTATAATTCTTAATTAATAAATAAATAATCACGACACTAACAATTACTGTGATGACATAAAAGAATATCATCTTTCCTTCTAATAAGCTCCAAGCGGCTCCGGTATTTCTTAAATGGGTCAGCGACAAAAATCCAGGAATGAATTCTTTTGTTTCACCCAAAGAAATGTTTTGGACCGTCAAATATTTGCTCCATTGGTCAAGCCCTACTAATAAGGCACTGATTAAAAAATATACTACTAACAATCGCGTCATTCCTTTTCTCTATGAATACTTGCTAAATCTCTTGGTCGAACAATGCCTACTAACTCACCATTAGGATGGCCACTTTTACTAATAAGCACAGCTTCTAAGCGTGGCTGCTCCCGAAACATTTGTTCAACTTCAAAAACGGTTGCTTCAATTGAAACAAATTGATAGTTGCTGCGTTTATAATTTGATGCCAACAATTCTCGCACCGTTCGGTTGGCAATGTGAACTTCGCCTTTGGTGCTCTCAATGGCAAACCATACACCAATCCCTCGAACCGTGATTAATCCTTTAAATACACCTTTTTCATAAATCGGAAATTGGGAATATTGTTTTTTTGCAATAATCGTTAATAACGTTTCTAAAGAAGTGGTGATTTCAAAAGCTGTAACACGTTTCGCAAATTTAGGCACTACTTTTTCTGGTTTTGTTAAAGCTTGTTCAATCGTTTCAATTCGTTGAACTGCCCATTCGTTTGGCTCTGCAATTACAAAATCATCAGCAATTCGCTCATGAACGATGGCATTTCTTAACTGAGCCATTTGAAGCAAATCCTCTTCAAATTGAGCAATCTGTCCTTTTTCTTTTCGGGAAAGACGTCTTGTCATTTCACTGAATCCCATGTTGACAGGATTGTTCAGTCTCTCTCTCATCCACTTTTCAATGCGATTAAAGTGTGCTAAAAATGTATCTGCTCGTTCCCCCATAGTCGTTGCTCCTTATAGTAAACTACGCAATAAATTTCCGTCATTATTTTTTATTGAGCTACTTTCAAGTATATACTAAAAATAGGTCTCAGGAAAGAGCGGCTTTAAAAGAGACCGCTCGCTTGACCCGTTTCGTCCACATCCATATTTAACGCAGCAGGAACTTTCGGCAAGCCAGGCATCGTTAAAATGTCACCCGTTAACGCCACGATAAACCCTGCACCGATTTTTGGAACTAGCTCACGAATCGTAATCGTAAATCCTTCTGGCCGTCCTAGTTTTTGAGGATCGTCAGAAAGTGAATACTGTGTCTTCGCCATGCAAATTGGTAATTGATCCCAACCATTTTTTGTAAAATCTGCGATTTGTTTTTGTGCTTTCGGAGAAAAAATCGCCTGTTCCCCGCCGTAAATCGTTTGTACAATGGCTTGAATTTTTTCTTCAATTGTTTGGCGAGGGTTATATAAAGGTTGAAACTGTTTTGTATTGGCTTCAATCTCTGCTACTACTGTTTTCGCTAGATTCGTGCCACCTGCGCCACCTTGCGCCCAAACACTTGTTAACTCGACGGGCACGCCTAACGTTTGGCAGGCTTCTTTCAACAGTTGAATTTCCTTCTCTGTATCCTGTGTAAACTCATTAATTGCAACAACTACTGGTACATCATAACGTTGCATGTTTTGAATATGTTTTTCTAAGTTGGCAAAGCCTTTTTGTAACGCTGGTAAATTTTCTTCTGCTAACTGATCTTTCGCCAAACCGCCATGCATTTTCAGCGCGCGAATCGTTGCCACAATCACAACGGCATCTGGTGCTTTTCCTAAAGAAGGTACTTTAATATCTAAAAATTTTTCGCCACCTAAGTCGCCACCAAAACCTGCTTCTGTTACGACATAATCCCCTAGATGCAAAGCCGTTTTTGTCGCTAAAATACTGTTACATCCATGAGCGATATTGGCAAAAGGACCACCGTGAACAAAAGCTGGAGTTCCTTCAATCGTTTGAACTAAATTAGGTTTTAAGGCGTCTTTTAATAATAAAGTCAGGGCACCTGCCACGTTTAAATCTTTAACCGTCACCGGCTCTCTTTGGTCATTATAGGCGACAATAATCCGACTTAAGCGTTCTTTTAAGTCCGTTAAATTTTGCGCTAAACAAAGAATCGCCATAATTTCGCTCGCCACAGTAATATCGAAACCGTCTTCTCTTGGTACACCTTGGAAAGGACCGCCTAAACCAACAACGACCTGTCTGAGCGCACGATCATTTAGATCCACTGCCCGTTTCCAAATCACCCGCCGAGAATCAATCTTTAATTCATTTCCTTGCTGTAAATGATTATCTAGTAACGCAGCTAAGGCATTATTGGCTGTCGTAATCGCATGCATATCACCAGTAAAATGCAAATTGATTTCTTCCATTGGTAATACTTGTGCGTAACCGCCACCTGTTGCGCCACCTTTAATCCCCATCACAGGACCTAATGATGGTTCTCTTAGGGCAATAACTGTTTTTTTATTGATTTGATTTAATGCATCTCCTAAACCAATGGTCACGGTTGATTTTCCTTCTCCTGCTGGTGTTGGATTAATCGACGTAACGAGGATTAATTTACCTTCTGGCTTCGCTTCTAAGGATTGAAGCGTTGGAAAATCTATTTTCGCTTTGTATTTTCCATAAAGTTCGAGCGAATCTTCTGAAAGACCGATTGTTTCGGCAATCTCTTGAATAGGTTTTAATGTTGCTGCTTGTGCAATGTTAATATCTGTCTTCATAACGGACCCCTTTTCAATTCTTTATCGTCTTTGTGACACATTGTTTCTTTTAAATTATAGCTTGTATTGAATAGAATGGCTAGAATAACCTTTTTTAAACAACCCAACCATTGACGTTTGGTAGCCTTTTCTCGTATAATGAAAGTGTCTTTACAAATCTAAAAGGAGCGTGAATTGGATGCAAAAAGGAATTGTCAAATGGTTCGATAACAGAAAAGGTTATGGTTTTATCGTTTACAACGAAGAAGATGAGATTTTTGTCCACTTCACTGCTATAGAAGGTGACGGATTCAAATCACTTGATGAGAATCAATCTGTAGAGTTCGAGATAATGGAAGGCAATCGTGGGCTACAAGCAGCACATGTCAAAAAAATAGATAACTAAAAAAGCTGAACCAACAACGCTTTGCTCCAAAAAGTAAGTAAACGTAGCGTTTGTTTCAGCTGATTATTTTAAGATTTTGAGAGTGGGTCACCAGTCGTTTCGACTTATGACTCACTCTTGTTTTTTTCTTCTTTTTTATGAAGGCCCAAAGAATGATCTTCTGCTACCTTCAATTCAGGCTTTTTTACCTTAAGTGCCTCAAGAAATAACGGAATCGTTTTCTTTTTCATTAAAAAGACTTTTGAGCCTTCCTTAAATTCTGAGGAAAAAATTTCGATGCTTTTTTCATTGTAGGTTACTTTTTCTATCTGAGAAAGCGGAAGTGCTTTTTTACGAAACCATAAAACATCTCTAACAATTAAAGATGTTTCTGTCAGGTTAAAAGACCGCGCAATTCCTAGATAAGCAAACACAAAAAATGGAACCATCACCAGATTACTAATCAAGTAAGGACCATTATTTTCCAATGCTAAAATTAAACTAATAAATAATATACAAAATGTGCAAGACCAGTAAATAATTGTTGATGCTAATTCTGGCTGCCAATAAAATTTCTGTTTTTTCATAAAGTGCCCTCACTACTTCTGGATCAACGCCGCTAAATTTAAATATGTTATAATAGTAACATACTTTTTTTAAGAACAAAAAGAAATTAGGAGTAATTTTATGTTAAGAATTTATGTAGATGCTGCAACTAAAGGCAATCCAGGTGAATCTGGCGGCGGTATCGTTTACCTCACCGACCAATCGCGGCAACAATTGCATGTGCCTTTAGGTATTGTTAGTAATCACGAAGCTGAATTTAAAGTGCTGATTGAAGCTTTAAAACAAGCGATTACCAATGAAGACAATCAACAAACCGTTCTTCTCCACTCAGATAGTAAAATTGTTGTTCAAACAATTGAAAAAAACTATGCTAAAAATGAAAAGTACCAGCCTTATTTAGCAGAATATCAACAACTAGAAAAGAATTTCCCATTGCTCTTAATCAAATGGCTACCTGAAAGTCAAAACAAAGCGGCCGATATGCTCGCACGGCAAGCATTACAAAAATTTTATCCCAATAAAAAGTAGCACTGTTTACTTAATGCTTTTCCTTTATTAATTTGATAATTAAACACGTGGAGCAAAAAACACTAGAGATTTTTGCTCCACGTTTAAAAACAGATAAACGGTTCTGTCTCGACTTCTTCTTATAGCCCACTTATTCTTCTGTCGTTATTTCCGCAAATTGTCCATTGGTTAGCGAAAGGATTGCTTCCGGCGCTAATTCAATTTGCATGCCACGTTTGCCTGCAGAAACAATAATTGCAGAATATTGTTGAGCTTCTTCAGCCAAATAGGTGGGAAATTGTTTTTTCATCCCAATTGGTGAACAGCCACCACGAATATAGCCTGTGGTTGCTTCTAAATCTTTTAAGTGAAGCATTTCTACCTTTTTGTTGCCACTAGCTTTCGCTAATTTTTTCAAATCTAATTCTTGATTACCAGGAATGACAGCCACCACTGGACCTGTTTTATTACCTACTGTAACCAAGGTTTTAAAAATTCGTCCTTTTTCAATACCTAAACTTTCAGCGACACTTTCTGCACTTAAATGATCTTCACTCCAAGCGAATTCATATTCTTTATATGGTACTTTATGTTGTTCTACCATGCGCATCGCATTCGTTTTTTGTTGTGTTTTTTTCTTTGCCACTTTTTTCACCTTCTGAATCACTTGTTTTGTTCGAATATCTTTAAATAATTTCTTAATACTTGTACGGATAGTTGGCCTGGTGCAGACGCTTGCTGGGCTGAGCCAAAAGTTAGTGCCGACCCGAACAGTTGACCTGTTACGCGACTAATCATCCCTAACTGTCCCATTGACATAGTAACGATTGGGACGGATGCATAATGGGTGTACATTTCATTGGTTGCTGAAAGTAACGTAAGTACATCTGTCGCATCTTGTGGCATCACAGCTATTTTACAAATATCCGCCTGACGCATTTGCATTTGGCGTAACCGCGCGACAATCTCCTCTTGCGACGGTGTTTTCTGAAAGTCGTGATTACAGAGAACAATTTTAATCCCCGCCTTTTTAGCTTCGTGAATTAACGTATCTGCCGCCAGCGGATTCGCAAATAATTCAATATCTAATAAATCCAACGCACCCTTTTTCACTAATTCATGATACAAAGCAAAATAATTTTCCTCGGAAAAAGCCATTTCGCCGCCTTCTTTTTGTGTACGAAAAGTTAACAATAACGGTTTTTGCCCCAACCGTTCCATTACTTGTTGTGAAAGATTACATACATCGGAAAAATCAGCGACATTTTCATAATAGTCTAAACGCCATTCTACCAAATCACAATCTAGTGTTTGGCTCGCCGTTGCTTCGGCCAAAATATCCTCGGCTGTTGGAGCAACAATGGGCACCACAATTTTGGGATTCCCTTCACCTATTCGCACATTTTTGACTATAACTGGCTTCACAGTTCCACCTAACTTCCTCGTTTGTTTTTCTCTCTTCATATCATACCATTTCTATTCTTTTTTGCAATTTAAAGAGCTACAAAGACACCTAGAATTAGGAATTTCCTAACACTAAATGCCTTTGTTTAGGTTATTTAACTCTTTCAGTTGTTACGTTAAACTTCCGTACTTTGTAACTGATACATATCCGCATAAAGGCCACCTTCTGCCAGTAACGTTTCGTGCGTTCCTCGTTCTACAATCTGCCCTTTGTCTAAAACTAAAATCAAGTTTGCGTCACGAATCGTCGAAAGGCGATGCGCAATCGCAATTGTCGTTCTCCCTTGACGCATTTTGGCTAATCCTTCTTGAATCAATCCTTCTGTTTCTGTATCAATATTAGCGGTTGCTTCATCTAAAACTAAAATTTTGGGATCAGTCACAATCGTTCGTGCAAACGAAATTAATTGACGTTGTCCGCTAGAATAACTCGCTCCTCGTTCAATGACTTTCGCATGATAGGTATTGGGTAACGTGTGAATAAATTTATCCGCCTGAACAAATTCCGCTGCCTGTTTAATTTGTTCATCTGTAATATTGGGATTCAGTAAACGGATATTTCCAGCAATATCTCCATAAAACATGAAAGCGTCCTGTAATACCAAGCCCATCTTTTCCCGTAATTCTGTCATGGGAAAATCACGAATGTCACGATCATCAATTAAAATCTGCCCTTCATAAAATTCATAGAAACGCATGAGTACATTAATAATTGAACTTTTACCACTTCCTGTATGACCGACTAAAGCGACGGTTTCCCCGGGATTTGCGACAAAGCTAATATTTTTCAATACTTCGTTTTTGCCGTCATAAGAAAAAGTAACATTGCGAAATTCAATTTTCCCGCGAATAATTTCCCCATTCGCTCCTACTGATTGTTGCGGCGTTAATTCTTCCGTATCCATAATTTTTAAAATACGACTACCTGCGACAATCCCATCTGTAAAGATACTTAGGAAGTCCATCATTTGTGTCATCGGATTAAAAAAAGCTTGGACATACGTTACAAAAGCATAAATCATCCCCGCTTCAACAGGTGAATGTAAAGCATCGATGCCAAACATAGTTAAGGCCAATGCAATCGCCAATGTATACAACAAATTAATGATGGGACTTAATAATAATGAATTCATACGAATCATTGCTACTCGTGTTTTTAAATAATCATCATTGGTTTCCTCAAATTCTTTTTCCAAACGCTTTTCTTGGCGAAATTGTTGAATGATTTGCATACCAGAGATGTATTCATTTAGTTTGGTGTTTAATTGACTTAATTTTTCCCGCATACTGCGATATAATTTTGAACTAAATTTTTGGTAATACCAAATTACAACTAATAAAATTGGCAAGAAAATTAGACAATAAAATGAAATTTCTGGACTGAGTTGAAACATTGCAAAAAATGACGAGATTACGGCAAAAATTCCTGTAATCACCATTAAGAATACATACCAGAATTCAAACAATGTTTCTGTGTCATTTGTAACACGAGACACCGTCGAACCCGCTGGTGTTTGATCAAAATAACGCATACCTAAAGTGTGTAATTTTTCAAATAATTTCACTCGTATATATTGATACGTTTTTAAAGAAGCCATCGAATACAAATACCATTGGAAAAACCAAACAATACTTTTGACAATGACACCAAAAAAATAAATAGCAGCAAAAGTTAGAATCACTTGCATTGTAGCAGTTTTAGGCGTTAAATAATTATCCATAAAAACTTGAATGACTCTAGGCAAAAGAATATTGATAATTGATAAGCCAAATGCAAAGAGAATAGCTGTGTAAAACATGCGTCGAAACGGTTTGGCAAAACGAAACAAACGCTGAACAATCGTTAATTGTTCTTTCAGCGGTAACTCTCTGGACCATTCGGATTGATACTTTTCTTCCATTAACTCTCACTCCCTTCAATTTTCGCTTCTAATTGCTGTTTTTCCCACATCCGCTGATACCAACCCTTCTGAGCCAGTAACTCTTGATGCGTCCCCCGTTCAATAATTTTCCCTTCATCCAACACTAAGATTTCTTTGGCATGCATGACACTACTTAAACGATGCGCTGTAATGATAGTGGTTTTTTCTTGGCGCGTTTCTTTTAGATTTGATAAAATCGCCTCTTCAGTCTTCGCATCGACTGCAGATAAGGCATCGTCTAAAATTAACAATTCTGGTTCAACAATCAAGGCCCGTGCAATAGAAATCCGTTGTTTTTGTCCGCCAGAAAGCGAAACGCCACGTTCCCCAACCATTGTGTCATAGCCTTCAGGGAATGCTTTAATTTCTTGGTTAATAAATGCTAATGCTGCCGCTTGTTCAACTGCTGCTTGTTCCAAGTGTGGTTTAGCAAAACGAATGTTATCTCGTACCGTCATGGAAAAGAGAAAATGGTCCTGTGGCACGTACCCCATTGCACCCATCAATGCATCTAATGTGTAATTTTTAATGTTATGTTTTCCAAAGAAAATCGTTCCTTGGTATTGGTCATATTCACGCATCAACAATTTCAAAATAGTGGTTTTTCCAGCGCCTGTTTTGCCAACAATCCCCAAGGTTTCTCCTTCTTGCAACGAAAATTGGATATTTTCCAACGCCACCGTCTCTTCTTTTGGATAAGAAAAAGAATCAATCTTCATTGAAATTGTCCCTTGGGCCATTGTTTTGATGGCATCTTTTCGTTCGATAATATGCGTTTTTTCATGTAATAATTCGTTCACACGATCGTAACTAGCATTCCCACGTTCTAACACATTAAATAAGCGCCCAATCGCAAACATTGGCCAAACTAGCATCCCAATATAGGCAATGAAAGAGACCAACTGACCTAAACTAATCGTTCCTTCCATGATGAAACGACCACCAATAATAATTGTCAAAACATAAGAAACACCAATAATCAGCGTAATAAACGGATCAAATAGTGCATCTAAAAAGTTCGTTCGTTTATTTTTGACGATAGCATCATCAATTTTCTCTGTAAAATCAGCAAGATCTTCTTGTTCTTGCCCAAATGTTTTAATGACTTTAATTCCAGTAATACTTTCTTGTGTTTTATCATTAATCGCTGAAAAAGCAGCTTGTGAATCTCGAAAGGCATCATGCAACTTAGAACCTAGAACTCGTGAGGTGACCGCTAATAAAGGCAGCGGTAATAAAGCAATTAATGTTAAGCGCCAATCGACAAATAGAACCATTGCGATAATCGTTGTTCCTCCCGTAATCACAGAGTCAGCAAATGTTAAAATCCCAGCTCCAGCCACATTTTGGATGGCATTTAAATCATTGGTTGCATGCGCCATCAAGTCACCTGTCCGATATTTCTGATAAAAGATGCTATCCATTTTTGTGAAATGATGAAATAATTGAGTCCGTAGCTCTTTTTCCAAACGAGCGGCACTCCCCCAAATATGCATCCGCCAAATATAGCGAAAAAGATATTGGGCAAGCCCAGCACCAATCAAGAGTGCAACCCATACGATAATTTTCGTTAAGCGAATTTCTTTGTTAACGATTTCATCTACAACGACGCCAATAACTTTGGGCGGGACTAATTGAACAAGAGCGATCATCATTAATGAGAAAACCCCAATAATATAACTTTTTTTCTCTTGCTTAAAAAACCAGCCTAATTTTTTGAATATGGACATTCAGTTGTCCCTCCTTTACTTTGTTGTTCTACGAAGACTACTTTCGAGCTAGAAGGTTTCTTCGTTATTGTTGTTTTTGATTAAACGTTTCGCTCTTTTCCTCCTAGATTATCCTATTCTCCCGCAAAACAACAAAAAAACGGACTGAAAATCAGCCCGTTTTTACACTTATTCATGATTACCTGAATAACCTTTACTATTTTCCTTGGTTTTTCATTTGTTGCATCATTTGTCTAACCTTTTTCTCTGACGGTTTTTGACCCATTGATGCCATCATCATGCGTAACATATCCTCATTAACGGGAGGATTTTTTTTGAAATAATCTTGCATATATTTGCGTGCAAGGAAAAAGCCCCCTGCAGCGCCTACTAATAAAGCGATTACTGCGATTAATACTACCCAACCTGTTGCCATTGAAACTCTCTCCTCTCCGTATAGTTTTGCTCTCAATGAATTATTTTACTAGAAATAGCAAAAAAAGAAAAGTTCTTTTTGCGGGATTTCTCTTAAATAATGAAAAAAGTCTGATTTTTTTGCAAAATAGTGATTAAAAGTCAAAAATATACGCTCTTAAATGTCAATAGGACCTTTAAGAGCGATTGTTGCTTTAGTTTTGTCCTTGAATTTTTTCTAATAATTCTGGATCAAATGTTTGATTTTTTAACATCGCAATTTCAAAACCGTAAGGGGCCTTTTTATTTTTTTTGTCTTCTCCGACATAAGGTGTTTCTAAAATTTTTGGTAAAGCAGTTAATTTTTCATGGTGAACCACACCGTTTAAAGCTTCAAAACCAATAGTGCCAAAACCAATATTGGCATGACGATCTTTATGTGAGCCCATAGGATTTTTAGAATCATTCACATGAATAACTTTTAAACGATCCAATCCGATAATTTTATCAAATTCAACTAATACGCCATCAAAATCATCTTTTACATTATAACCTGCATCATTAATGTGGCAAGTATCCAGAGTGACAGAAAGTTTATCATTTAGCGTAACTCCGTCAATAATTGCAGCTAGTTCATCAAACGTACGGCCGATTTCGGTTCCTTTACCAGCCATTGTTTCTAAAGCGATTTGAGGGATTTGCTCTTTCCACAAGACTTCATTTAGACCTTTAACAATTTGTTTGATGCCGGCTTCTGAACCTGCGCCAACATGCGCACCTGGGTGTAACGTGATTTGCGTTGCTCCCAACGCTTGTGCTCGCTCAATTTCTTGTCGCAAAAAGTCTACGGCAAAACCGAAATTTTCCGTTTTGATTGTATTGCCTAAATTAATAATATACGGGGCATGAACGACGATATTACTCAAATTGTGTTCCTTCATAAACGCTTGCCCAGCTTCAATATTCATTTCTTCAATCGGTTTCCGGCGCGTGTTTTGTGGCGCACCTGTATAAATCATAAAGGTTGTTGAGCCATAACTAGCCGCTTCCTCGGCAGAGCCTAATAGCATTTTCTTGCCACTCATACTAACGTGTGATCCTAATAACATGTGGTTCCTCCTAATAATTCTTCTTTTTCTTTTGGTAGTGTTGATACTGTTGCAGCCATTCTTCAAGCGTGATTTTTGTTACTAATTCGCCAATTAGTTCATAGGGTATTCGCTTAGGATTAGTGAAGCGAAGACAACTTTTCCCCATGTTTAGCTTTGTTGACACTTGTTCCTGATAGGCTTCTTGAAACCAACTTCGGACGTCTTCATTTCCCATTAATCCCATGTGATATAAAGCTACTTGCCTTTTAGTAGCGCCTAAACTGATAAATGGTAACGGTTCATCACTACGGTTGAGATAGCCTTCTGGAAATACTGAAAGCGGTACAACAAAGGTTGGCATGCCATATTGCATTGTTAATTCAAATCCTGCTGGCAAATTTTGCGAAACGACATCTAATACTTGCTGATAAGCAATTCGCCAGTTTGGTTCAACTGTTTCGATATATGCTGTAACTGTTTCAATTGACTGCGCCATTATTTCTTCCTTTGCTGATAAAGCGCTTTGGTTTTATAGCCTTCTTTTAAAATGACTAACATTTCAGTTTGCCGCTTTTTCCGTGTCTCCGCTCGCTTTGCACTAAATACATACCGCGCCCACTCTTTTTGATAACCAGGCGTTAATGCAGCGAATGTCGCTGCAGCAGCTGGTTCTGTTTGTACCAACGCTTCAATTTCTGGTAAATATTGAACATAATCCCCAACAGCAGAACTGGTCTGATTCTTCGCTGCTTTTTAAGAACATTCTTCATGCCGACAACCGTAAAAGTCTCATCTAAACTAACCATGCGATTAAATTTTAAGGTTGAGCCTTTAATATACCCATCTGCCTCGTTTACTTGTAATGTTGGAAAAATTTCATCTCGGTGGACAAAGGTTGGATAGATTTTATTGCCTTTTTTCGGATAAGCCACATATAACAACCCATTTTCTACTAAATGTTGACCTTCAATCACCATTGAAACAATCTCTTGAAATTCCGCCATCGTTTTCACAAATGCAAAAATCAGCTCAACTGGTTCTGAGGGTAATTGCTGCGCGGCTGAAGCAAATTCAGATAGATACTCTGCCTGTGGTCTATTTAAAATAACTGGGTGCTGATACTTCGTTAAGTTTAACTTTTCGACAATTGATTTCATAACCTACTCCTTATAGCGACTGCACTTTTTATTCTAGCATAGCACAAGTTATCTGTAATTGAATATGCCCAATAGTAAAAAAGAGTTTTTTGTAACAGAATTAATCCCAATTTATCTTTTTTAAAAGCGAAAGCTTGGAACCTGTTGTCTAAACGACCTTCGTCCCAAGCTTTCATTTTTTTAGTATTTTAACAAGAAATATTTTTTCTTCCCGCGACGAATCACAGTAAATTGTCCTTCGATTTTATCAGTTTCTGTCAATTCAGCTGCTAAATCTTGTCGACGTTCTCCATTGACGTAAATCGCTCCATTTTGTACATCTTCACGGGCTTGACGTTTGGATGGTTCTATTTTTGAGGTAACTAATAAGTCAACTAAACTTAATTGATCCTCTGGTTGCACCTCGTACGTTGGTACATCTTTAAAGCCTTGTTTAATTTCTTCTGCTGTTAAGCTTTGGATATCCCCGCTGAATAAAGCTTCTGAAATTTTAACCGCTTGATGATAGGCTGCTTCACCGTGGACTAAAGTAGTCACTTCTTTGGCTAACGCTTTTTGCGCAGCACGTTGCCCTGGGTTCGCTGTAAATTCTTCTTCAATTGTTGCAATTTCATCCAATGTTAAGAAAGTAAAGTATTTCAAGAATTTCACGACATCACGATCATCTGTGTTAATCCAGAATTGATAAAATTCATATGGCGAAGTTTTTTCCGCATCTAGCCAAACTGCGTTTCCTTCTGTTTTACCAAATTTGGTACCATCTGCTTTTGTAATTAAAGGCATAGTTAAGCCAAATCCTTGAACTTCTTGTTCTCGGCGTAATAATTCAATCCCTGAAGTAATGTTTCCCCATTGATCACTGCCACCTAATTGCAATAAACAACCTTCTGTTTCGTACAATTTCAAGAAATCATATGCTTGTAATAATTGATACGCAAATTCAGTATAAGAAATTCCTGTTTCGATTCGGCGTTTCACGCTTTCTTTACTCATCATATAGTTAATTGTAAAGTTTTTTCCAACATCACGTAAGAAATCAATTAACGAAAGCTCTCCAAGCCAATCATAGTTATTTGCTAGAATCGCTGGATTTTTTTCATCTTCAAAATCGATAAAACGTGACAACTGGCCCTTAATACTTTCAGACCAAGCTTTCACTGTATCAAGTGTGTTTAAACTACGTTCTGCATCTTTGAATGATGGATCACCAATCATGCCTGTTCCGCCACCAACTAAAGCAATAGGCACATGACCATTTTGTTGGAAACGACGTAACATAAGAATTGGCAGTAGATGCCCGATGTGTAAACTGTCTGCCGTTGGATCAAAGCCGATATATAATTTAACAGATTCTTCATTTAATTGTTTTTGTAAGGCTTCTTCATCTGTGACTTGGTAGACCAACCCACGGGCTTTTAATTCTTCAAAAAAAGCTGAATTCATGATTTTCCTCCTATAGTAAAACATAATAATAGATCAAATTCCCCTATTCATAGTAACCGATTCTGTCACACTTGAAAAGTCAAAAAATGAGATTTACCTATTTTCTCTTAAGTTTTTTCAACAAAAAATGGCAATTGGTGTAGAAACTATTCATAGAAGCTTTTTTTTGCTATAATAACACAGAATGTATCATTTTATTGAGGTGAAGCTTTTGAAAAATAATTCAAGTAACAATAAGCAAAAACCAACGACCTCTTCTGGCGGCAATGTCTTTTTACTTATTTTAAATGTCATTATTCGCGTTTTTCAGTCATTAGTTGTTTTTGGGGTTATTCTGATTGTCTTAGGTGGCTCTCTTGGCTTAGGTATCGGAATGGGCTATTTTGCTTTTCTAGTTGAAGATACACAGCCCCCAACGAAGGAAGAATTGCAAAAAGAAATCAGTGATATTACCGAAGTGTCAAAAATGACTTACGCAGATGGTACTCCGATTGCTAACATCAAATCAGATTTAATTCGGACACGAATTAATGGCGATCAAATGTCTCCATTGCTAAAAAAAGCCATTATTTCAACAGAAGATGAATATTTTGAAGAACATCATGGGGTAGTACCAAAAGCGCTAGTTCGAGCGTTGATTTCTGATGCAACAGGTATCGGCGGTTCTTCTGGTGGTTCAACATTGACTCAGCAATTGGTCAAGCAACAGATTTTAACTGACGAAACGACTTTTAAACGGAAAGCCAACGAAATTTTATTAGCTTTACGCATTGAAAAATACTTTTCTAAGGACGAAATCGTGACAACTTATCTAAATGTCTCCCCTTTTGGTCGTAATAACAAAGGTGAAAATATTGCAGGCGTGGAAGAAGCAGCCAAAGGACTCTTTGGTAAAAGTGCCAAGGACTTGAATCTTCCTCAAGCGGCCTTTATCGCAGGACTTCCCCAAAGTCCCATTGTTTACACGCCCTATACTAACACTGGTGCCTTGAAAGACGATTTGTCTTTAGGAATGAAGAGAAAAGATTTTGTTCTTTTCAGTATGTACCGAGAAAAAGCTATTTCGCAAAAGGAATATGAAGAAGCCAAAGCTTACGACTTGAAAAAAGACTTTTTACCAACTGAACAGGCCAATGTCAATACAGAAGGCTATCTATACTATACGGTGTTAGATAAAGCAGTTGAGATTGTCATGGATTTAGATATGAAAAAAGCTAAAGTTAATCGTGATGATTTAGATCAAGTTGGTTTAGATCAATATGAAGAACAAGCACGTCGCGAAATCCAGTCACAAGGCTATACAATCCAATCGACCATTGATCAGAATATTTACAACACGATGCAAACCGCTGTCGCAAATTATGGTTATTTGCTTGATGATGGAACTGCAGATGTCAATGGGAATACAATGATTGAAACTGGGAATATTTTAATGGATAACGCTACTGGTCGTATCCTCGGTTTTATCGGCGGCAGAAACTTCGATATTAATCAAAACAACCATGCCTTTAATGCCGATCGTCAAGTTGGTTCTACGATTAAACCAATTTCTGTCTATGGTCCTGCGATTGATCAAGGAATCATTGGTTCTGAAAGTCGTTTGGCCAACTACACGACTACTTATTCAGATGGTACTCCTTTTGCTAACTCAACAACTGTGGATTTAAATCAATTTGTAACCGTTCGAAATGCGTTAAACTGGTCTTTTAACATCCCTGTGTATCATGTAAATGAAGAATTGAAAAAGAAAAAAGGTGATGATAATTTTTCTTACAATCACTACTTAAGTAAAATGAACTATCCAGCTTCAGATGCTTGGGCTTACGAATCTGCGCCATTGGGTCCAGTAGAAACAAATGTTGTAACTCAAACAAACGGTTTCCAAGCACTTGCTAACAAAGGTAAATATCAAAAAGCCTACATGATTGAAAAAATTACAGACAATAGCGGACATGTAGTCTACGAACACAAAGATGAAGGAACGCAAGTTTATTCACCGGCGACCGCTTCTATTATGAATGACTTGTTGCGCTCAGTGGTGGATTCTGCGAATACAACAAAATTCAAACCAACGTTAGCTGGCTTGAATCCTCATTTAGCTAGTGCTGATTGGGTCGGAAAAACTGGGACAACTGATGACTATAAAGATTCATGGCTGATTGTCTCTACCCCAACTGTGACACTAAGTTCTTGGGCAGGACATGATCTACCAGCGCCAATGACGATGACCAGCGGCGACAATAATGGGAATTATATGGCGAACTTAGCCAACGCGCTGTACTATGCGAATCCAGAATTGTTTGGCATTGGTCAAAAATTTGAATTAGACCCAAGTGTTATTAAATCAAAAGTTTCTGAATTTACTGGTGAAAAACCTGGCTCAATTACCTATAATGGTGCCAAGTTCAATACACCTGGCAAAACAACGACTTCATACTATGCCAAAGATGGTGCACCACAAAGTACCTATAAATTTGGGATCGGTGGAACAGACAGCAATTACGCTTCTTACTGGGGAAATCTTGCTCCACGTGCCACTACAAATAATAACAACAACAACAATAAAAACAACGATAATAAAAAGAACAACTAAAGAATTTGGTAAGTTAAGCTTGTAACCAAAATTATGTAAAAAAGTAGAGACGTAATCCATCAATTGATGAATTACGTCTCTACTTTTATTGTTTCTCTTATTCTTTACCATCGATACTAGCTCGAGCTATTCAAAAATAGCTCCTACATTTAATGAAATAATATGCAGCAATCAACCTATTTTAACTAAAATAATCCCTTTCTGTTTCTCAAAACAATAGCAGATACTATTAAACTTATTAATACATAGACAACTATCATCTTTAAAGAAAAATCAAATGTGAGACCTATCTCATCCATCGGCTCATACCCATTTCCTCCATTAATAATTTTGGGAAAATTCATATAAGATGTAAAGAAAAATTTATTGGAAAGCATGCTAAATCCTGAAGATAATACCACACCAACAATTAGCAAGCTATGAACAATCAAATTTCCAGTAAACAGTGAAAGCAAGAAACTGAATACTGTCAATGCTAATAACAGCATACCAAACATAATTAGGCTTCTCGACAAATAGTTAGAAAGAGAAATGATTGTAACACTTTGTCCCTTTTCAATAATCGCGACTGGATAATCAGGGTTTCCCAGACCATTTTTGAAAAATGCACTGATTACAGAAAGAAAGATTGACAGATAAGAAACCAATCCGACTGTAAACAAAATACTACTTATTTTAATAGAATATTTTTTCCATAGTTTTAAGGGAAGGCCGTTCCATAAAGAAACAGTATTTTTTCTTTTTTCTAAAGTTGCGAGCGCTATAATCATTAAACTAGGGATAATTAATAATAATGTATATGGAAAATCCATCGATAAAAGAAAACCTAGGTAATTCAAAGCAGGCATTTTAGCAACTTCAGAAGAATCCACTTGTTTGATCCTGTTTTCAGATAAATATTGCAATTCTTTGACTCTTTTTTGTTGCTCAATAATTGGTATACTGTACAACGTTCCTTTTAACATTGCGTTTAAATTACTTTCTTCCAATTTTTTCTCAGCTTCTAATAAAGCCCATTCATCACCAATTTTGATGGCATTAATTGCTTTCCTTAATTGCTCACTTTCATCTTCTATCTCATTTAAAGTTTCTTTTGCTGCAGGTTCATTTTTCATTTTTTCTTTCGCTTGTTCGTTATTTTTGATTCGGTTTTCATATTGCATTTCTTTAAAAGAAAGTTGTTGGGGTTGAGCTAGTAACGGATAAATTAACATTAAAATAAAGGCTACAAACACAAACCACAGACTCTTCTCTTTCAATATTTTTATCGTTTCTATCTTAAGCATTTCTCTCTTCTCCTCTTAAATATAAGTTATCATATTGTTCACGTAAAGAAAGGTTACGTTGATCATTCTCAACCAACTTTTTATTTTTCATAAATAAAATACGTGTACATGTGTGTTCAACATTATACAAATCATGAGAAGATAAAATAACTATTTTATCTTTAGAAACTATTTCTTTTAAGCACATTATGAATAAACTAACACTAGTAGGATCCAAGCCATTAAAAGGTTCATCTAACAAAAGTATTGTTGCATCACTTGCTAAATACATCGCTAATAATACATGTTGTTTCATTCCGAGCGATAATTTTTTTATTGTTCTATTTTGATATTCTTTCATCTTTAATTGTTCAAAAATATGCTCTATATCGCTATTACTTTTCCAAGCGGCTTTAATATATTCAAGATGTTCTTTCGGCGTCAAATAATCATATAAATTTTTACTACTTTCAAGAAAAAATAGTTCTTTTAAATACGTTGCACCTCTACTATTGTAATCAATCTTATTTAAACTAATATTTCCATTTTTTCTAGGGATTAAACCAGATATAGCTTTAAAAAACGTGGTTTTTCCAGTTCCATTAGGAGCAACTAAGCCAATTATTTCACCAAATTCAGCTTGCATAGATAAATTTTCTATAATTGTTCTATTACCATACTCGACAGTTAATTCCTTTACCTTCACAGAAACACCTCTTTTTTTAATCTAAAGATACCATAAGTAATGCTTTACCGACCGATTTTCTAATCAACTTAATCTTATTTTAATTTTCGATCTTACTGTGTATTAATAGCAGAATGCAAGGAAGTAATTCATTAAAAAAAAGTACAAGAAGAAATCATTTTCATGATTTCTTCTTGTACTTTTTTGCATTTCTAGTAGAATTTTCTCTTATTTTGTTGAACCTTTTTGATCAATTCCATAAGGTAAAACAACTGTTTTTTCTTCAATTTCTTCTTTGTTCATTAGTTTTGTTAATAAACGCATTGACACGGCACCGATATCATATAAAGGTTGTGTAATACTTGATAGACGTGGACGAGAGACTTCTGTAAGCAATGAGTTATTGCTTGTAATGATTTCAAATTCTTCTGGAACTTTCACACCAGCATCTAGCATCCCATCTAATAAACCAATCGCTAGCTCATCATCTGTAACAAAGGCAGCAGTTGCCCCACTATTACGGACACGCTCAGCCAAATTAATCCCTGCTTTAAATTTATATTCAGATTCAAAAACTAAGCCTTCATTATAAGACAAGCCATTTTCCGCTAAGGCTTCTTTGTAGCCTTTCATTCGGTTTTGACCATTAATTGGATCGATTAATGCACCACTAACAAAAGCAATTTTTTTGTTCCCATTTTTCGCTAGAGTCGCTGTTGCATCTTTCGTTGCTTCTGTGTAATCAATATTAACGCTACCAACTTGTTCGTCTGGATCAATTGAACCTGCTAAGACAACAGGTGTTTTTGAACGTGAAAATTCACCACGAATATCATCTGTAATGCGATGACCCATAAAGATAATCCCATCTACTTGCTTTGCAAGTAAATTGTTTAATACAGTAACTTCTTTTTGATCGTCTCCATCTGAATTAGCTAAAATGATATTATATTTATACATTGTAGCCACGTCGTCAATGCCACGTGCTAATGAAGCAAAAAATGCATTACTAACATCTGGAATAATGACACCCACTGTTGTCGTTTTTTTACTTGCTAAACCACGTGCGACTGCGTTAGGACGGTAATCTAAGCGATCAATCACTTCTAAGACTTTTTTACGCGTTGCTGGTTTTACATTGGGATTACCATTGACAACACGAGAAACAGTAGCCATAGATACATTTGCCTCTCTAGCAACATCATAAATTGTAATTGTTTGTTTTTCCATGTTTCTTCTCCTATAAATATGAATTTGTTCTCATTTTCTGAAAACACTGTTTACATTTCTTTCCTAGCCTAGAATATCAAAATTCTTCTATTTTTGCAACCGTTTTATCGTTTTTTCATGAAAATTTACTTTCCATTTCAAAAGGAACTTTTTGTCATTTCATGTTATGATAGTACTGTGATTCACTTCAGAATAAAAGAAAGAAGGATGTTTTATGAATCAAGAAAAAATTGCCGATTTAAAAAATTGGATGCACCAAGAAAAGATTGACTTCACTTATATTAGTGATCCTGGTCATATCGCTTACTTTTCCGGTTACGAAAGCGAACCTCATGAACGCGTGTTAGCTTTGTTTATCGCTGCGGACGACCAATCATTTTTATTTACACCTGCATTAGAAGTCGAAGATGCCGAAAATAGTAGTTGGACTTATCCCGTTTATGGTTATTTAGATAGCGAAAATCCTTGGGAAAAAATTGCGGCATTGTTAAATAAACGAACACAAGGCACGCCACGCTTTGCTTTAGAAAAACAAGCTCTTTCTTTAGCTCGTTTCGATCAATTGAAAACCTATTTCCCAGCTAGCGATTTTTCGCATGATGTTACGCCTTTAATTGAAAAACTTCAATTAATTAAAACAGAACCTGAAATTCAACGTTTACTAGAAGCTGGTAGTTGGGCGGATGTCGCTTTTGAGATTGGCTTCAAAGCAATTCAAGCAGGCGTTGCGGAACAAGAAATTGTTGCAGAAATCGAGTATCAATTAAAACGTCAAGGTATTCGCTCAATGAGTTTTGATACGTTAGTCTTAACAGGAAAAAACGGAGCTAGTCCTCACGGGGTACCTGGCGAAACAAAAATTGAGCCCCATGACTTAGTGCTATTTGATTTAGGTGTCGTTCATAATGGCTATTGTAGTGATGCCACACGAACAGTCAGCTACTTGGAACCTTCTGATTTCCAAAAAGAAATTTATGGAATTGTTTTAGAAGCACAATTAGCAGCAACTGAAGCGGTGAAACCTGGTGTTACAGCAGGCGAATTAGATGATATTGCTCGAGGTGTAATCACAAAAGCTGGTTATGGTGAATACTTTAACCATCGCTTAGGCCATGGCATTGGAACCACTGTCCATGAATACCCATCGCTGGTTCATGGCAATGATTTAGTCATTGAAGAAGGTATGTGTTTCTCTATTGAGCCCGGTATTTACATTCCTGGAAAAGTAGGCGTTCGTATTGAAGATTGTTTACACGTAACCAAAACAGGTTCCGAACCATTCACTAAGACAACTAAAGAATTGCAAATTATTCAATAGCATAAAAATAAAATGAGGCTATCAGTCAACCGGACTGATGGCCTCATTTCTAAATTTTAAGGCAAGCCGCTGAACAAAAGCAGCGCGATATGTTGCTAGCTTTCATGAACTAAACGCTTATTACCCTTTAAATTCTTTTTTTACGTCTTTCGCTGCATCTTTAACATCTTCTTTTGCTTCTGCAGCTTTTTCAGGAACATCTTTGGTGGCTTCTTTTGCTTCACCGACACCAGCAGAAACAGTTTCTTTGGCCGCTGCCGCAGAATCTTTAACGTCAATATAGATATCTTCTGCTGCATCTTCGGCGATTTCACCTAAATCTTCCGCGTGATCTTGAGCATCGTCAGCTGCTTTTTTAAATTGATCAGATAAATCACCTGTTTGTTTTTTAAAGTTATCAAGCATGTCGCCAGAAACACCTTGTGCCTTATCTAATGAATCTTTTGTTTTTTCTTTGACAGAACCTGCCAAATCAGAGGCTTGATCTGATAAAACGCCGGCTTTTTGTTTTGCGATTTCTGTTAATTCTGTTCCTTTTTGAACAGCATAATCTGTGTAATCTTGCGCTTTGTTTTTTAAATCATCTGTTTGATTTGATAAATCATCACGTAATTCTTTACCTGATTTTGGTGCAAGTAATAATGCGGCAACGGCTGCTGCTGTTCCACCAATTACTGCTCCTAAGAAAAATCCGCCTTTTTTAGCCATAAAAATCTCCTCCAATTAGTTATTTGTTTTTTTATTTTTTGAACGCATTGCTCTAAAAGCAGAACCGCCTACTTTACTCACTAAACCAGCTTTCGCTGTGCCTTTCCCTACGGTTCCTACCTTCGTAATCAAATGTTTACTTGAGGTGTTCAATTCAGAGACACTTTCGCTTAAATCAGCAACGGCCGTAAACAACGGATCAATCGTTGCTACTTTTTGATTCACATCTGTCAATAGTTCATTACTTTTAACAAGCAAGCCTTCCACTTGGCGACTCAATACATTCACATCGCTAGTCACGACTTTGATTGTTGTATTTGTTTCATCAATTGTATCTTCAATTTTTGAAACAACTTGAGAAACTTTATATAACACAAGTACTAAAAAGATGACTAAAACAACAAATGCTACCGCTGCAATTAAGGCAGCAATTTCCCCACCTGACATATCATTACTCCCCTCTGAAATTTTATTTATAATCTTAGGATAACACCAACTTATATTTTTCACAACTCATAAAGCTAAGAATGACAATTTATTTTATAAAATTCTCATGCCCTTTTCTTTAAGAAAATAAGCGTAAAATTTCCTTCTAACGAATTGAAATTTTACGCTTATTTTTATTTATTTTTCTTTTGGTTGCTCTTTTTTCGCTAATTGAGCACCTAAATTAATAATGTATTCTCGTAAATTATCTTTTACTTCTGGATGAGTCAAACCATATTCAATGCTTGTTTTCATAAACCCAAATTTATCGCCAACGTCGTAACGTTCTCCTTTAAACTCACGAGCAAAAACGCGTTGTGTTTTATTTAAAGTGTCAATCGCATCTGTTAACTGAATTTCGTTACCAGCGCCTGGTTTTTGATTTTCAAGTACATCAAAAATTTCAGGGGTTAATAAATAACGGCCGATAATCGCTAAATCACTTGGTGCTTCCTCAGGTTTTGGTTTTTCAACAAAGTTCTCGACATTGTATAGTCCTTTTTCGATTTCTTTTTCTGGATTGATAATACCATATTTTGAAGTATCTTCATGGGGTACTTTCATTACCGCAATTGTCGAAGCATGTGTTTGTTCGTAATCATCCATTAATTGTTTCGTTAATGGCACTTTATCTTCCATTAAATCGTCGCCTAACATCACGACAAAAGGTTCATTGCCAACAAATGCTTTCGCTTGTAAAACAGCGTGTCCTAAGCCTTTCGGATGGGATTGACGAATAAAATGTAAATTAACATCCGTTGTTTCTTCGACTAATTTCAATAAATCGGTTTTATTTTTTTCTTTTAAATTATTTTCTAATTCAACATTTGAATCGAAATGATCTTCAATCGGACGTTTGGCTTTACCTGTCACAATTAAAATATCTTCGATTCCTGAAGCTAGTGCTTCTTCTACAATAAATTGAATCGTTGGTTTATCAACAATCGGTAACATTTCTTTTGCCATCGCTTTAGTAGCCGGCAAGAAACGTGTTCCTAACCCAGCTGCTGGAATAACTGCCTTTTTAACTTTCATCTTTTTTCCTCCTAAAAATCAAGTGTAAATTCGTTTTCGGTTTTGCCATCGCGCAACATGATTTCTTTTGCTGCTTGTTGTACATCTTCGTCATTGTACAAGACATTGTAGATTGTTTCTGTGATTGGCATTTCGACTTCTAGTTGTTGTGCCAATTCATAGGCTGCTTTAGTTGTTGAAACACCTTCCACAATCATGCCCATGTTTTCTAAGACTTCATCTAACTTATGACCTTTTCCTAATAAATTACCCGCACGCCAATTTCGAGAATGGACACTTGTACAAGTAACAATTAAATCCCCAACACCACTTAAACCAATAAATGTTAATGGGTTTGCTCCCATCGCAACCCCTAAACGACTAATTTCTGCTAAACCACGAGTCATAATTGCCGCTTTGGCATTATCACCAAAGCCTAAGCCATGAATCGCTCCGGCGCCCAAAGCAATAATATTTTTTAAGGCCGCCCCTGTTTCTACACCAATCACATCATCATTCGTATAAATTCTAAAGTAATCATTCATAAACAACTCTTGCACATACACAGCGTCTGCTAAATTTTCGCTTGCTGCTGTAATGGTTGTAATGTCATGAACAGCGACTTCTTCTGCATGGCTTGGACCAGATAAAACCACAATTCCTTGCCGTTTTTCTGCTGGAATCTCTTCCGCTATCACTTCTGAAATCCGCTTATGTGTACCTTGTTCGAGCCCTTTACTTGCATGAATAATAATTGGTTTTGTTTTTAAATGTTGGGCCACTTCTTGTGCTACTGAACGAATGGCTTTAGTTGGTACCACAAACAGTACCGCATCAACATCTACTAAAGCAGTGGCTAAATCAGTGGTTGCCTGAATTGAAGTAGGTAAGATTAATTCTGGTAAATAATGTTTGTTGGTATGTTTTGTATTTATTTCATCGATTTGCTCTGGTTTATTTCCCCAAATACAGACCTCGTGTCCATTTTCGGCTAATACTTGAGCTAAAGCTGTCCCCCAGGAGCCTGGACCTAAAACAGCGACTTTTTGTTTCATCGGTGAAACTCTCCTTTCGCTAAACAACGTTACTTCTCTAGTTTACCATATTCTTCGATCAAGTTGGATTAAGAAGTTGTTATTTTTTTCTTTTGTTTCTCCCGATTGTAAAATTTCAAATTGGGATTCCTTCTACGAACAATCACAATAACAATTGCTGCCACGAACATCACTAAAGACAACAATTGTGAGACACGAATGTTACTAAACGCATACAAACTGTCCATCCGTAAGCCTTCGATGAAGAAACGGCCGAAAGAATACCATATTATATAACCTAAAAAGACTTCGCCTTCTTTTAAAAAGTGTGGCTTTTTGCGTAATAACAATAAAACGATAAAGCCTAAAACATTCCAGACAGATTCATATAAAAATGTTGGCTGATGATACGTTCCGTTGATATTCATGTTATCAATGATAAACGTTGGTAAATGGAGATTTTCTAAAAATTGTCTGGTGGTCGCTGGCCCATAGGCTTCATGATTCATAAAGTTGCCCCAGCGACCAATTGCTTGCGCTAAAATCACACTTGGTGCGGCAATATCTAAAAAAGTCCATGTAGAAATGAAACGATGACGCGTAAAGAAAAACAGCGCCAGTCCCCCACCAATAAGACCACCATAAATCGCTAAGCCACCATTTCGAGTAAAGAAAATTTCAATCGGATTGTCTACATAATCTTGCCATTGAAAAGCGACGTAATACAAGCGCGCGCCAACAATTGCTGCAGGTAATCCCCAGAGCATAAAGTCAAAGACATCATCTTCTTTTAAACCAACACGAACGGCTTCACGACTACTTAGCCAAACAGCTAAAGCAATCCCTGAAACAATAATAATTGCATACCAATAGACGGGAATACCGAAAAGGCGAAATGCAATTGAATTCACTTGAGCTAACATCATCACATCTTCTCCTTCTATTCTCCTGAATTTTCTTCAATTAAACGGGTTAAGCGCTCTTCAAACGTTTTTGTTGCATCATAGCCCATTGTTTTCGCGCGGAAGTTCATTGCTGCTACTTCAATGATAATGGCCACATTTCGGCCAGTCTTAACAGGAATGCGAATCTGAGGGACATCAACGTTAGCTATTTCAACCATTGCATCATCACTACCGAGGCGATCATATTTCTTGTCTTTTTCCCATGCCTCTAAATAAACGACCAATTGAACTTGCATAAAGCCGCGGACCGCACTAGCTCCAAACAGGTTCATGACGTCAATAATCCCGATACCACGAATTTCAATTAAATGCTGCAAAATTTTTGGTGGCTCTCCCACCACGGTTAATTCATCTTGCTGATAAACATCGACACGATCGTCTGCGATTAGCCGATGGCCACGTTTAATAAGCTCTAAAGCTGTTTCACTTTTACCAATACCGCTATCTCCTTGAATCAAAACACCAAGTCCATAAACATCAACTAAAACCCCATGGACACTTGTCCGAACAGCTAAACGGCCATCTAAATAACTGGATAGTTCCCCTAGTAAACGGGAAGTTGAAATCGGTGAACGTAATACAGAAACCCCATTTTCTTTTGCTGCTGTAATCAATTCTTCGGGGATTTCTAGTCCTCTGGATACTATAAAGGCTGGAGTATCTTTCGCACATAAACGGCGCATCACTAATAAACGCTCTTCAGGCATCATTCGTTCCGCAAAGGTAATTTCTTTGCTCCCAAATAATTGTAAACGATCATGGGAATAATAATTAAAATACCCAGTTAATTCTAAGCCTGGCCGGGAAATTTCACCAGTTTTAATTGTTCTATTTAAGCTTTCTTCATCTCCGTAGACTACTTCTAAAGAAAGATTTTCTACCAGTTGATAAATCTTTACCACTTCTGTCATATCGAATGTCAGTCCTTTCTGCTACTTGTTATATTTTATCATTTAAAAATACAAGTTTCTAGCTATTCACTAGATAATTCCTAGAATTATCATATTTCAAAAAAATGAAACTATTTTTCAGTGAAATTATCTATGCTATTTCTGTTACTTGACTATTTCAGAAAACTTTGTATACTTGAAGCCGATCCTTTTAAGAAAAGAGGAAACTTATGAAAGAATATTTAAAGGAAAAAGCCCATCAATTAGCGTTAACGCCTGGTGTTTATTTAATGAAAGACGCAACCGACACAATTATTTATGTGGGCAAAGCCAAAAAATTGAAAAATCGCGTGTCGAGCTATTTTATTAATAGTCATCAACATTCTCGAAAGACGATGCGCTTAGTCAAACAAATTATAGACTTCGATGTTCTCCATACTGACACAGAATTGGATGCGCTCCTCCTAGAATGTCAACTGATTCAACAGTACCGGCCGCGCTATAATCGCCAAATGAATGCTTATGAACAATATTCTTATGTATCAGTAGCCGTTAATGAGCGGCAATTAGAGATTAAACTCTTAAATATGCCCACTAAAGAGAACTGTTTTGGTCCTTATTCGATTCGTCGAAAATTAAACCGTTTAAAAATAATTTTGGATAGTATCTACGATCTCGTCCCAACCAACTATTGGCATCAAACCTTTCAAAAAGAGAGTGCCATTCCGACCGAACTATTTCAACAAGAATTGTTCGACTTTTTCCATAATCAAGGACGAGAACCAATCAAACGAATTGCTCAACAAATGCAAGAAGCTGCTGAAAAACAAGCCTTCGAAAAAGCAGCAAAACTCAAAGAAGATTGGCTCTTTTTGACGCGCTTTGCAAACCAAAATCAACGAATTAGTCAAGCTAACCAACGAGATTGGCAACTGATGTGGTTACCTTGTCAGAAAAAAATCAAATACTATTTAATTTACCAAGGCTTGGTGGTAGCAACACGTGTTGTAACTAAACAAACGTTTCAAAAATATTCACCGCTTGAACTAGCAAAAAAAATTATGCCCAAAAAAACACCGAAAACAATTGAGCATTACTCGAAGCAACAAGTTGATTTTTTAAACATTTTATATGGCTATATCAGCCGCCATCCAGAATGTCACCTAGAAAATTTAACCATCGAAAAAGCCTGAAGAACGCATTTTATGCTACGTTCTTCAGGCTTTTTTATTCATATTTAGATAAATTGTGATCCGTAACGATCGTATTGACAATTGACATAATTACAGCCATTAGCACCGCTGCCCAAAAACTTGAGAAGCCAAAGTTCATTTCCCCCACAAAAAACGAGGTCATTTGTAAAATCGCTGCATTGACAACAAAGCTAAATAGACCAAACGTTAATAAAGTAAATGGGAGCGACAAGATTGTTAAGACTGGTTTCACCAACATATTTAGGATTGAGAGAACAAAGGCGGCAATAATTGCAGGCATTATGCCTCTCACATGAATCATGCCAGGAAAAACAACTGATAAAGAAATGAATGTCAGTGTATTAACAACCAATCGCTGAAAATATGTCATTAAAAGTCACTCCATTCGTCATCATCAATTTTTTCCGCTTCTTTACGTTGCTTTTTATTGGCAGCATAAGGATTTTCATTGCGAACATTTCTATTATAAGGATTTTGATGGCCGTAGCCGCGATCACTTCCTGTTCTTCCAGAAGGGATCAAGACTGCTAAGGCAATGTATAAGAGAATGCCTGGAAATCCTGCTGAGAAAAAGCTGAGCAAGACATAAACGACACGAATAATTGTTGGGTCAATTCCTAGCCAATCAGCAATCCCAGCTAAGCTTCCTGTTAAAACCACGTTATTCGGAGATTTTGTTAGTTTTCTTTTCATATGTTTTCACCTCGTCTACTAAATTTTACACTAGAAAGGCTGATTCGTCAGCCCATCTAGCTTAAAATTATTAATTATTTATCCGTATCTTTTAGGAAAATACTTCCCGTTGTTGTAGAAGCATTAATTTGAGCCATTGATTCTTCCAGTACACGTCTAAAATGTAATTGTTGATTGCCGCGATCTTTCTTTTCACGAACAACTTCAATATCTGTTAAACGGCTGTTAATACTACCTAAATTAGTTTTCACTTGCCCTTCAACGCCTAAGTCATTTGGCAAGGCCAACTTGATATTCCCATTTGCAGAGCTTGCTTCAACACGGCGAAGCGTTTTTTCTTTAGCTGTAATGCGGATATCTCCATTAATCAGAGAAACACTTAGACTTTCTGGTGCCGCGGAAATAGACACATCACCATTGACTGTTTCAATAATGTTATCTAAAATTGTTCCTTCTAGGACTTTAATTTCACCATTCACGCCTTCAATTTCTAACATAGTTGCATCAATTTTTTTAAACGTAATCGTCCCATTCGTTGATTTTGTGTAAACATCTTTCGCTGTTAACTCTTCTACTAAGACATTTCCGTTTAATAATTTAACAGATACATGATCGTAAGTGCGTTTTGGTAAATAGAACGTTAAATCTGCTTTCACCCGTTTGTTTGGCACTTGGAAAGAAATCGTTTCATCATCCACATCAATGTCACTTCGTTCTAAGAAAGCTTCCATTGGTGAATCTCCTGCCATTTTACCATATAATTTGATTTTTGCTTCGACTTTCACATCTTCTTGATCCCAAGTTTTGAAAACCACGGTACCATTTGCTACCTTGACATCAATTAAACTTGCTTGTGGATTTGGATAGTTAAACTCATGTTCAAACTTAGTTGTTGCCACACCAGGAACTTTCATTTTAATGTCTTTCCATTCCACATTATCATTCATGGTATCACTGAAAGAATTAAATGTTTTTTTCAAGAATTCTCCCACTTGGCCGCCAACTTCGGCAACTTTGCCGCCGACTTGGTTAAAGGTGTCTGTGGCTTGATCTTTCCACTCTTCAGAGAATTGAGAAGAAACTTTTTCTTTTGTATCATTCCATTGACCCTTCCATTGTTCTTTGCGAATGTTTTTTAGTTCTTCTTCCAATGCTGTTTTTTCAGTACTTTGAGTCGCTAATTTTTCTTCTAATTGTGCAAGTAAAACGTGCAAGTCTTTTCGTTGGACTTGTTCATCTTCTGTTAATGCATCTAATTCTTCTTTTGTATCTAATGTTCCAATTTCTTCTGCGACTTCTTTAATTTCTTCTTTGATGCCGGCAATTTCTGCGTTGACTTCGTCCAATTCAGCCGAAGCGCGATTGGCTTTTGTTGCTAACTCATCAAGAATTCTTTCTAAGTTTTCACGATCTTTTTCTGCACTGTCCTGTGTATTTTCTTCAAACGAATCAACAGTAGGTCCTTCTGATTCGCCTTTTTCTAATGCATCCATTAAATCTGCGACTTGATCTTCTTTATTTGTTGTTCCAATATTTTGTGTATCGACTTTTTCAGCAGCTTTTTCGATTTGTTTTTCATCTTTTTCAGTTGCCATATTTTCTAATAAAATTAACGCTTCTTCTGACGTTAGAATACCTTTTTTCACTAATTCTAATACGCGTTCTCTTTCTTTCATGGATATTGCCTCCTTAGCAAATTTTTCACTCAATAGTGTTTTCCTTACATGCATTATTATGCCTTGTTTTTGATCATTTGTCATAGGACTTAAGAACGATTTCTTCTCATTAGTAAGGACTAGTTTTATAAAATCAGTTCATTTTACGTTAAAAAAACTAGGAATTGGTCTAAAAAAGGCCGTCTCCTAGTTTTTTTTATTTGTTTATCTTAAAATTGTTCGTCACGATTACTATTCAATTCGGTAATTTTACCAGTTGCCAAGTAAACAATCCACTCACAAATATTTGTGACATAGTCGCCAATTCTTTCCAAGTATTGTGCCACATGTAGATAATCAGTTCCGCTAATAACCGTTTCTGGATTAGCTTTCATTGCTTCTACGGCATGTTTGTAAATACTATCGAAATATTCATTAGTACGATCATCCATTTGTGCAATCATTCGTGCATCTTTTTGATCCGTTTTAACATAGGCGATTAAAACATTATCCACCATTTTTTTCACATAATCAGACATATCTGAAATTTCTTTTTCAATTTCAGGAATACGTGTTTCTCCTTTTAAGCGAATCGTTGATTTAGCAATTGAAACGGCATGGTCCGCCATTCTTTCTAAATCCGAACTAGCTTTCATAACAGTGATAATCATACGTAAGTCTGTTGTCACTGGTTGTTGTAACGCAATCATTTCAAAACTCTTTTTCTCAAGTTTGACTTCCATATCATTGATTTCAATATCGCGATCAATCACTTCTTGAGCTAATTTTTTATCATGATTAATATATGCCTTCACGGATTTATGGACGGCACTACTAACCATCATACCCATTTCATAAAATTGATTGTGCAGATTCAATAGTTCTTCTTCAAATTGTGTCCGTAACATTCTTTTTCCCCCTTTTAACCAAATTTACCAGAAATGTAATCTTCTGTTTGTTTTTCTTTTGGATTTAAAAATACTTTTTTCGTGTCATTAAATTCAATTAAATCACCTTGTAAAAAGAAGGCCGTTTTATCAGAAATCCGTGATGCTTGTGACATATTATGTGTCACCATAATCATGGTATATTTCTCTTTTAATGTTAACAGCATGTTTTCAATTTTACCACTAGAAACTGGGTCCAAGGCGCTAGTTGGTTCATCTAATAAAATAATATCTGGTTCCACAGCTAACACACGAGCGATACAAACCCGCTGTTGTTGTCCACCAGAAAGTGAAAGTGCACTTTTGTGAAGTTTATCTTTGACATCCTCCCAAACGGCAGCAGCTTTCAAACTGGTTTCAACTGCTTCATCTAAGACTTGCTTGTCTTTGACTCCTTTTAGGCGCAAGCCATAAATCACATTTTCATAAACTGAAAATGGAAATGGATTAGGCTGTTGGAAAACCATGCCAATTTCTTTACGTAATTCAACGTTATCTGTTTTCGGTCCATAAATATCTTTTCCTTTATAGACAACACTTCCAGTAATAGTTACGTCTGGGATTAAATCATTCATACGATTCAAGCAACGTAAATACGTTGATTTCCCGCAACCAGAAGGACCAATCATGGCAGTTAATTCTCCTTGATTAAAAGTTAAATCAATGCCTTTCAATGCTTCTTTTTTCCCGTAATATAAATGTAAATCTTTTGATGAAATAATTTCTTTGCCCATCTTGCTCCTCCTAACCAAAATGTCCTGAAACGTAGTCTTCCGTTGCTTGAATTTTTGGTCGTGTAAAGATTTTTCTTGTATGGTCGTATTCAATGACTTTGCCCATATAGAAGAAAGCTGTATAGTCACTAATCCGCGCCGCTTGTTGCATGTTATGTGTCACAATGATGATCGTGTAATCATCTTTTAAATTCACTAACGTTTCTTCAACCGTTCCTGTTGAAATCGGATCTAACGCGCTTGCCGGTTCATCTAACAATAGAATATCTGGTTTCATCGCAATTGCCCGAGCGATACACAAACGTTGTTGTTGCCCACCAGAAAGAGCCAAGGCGCTTTTGTTTAAGTTATCTTTCACTTGATCCCAAAGTGCGGCTTGCTTCAAACTTGTTTCAACGATTTCATCTAATTTTTTCTTATCCTTTTCACCATGCTGTTTCAATGCGAATGTGATATTTTCATAGATAGATTTACTAAATGGATTGGGCCGCTGAAAAACCATGCCAATGCGTTTTCTCATTTCGTAGACGTCCACTTCTTTCGTATTGACATCGACATCTTTATACATGATTTTTCCAGTAACACGTGTATTGGCAATGCCATCGTTCATACGATTTAGCGAACGTAAATACGTGGATTTACCGCAACCAGAAGGTCCAATTAAGGCGGTTATTTTGTTCTTTTCAAATTGTAAATCAACACCTTTGATAGCCTCATTGTCCCCGTAAAAGACATGTAAGTCTTCCGTGTGTAACGCAATTGGGTCTTTTTGGCTATCTAGTTGAAGTAAATGGGTATCATTTAAATTGTATTCTTTCATGCTAATTCCCCTAACATTAAGCTGATGTCATTCTCTTATAAAGACGGTTGCCGATAAAACGAGCGCCGAAATTGAAAAGTAAAACTACTAAAATTAACACAGCGGAGGCACCTGCTGAGACCGCAGCGCCATCTGGCATCGTACCTTCAGTATTAATTTTCCAAATATGCACAGCCAACGTTTCCGCTTGACGGAAAATACTAATTGGACTTGAAACGCTCAACGGATTCCAATTACTGAAATCTAAGGCAGGTGCGCTTTGTCCTGCTGTATAAATTAACGCAGCGGCTTCACCGAAAATCCGACCAGAACTCAAAATAACCCCTGTCAAAATTCCTGGTAACGCTTCTGGCAAAATAACTTTTTTTACTGTTTCCCAACGTGAAAGACCTAAGGCTAACCCCGCTTCACGCTGTGTATAATGAATGGCTTTCAAAGATTCCTCAACATTTCTAGTCAATAATGGTAAGTTAAAAAATGTTAATGCTAACGCACCTGATAAGATTGAAAAGCCATATCCGATTTGTACAACGAAAATCAAGAAGCCGAACAGCCCCACAACAACGGAAGGCAATGAACTTAAAATTTCAATCGAGGTACGAATTAAATCAGTTAACCAATTCTTTTTCGCATATTCCGATAAGTAAATTCCAGCACCTAATGAAATTGGAATACTAATAATCATTGTAATCAATAGTAAATATAGTGAATTGAAAAGCTGAATACCAATCCCACCACCAACTTGATAGGCTCTGGATGGTTGTGTTAAAAATTCCCACGAAATATGTGGAATTCCTCTAGCTAAAATGTAAATCAGTAAGGCCGCCAAAATTAAAACAATGACGCCAGATACGGCATATAAGATACCTGTTGCGATTTTATCTGCTTTTTTTGCATTCATTATTTTAAGGCTCCTCTCTTACCGATAATTCGGATAACAATGTTGAATAGTAAAGACATCAACAATAGAATCAAGGCTAAAGACCAAAGAACGTTGTTTTCAACTGTTCCCATAATCGTATTCCCAATCCCCATTGTCAAAATACTTGTTAGTGTCGAAGCTGGTGTTGTCAAACTAGTTGGCATCACAGCTGCATTTCCGATTACCATTTGGATTGCTAAGGCTTCACCAAACGCACGAGCCATACCAAAGACAACCGCAGTTAAAATACCAGGCACAGCTGCCCGCAAGACAACTTTATAAATCGTTTGCCAACGCGTAGCACCAAGCGCCAACGACGCTTCACGATAATGTCTAGGCACAGCTTTTAGCGCATCCACGGTCATTGTAGTGACCGTTGGTAAAATCATAACAAATAGTACAAATGTACCAGCTAAAATACCGAAGCCTGTTCCGCCAAAGATTGAACGGACAAAAGGAACAATGACAGATAAACCAATAAATCCATAAACAACAGAGGGAATCCCTACAAGTAATTCAATAACTGGTTGTAAAAATTTCGCTCCTTTTTTAGGTGAAATTTCTGTCATAAAAACAGCCGCTCCAATCGCAAATGGCGTCGCAACAATCGCTGACAAAAACGTTACAATAAAGGAACCCGCAATCATTGGTAAAGCCCCAACCATGGGTTTACCGTCTGCGCCGATATCACTTGGGTTCCAGTTTGTTCCAAATAAGAAATCAAACACGTTAATCTTATCTTTAAAGAATGTAGCAAGTCCTTTACTTGCAACAAAATAGAAAATTGAAACAACCACTGCTACAATTAAGGCAATACATAGGAAACTAATAAATTTTCCTCGTTGCTCCATCTTGGCTCTTTTCGATTTTGTTAATAATTTTTTCTGTACATCTTCCAAGAATATTTCCTCCTCAAACAATCCAACTTTTACAGATAAAAATAGTGTACCTTTTTTACATCAATTTGTTTTTAATAACATGTAAATTTTATGTTAAGTTTGTAAATTTTGTGTTAAGAGAATTATTTAATGACATTTCCTTGCCAATCCCGTTCAATTTCCATTTTCGAAACAGGAATATACCCTAATTGACCAATCACACGTTCTTGGATATCATCTGACAACATAAAGTCTAAAAACTCTTTGGTTAAATCACTTGGATTTTTACGAGTGTACATGTGTTCATAAGACCAAATAATCCATTTATTGTTCATTACATTTTCATCTGTTGGCTGAACACCATCAATACTTAACGTAGCTACTTCATCAGTAACATATGAAAATGCGGTATAACTAATCGCTCCTGGTGTATCAGAAACAATGGAACGAACCATGCCGCTGGAATCTTGTTCTTGCGCACGAATGGCTGTTTTATCTCCCAAGACCCACTTTTCAAAAGTCGCACGCGTACCACTACCGGCCGCTCTGTTCAAAATAACAATTTTTTGATCTTTCCCGCCAAGTTCTTTCCAGTTTGTTACTTCACCTAAAAAGATTTTCTTTAAATTTTCCATTGAGATATCTTTGACACCGACATTTTTGTTAACGATTGGTGTAATCCCAACAACAGCAACTTTATGATCAATTAAGTCTTCCGCTTTGATGCCCTTTTTCTCTTCTGCAAATAAATCAGAATTACCAATGTCTACCGCGCCAGATTGGACTTGACTCAGACCTGTTCCGCTTCCGCCACCTTGGACATTAATAAATCTTCCTGGATTTTGGCTTTGATATTCCTCACTCGCTGTCTCTACTAATGGTTGTAAAGCTGATGAGCCTACCGCTGTGATGGATTCACCACGATCAATCCATTTTGCACATCCTGTCAATGTAAGTATACTTGCCAAACCAATAAATAATAGCAATCTTTTTTTCATCGATTCATTATTCCTCCAATTAATTTCAATCTATTCTATTTTACCATTATATGTAGGACTTGAAAATTATAAGTTATCAATTTGTTGGTACAACTGAGAAAACTCTTAAATTAAATAACAAAAAGTATCTGAAGAAGCCAATTTGGCTGTTGCTTCAGATACAAATAATTATGCTAGAAAGATGACTATATTTAAGAATTTAGTGGGGATGGCTTTTTTGAAAATTATTGGGAGTATAAAAGCGAGTTCGTACATCCAACCTACTTCCTTATTGTTTTACTGATAAGAAATTATTGAGAGTACAAAAACAAAATTCTGCGATGAAGTGAATCAACATGTGTTTTACTGATAAGAAATTATTGAGAGTACAAAAACTATTGGGCAACGATTCTTTCTTTAATCCCTGTTTTACTGATAAGAAATTATTGAGAGTACAAA